>NZ_JCAFVJ010000003.1:0-336875 GCF_059372295.1 Stenotrophomonas sp. YJH_SMC_33
ACATCCACGGCTTCTACAATCCAGCCCGGCTACACTCGGCGCTGGGCTACCACTCGCCTAACAACTACGCCCGGCAGCTCCGGGCTGCCGCCTGAAACGGCTTCATGGCGTCCGTTTTCAGGGGGCCAGATCAGACACCCCGCACTCCGACACCGCCCCACCTCTGACAGATTTCCGCGGCTGTTGGTAGGTGTCGACCTTGGTCGACACATCTGTCAGATATCGAATGAGTCATCCACGGATGGCGTGGATCCACCGTGTCGACCAAGGTCGACACCCACCAGAGCAATGCGTCGTTCCGACAGCTCGCGGAAAACTGTCGAAGGCGGGGTGGGTCCGGTTGAGGGGGCGTGAGCCGCATGGATGCGGCGACCGAGCTTACATGGACGTACTTGCAGCGTCCCCCTCAACCGGACCCACCCCGCCTACCCACGGATAGCCAGCTTCTGCCGTTGACGTTGACGTTGATTCGGCAGGTGCAGGGCTGCAAGCCCTGCCGAACACCGCGCCTCAGCCGTCGCCCTGGATGCCGCCAGGCGCCTGTGCCGGGTCGCGCCAGCGGCGCACGGTGCGCTGGAAGAACAGGTTGTTCGGCAACTGCAGCACCGTGCCCTCGTGGCCGTCGCCGGTTTCCTGCAGCGTGGTGTAGATCAGGTTCACATCGATCACCCGGCCCTTCAGGCCCGGCTTCTCGCCGTTCTCCAGCACCTCGATGTAGTCATGCAGGCGGAACGGGCGCGTGGTGAAGATCAGCAGCGTGCAGAAGATGTTGGAGAGCACGCTCCACGCCGCGAAAAAGGCCACCGCACCCACGGCGGCAAAGCCGGTGAACGCCGTCCACAGTACCGAAGGCGACGCGCCCAGCAGGCTGAGGATGTACAGCAGGGCGCTGAAATAGACCACGAAACTGGTGATCCGCCGGGCGCCCATCGCCATCTCCGGTGGCAGTGTGTAGTGCTCGGCGAAACGCCGGATGAGGCGCCGTGCCAGCACCCGCAGCAGCCACGCGGCCAGCAGGGTCAGCAGGATCTTCACGGCGATACCCACGTCATGCAGCCAGGGGTGGGTCCAGGCGGGGAGATGATCCTTCAGCGACAACATCATGGCGCGACAACAGGTGGCAATAACGGCCCTTGATGTTACCCGGCGCCTGCCGTGGATTCGACTGCCGGTGCCCAGGCCAGGCACACCAGTTCCTGGCGATGCTGCTGCAGGCAGGCGCGGCCACTGTCCGTGCGCAGCTGCAGGGACAGGCCCAATGCCTGCAGCACGACGCAGGCGGCGATCACCAGCACGGCGGCGCAGGCGGGGCTGGACATGACTGGACTCCCGGAGGTGTTTTCTCGAAGACCTTTCATGGATGCAGCCATCGTCGAAAAGGTTGCATGTCCCTGATCGCCGATCACCTCTAAACCTTTTTCCGGGCCGCCGCATCCAAGCGATATGCTCGACACCACCATGCCAGCGCTGCCTGCCGCCAACGACCCCGTCGACGAACCCGCCCTGGTGCGGGCGGCCGCTGCGGGAGACACTGCTGCCTACGAACTGCTGTACCGGCGTCACGCGCCGCGTGTATTCGCTGTGCTGTGGCGGTTGTGTGGCGGCCAGCAGGCACGTGCCGAGGATGCGCTGCAGGAGGCCTTCCTGCAGGCCTGGAAAGCGCTGCCGGGGTTCCGCTTCGAGAGCAGCCTGTCGACCTGGCTGCATCGGCTGGGCGTCAACGCCGCGCTCATGGAGCTGCGTGGCCGGGCGGGCGGGCAGGATCACGACAGTCTGGACGACGTCGACGGGGGCCTGCAGGAACTGGCGGTGCGTGACCGCTGCGCCGGCACCGAGCGCGACCTGGAGCGCGCGCTGTCGACACTGCCACCACGGGCGCGTGCGGTACTGGTGCTGCACGACATCGAAGGCTGGAAACACCAGGAAATCGCCGAGCAGCTGCAGATGGCCGTCGGCAGTTCCAAGGCACAGCTGCATCGTGCGCGCGGCCTGTTGCGCGCACGGCTGGGAGACATGACATGAGTACGCACGAACACGATTTCGATCACGACCTGCTGGCCCGGCTGCGTGCGCTGCCGAATGAGCGCGAAGTGCCCACTGATGGTTGGGCACGCCTGTCTGCCCGGCTGCCGCCGCGTGAACCACAGGCAGCACCTGCGCCAACGGGCAGCGTGGTGGCCCTGGCAACGCGTTCGCGGCGCCGCTGGTGGTTGCCGGCCGGCGCTGCCCTGGCTGCCAGCCTGGCGATCTACGCGGTGGCCCCTTGGTGGCATGCGCAGCCGGATACACCGGTGCCGTCCACGCTGCAGTTGCAGGCGGCTGCGATGACCGAGCAGTACCAGCAGGCCGTGGCCTCGCTGCCCGATGGGCGCGCGCCGGAATGGCAGCCGGCCCTGCACGAACTGGATGAAAGCGCGGCGCAGATCCGTGCCGCACTGGCGCAGGACCCGCGCGCGCCGCACCTGCTTGGCCAGCTCAAGCGCACCTATGCGCTGCGGCTGGAACTGACCCGGCAGGCGGCCTATGCCGCCGAGTCCGGCCTGACGACCTGAGGAGACCCCCATGACCCGAACCCTGATTTCCTGCTGTGTCGCACTGCTGCTGTCCCCTGCCGTGGCGCTGGCCGACACCCGCATCGACGAGCGCCACACCTTGGCTGCGGGCGGTCGCATCGAACTGAGCAACGTGGCCGGCAAGGTGACCGTGCGTGGCTGGGGCCGCAATGATGTGCAACTCACCGGCACGCTCAGCGATGGCCTGCAGCTGCGCCAGGAAAAGAGCGCCAACCGGGTGCGCTGGGAGATTGAATACCCGCGCCGCAGCAACAATGGTGGCGCGACGCTGGTGCTGAACGTGCCGCGCTCGGTGGAACTGCTGTTGAGCACGGTCAGCGCCAGCCAGGACATCAGTGGCATCGACGTGCGACGGCTGCAGGCCGACACCGTCAGCGGCAGCCTCAGCGCGGCTGGCCGCAGCGGCGACAGCAAACTCAACACGGTCAGTGGCAGTGTCAGCGCACGCCTGCAGACGCCGAAGCTGGACGTAAATACGGTCAGTGGCCGGATCGAGGCCGGCGGCGGCGTGTCCGGTGATATCGGTGCGCAGACGGTATCCGGCCGGGTTGCGGTGGAGGCCGGACGCGTGCAGCGGTTGGCGGTGGAGACCGTCTCGGGCAGCATCGATCTGGCAGCAGCCGGGTTGGCGCCCGGTGGCCGCATCAATGTCGAATCGGTCAGTGCCCCGGTCACGCTGAGCCTGCCGCGCACGGTGTCGGCACAGCTGTCGGTGAACAGCTTCAGCGGCTCGATCAACAGCGATGCCGGGCAGGTGGAGCGGCCGCGCTATGGGCCGGGCAGCCATCTCGACACGCGTCTGGGCGGCGGTGATGGAGACATCCGCATCCAGTCGCACTCGGGCAGTGTGAGGGTACGCCTGGATCGCTGAGCGCGGTCCGGCAGGCCGCGGCGGCAGCGCCGCCGCGGTCGGTGCTGGGTCAGCTGGCTTTCTTCAGCGCCCAGGTGGTGCCGAGGACTTCGATCTTGCCACCGGCCTTGCGGAACGCTGCCAGGTCCGAAGCGATCGAATCGCTGCTGACCACGGTGCTGGCGGCCGCGCCCTTGCGTTCGCTGCGGATGCTGTTGCTGGCCTTCGCGGGGGTCTTTGCCTTGCGGGGCATGGTTGCTCCTGTCAGGTGGAAGGGGAGGAAAGCGACCAGGCATCAGCCTGGCGCAGGTAGTCCTGCCGCTCGCGGCGGCAGTCATCGCCGCCCATCGAAAACTGGCGGCAGATCGCCGGGCGCTGCGAATAGATCGTGCAGCGCAGGTGATAGGGATCGATCGCCGCGCACCAGCCTTCCTCGTTGCGCGCCATCACGGCACGGCCGTGGGAGTCGCGTGACAGGAACTGGCCAGGCACGTGGTCGCCGGGCTGCAGCAGCACGGGCAGCCGACAACAGACCGCGTCACAACGGCGGCAGTCGATGGGTGCAGGTGCTGCGTCAGGTTGTAAGGCCACAGGGGCCTGGCGGGTGCCCAAAGCGGGTCTCGATGGCGGCTCAGGTGCTGCGCGGACCATGAACGAGCCAGGAAGGCATGGCCGCTAGGCCCGCAGGCGGGCCAGGCTGCACCGTGGACACACACCGGCGTGGCCAGTGGAAGGTGCAGCGGGGTTCTAGCCGACCAAGAGTAACTTAGACCGCGTAACGTTTTGTTAATCCGGGCTGGCTGCCGCCAGTGCCAGGCCCTGGACCACGCCCAGCGAGGGCTCGCCGTGGACCATGCGGGCGCCCGGGAAGGCCTCGGCCACGGCCTGGCGCAGGTAGCCGGCGCGGGACATGCCGCCGGTCAGGAACACCGCATCCGGGTCGCCGCCAATGTCGCTGCGGACCTGGGCCAGCAGTTCCCGGATCTGTTCAAGGTAGCCGTGAGCGGCAGCGGCCAGGCCGGCGGCGCTGCTGTCGGCATGCAGGTCGCGGGCAATGTAGTCCAGCGTGCTGCGGTGCTCGCTGGCGGCACTGAGGGCGATCTTCGCGCGTTCCACATCGCGGTACAGGCGGGCGGTATTGCCGGTGTCCTGCAGGGCCTGCAGGCGCGCGCGCCACGGATCGTCGACGTGATCGTATTTGTGCTGGCGGAAGTCACGCTGGCGGGTCATGTCCTGCACCGTGGCCGCTTCCACGTAGTGGTGGGCGGGCACGCGGGTGATGCCGCGGCCGAACAGCGGCATGTAGCTGGACAGGCTCAGCGCCAGGTCGATGTCGGTACCGCCGCGGGCAATACCCCACGCGCGGTGGATGCGTGGCGCAGCATCGCCGCCGACTTCGGCATGCGCGATGTCGGTGGTACCGCCACCGATGTCGACGATCACCGCCTGGTGCCGCTCGCGGCTTTCGGCGTGGTAATGCATGGCCGCCGCGGCCGGTTCCTCGAGGAAATCGATCTGGTCGAAGCCGGCCTGGGTGGCGGCCTCGCGCAGGATGTCCAGCGCCTGGTCGTTGCCGGCCGCGCCGATCGAGCTGCGGAACTGCACCGGGCGGCCGAGCAGGGCGGCACGCAGCGGCTGGCCGAGCTGGGCGCTGGCAGTCAGGCGGATGTGCTCGAGGATGTGCGCGGCGATGCCGGTGATGGTCTGCTTGGCGCGCGGGTGCAGGTTGTAGCCGAGCATCGACTTCGGGCTCTGCACCAGGTTGCCTTCGTGTTCCTCGAAATAGGCTTCCAGCGCGTCATCGCCATAGACCGCGTTCTGCAGCAGGTCGCTGGCGCTGCGTTCCTTGCCGGCGCGCGCTTCCATCCACTCCCGTCGCAGTGCGCGCAGGGCTTCGCGGCGCAGTGCCTGTGGCGTGCGTTCCTGGCCGGCGGCGCGGGCCGCGCGCGCAGCGCTGTCGATCATCTGCTGCAGCTGGTGTTCCTGCCCATCATCGAGCTGGAAGTCATCCGGGTCGGGCACCACGCCGGGGAAGTACACGCTGGTGCGGAACTGTTCGGCGTCGCCGAAGCGGATCGGCAGCAGCTTTCCCTCATGCACGATGGCGGCGGCGGAGTTGCTGGTACCGAAGTCGATGCCGAGGCGCATGGGAAGTTCCGGGGTCGATCAGGGGCCGCGCACTCTGCTGTAGTTCGCCGCCGACTGCAAGTTCCGGGGGCGTGCCGTTGTGTGTCGGGCCAGGTGCGCAGCCCGGGGCCTGCCTGGAAAAGGGGCAGGGAAGCCAGGCGGTTACAATGGCGGCTGTTGATTCACTTTGAGGTACTTGCTGATGTCTTCTGCCCCCGCCTGCCCGCAGTGCACCCTGGAAAACACCTACGCCGATGGTGCGCTCTGGATCTGCGCCGACTGCGGCTTCGAATGGACCCCCGAAGAAAGCGCGGGCTCCACCCTGGTCGTGCGTGACAGCAACGGCAATACCCTGCAGGCCGGCGACACCGTCACCGTAATCAAGGACCTGAAAGTGAAGGGCTCCTCGATCCCGCTCAAGCAGGGCACCGTGATCCGCAACATCCGCCTGGTCGAAGATGATGCCGAGCACATCGAAGGCAACTCGGACAAGATCAAGGGCCTGGTCCTGAAGACCTGCTTCCTCAAGAAGGCCTGATCGCCTTCAGCGCCTGGCCTGCTGCTGCGCGCGCCAGCGGGCCAGGCTGTCCAGCTTGGCCTGGTAGCGCGCCTGCTCCGGCGCGCCCCCCAGTTCCCGTGCACGCAGCAGTTCACGATCGGCGCGCTTGAGCTGGCCAGCCAGGAAATAGGCGCGTGCCAGCCCGAAGTGGAACTGATGCGCGGTGTCGTACAGGCGCACGGCCTGCCGGTAATGGCGGATCGCCTCGTCCAGTTGGCCGGCGCGTTCGGCCTTGGCGCCGAACATGTACTGCGCGAACGGGTCTTCGCGCTGCACCGACTTCAGCCGGCGCTCAAGTGACTGCGCCTGTGCGGTCAAGCCCAGGCTGCGGAACAGCGCAGAGGCATTGGTCAGTGCGGCATCCTGGCGGCCGTCCAGCTGCAGCGATCGGTCCAGCGCCTGCCGCGCCGCCTCGGTGTTGCCTTCGCGGTGGGCGAGTACGCCGAGGTTGTTCCACACCGGAGCGAACCCGCTGTCCTGGCCCAGGGAAGCGTCGAAGAACGCACGCGCGCCGCCGAAGTCACCGTCGGCGAGGCGCTCCGCACCCCGGTTGTTGTAGAAATGCGCCAATGCCCGCGCACGGCTGACCGGAACCGGCCCACGGCGGTCATAGAGCACGTTGCGATCCAGATCGACGGTACCGAAACGCCCGCCGACGTCGACACCGGCGTTGACGTGGCCGACGCTGTAGACCACGCCCGCGTCCTGGTCCTGGTACCAGGACACTACCTGCCCCACTTCCTGCACGCGCGCCTGGATGCCCGCCTCCCGCGCAAGCGTCACGAACAGCAGGGTGAAGGCCAGGCAGTTGGCGCGGCGGTGCTGCCAGATATCGCTGACGGTGTAGGTCGCATTGGCGTCGTACTGCAGGTCCAGCCCGTGCTGGCCGAAGATCATCTCCACGAGCGCCTGCAACCGCTGGTCGCGGGAGTAGCTGCGCTGGATCACCTGCTTCTGGAGCATCGCACGCAGGTCTGCGGGAATGGCGAACACTTCTTCCGGGGTCGGCACGCGTACCGCTGACACGGTGATGGTCGGGGTCGTCACCACATCGGCGGGCGGTGCCTGGCCTGCGCCGAAGGCAGGAGCACAGAAGGCCAGCAGCGAAAGGGTGAGGCAATGGGCGGCAGAACGGTACATGACGGTTCCCGGCAGCGGCGGGCGCTCCCGCCTGTGGCGAGTGTATTCCCATGGATGTCAGGCTGCAGCGACCGTTGGTCGGCGCCGCGGTCATCCACAACCGATGTGGACCAGCGCTCGACAAAGCTGTGGACAACTGGCTCCGGGCCCCGCCCGGCAAGCGTTGTGAGTGCGTGGTGAAAAAACCGCCAGCTTGCCCGGCGCCGGCACAGGCGGGATGATCCGGGCATGGACTTCTCACCGCTGACGCTTGCCCCGGCGCAGTGGCAGGCGCTGCAGGACAGCTATGCAACGCCGCCACGGGCCTACCACCACTTCGGCCATGTACGCGCCGTGCTGCAGCACTGCCAGGAGGTGGCCGACGGCCCTGGCTGGACCCAGCCGGCCGAGATCTATCTGGCCGTGCTCTACCACGATGCGATCTACCACGCGGGGCGCAAGGACAACGAGGCCCGTTCGGCGCAGCTGGCCCTGCAGGCGATCGCACAGGCACCGGAGCTGGCCGCAGTGGATGCCGCACGCGTCGGGCAGTTGATCCTGCTGACCGCCCGCCATGGTGAGCTGGGTCCGCAGGATGTGGATGCCGAGGCGGCGCTGTTCCTGGACTGCGACATGGCGATCCTGGCCGCGCCGGAGCCGGTGTTTGCCGCCTATGACCGTGGCGTGGCCGACGAATACAAGGGCGTGGTGCCGGGCTTCCTGTACCGCGCCGGCCGCCGTCGGTTCCTGCAGGGCCTGCTGCGGGCGCCGCGGATTTTCCTCAGTGACTTCTTCCACCAACGGCTGGATGCGGCCGCTCGGGAGAACCTGCGCCGACAGCTGGCCCGCTGAGCCAGCCCGGTACACTGGGGCCTGCTTCCACTGATCGTCGCTTCCGACCGTGTCCGTCCCTGATCCCGATCCACGCCCGCTACCACCGGAAGAACCCGGTCCCAACGAATGCTGCGGCAGCGGCTGCCCGCTGTGCGTGCTGGACCTGTACTCCGAGGAGCTGCAGCGTTACCGCAAGGCGTTGGCCGAATGGAAGACGCGGCATCCTGAGGACGCAGCATGAGCCGTGCGCGTCCGGTGGCGGTGCTGGCACTGGTGGCGCTGCTGCTGTTCGTGGCAACCGCGCTGTGGACCCAGGTTGCGCGCAGTGATCTGGACTGGGTGCGGGCGACGTTGAGCCTGTATCTGCACGGGCCGTGGGGGCTGGCGTTGCGCGCTGCCTACTGCGTGCTGGCGCTGGCCATTGCGGCACTCGGCGTTGCGCTGTATCGCGGCAGCATCGGCCCACGGCGCAGTGCGGCCGCACCGCTGTTGTTCACGGTTTCCGCCCTGGGCCTGGCGACGGTGGCGATCGGCGACAGTTGGCTGCCTGAAGCGACCCCGTTGCTGGCGCCGTTCATCCACGGGCTGGCAGCCAACACGGCGTTCCTGTGTGCCTGCGTCGGCATGCTGCTGCAGGCGTGGTACCTGCGCCGGGAACCGGGTTGGCAGCCCGCCGCTGACCTGCTCTGGGGCTGGGCATGGCTGGCCTTCGTGCTGCTGTGGCTGCACGTGCTGTGGCGCGCTGGGCCACCGCGCGGGCTCGGACAGAAAGTGGTGATCGCAGTGATCGTCGGCTGGCTTCTGTACCTGGCGACGGCCCTGTACCGTCGCAGCCGCCAGGCCGCGGCCGACTGAATCCCCAACGGCCTGCGCCGGTACGTGCCGTGCACGCGGCGGCGGCGTATCGTGTGCGCATTCCATCGGGGATGCGACATGAAGCGTGCAGGGCTGGGCAGGGCAATGGGTGTGGTATTGGCGCTGGCCACGCTGCCGGCAACGGCGGCGGTGACCCCGCAGCAGTTCAGCCATGGGCGGTTCGAGCAGATTCCGGTGCACATGCCGGCCGGCACGCCGAAACGGGTGGTGATCTGGTTCCACGAACCCACTGCCGGCGGTGACACCAGCCGCCTGCCGATCGAGGCCCTGCGTGCCGACGGCGCGCTGGTGGCGGCAGTGGACATTGCGCATCTGCGCGGTGTGCTCAAGCGCGAGGGTGACCCGACCTGTTCGTTCGGTTCCGGTGACGTCGAGAATTTCTCGCGCTGGCTGCAGGCCTCGCTGCATCTGCCCGGCTACCACCTGCCGCTGGTCGGCGGTGATGGTGAAGGTGCCGAAATGGCCTACGCGCTGGCAGCGCAGGCCGACACCCAGGTTTTCGCCGGTGTGCTGACCACCGGCTTCTGCCCGGACCACAGCCACCAGCGCATGGTCTGCGGCGATGGCGTGAAGCGCGACAGGCTGCAGCCGGCCGAACTGAATTTTCCGTGGTTGAGTGCGGCAGGTGACAACGGCTGCAGGGCGGGCCAGGCCAGCCGGTTCGTACAGCAGGTGGCCATGGCGCGTGAGTTCAAGCGCACTGCGCGCGGTGATGCATCACCGGGCCTGGTGGCGGCGGCGCGGGTGATTGGCGCGCAGGCCGGCGTCAGCCTGGCACCGCCGCCTGCTGCACTGAAGGGCCTGCCGGTGGTGGAAATGCCAGCGGCCACCAGCGGCGATACGCTGGCGGTGTTCGTCTCCGGTGACGGTGGCTGGGCGGGCCTGGACAAGAACGTGGCGTCGTCACTCAACGCGCATGGCGTGGCGGTGGTGGGCATCGACTCGCTGCGCTACTTCTGGAGCCAGCGCACACCGAAGGGCTTTGCCGGCGACCTGCAGAAGATCATCGACCACTACCGCCAGCAGTGGCACCGAGACAAGGTGATGCTGATTGGTTTCTCGCAGGGTGCCGATGTGTTGCCTGCCACCATCAACCAGCTCGATGCCGGTACCCGTGAGGGGCTGGAGCGCATCGTGCTGCTATCGGTGGGCAGGAAGGCCGACTTCGAATTCCATGTCAGCAACTGGCTGGGCGGTGGCGGCGATGGCTTGCCGATCGCCCCGGAAGTGGCCAGGCTGCCGGCAGAAAAAACGCTGTGCGTGTTCGGCGACAAGGATGAGGACGCATTGTGCCCGGACCTGCCGGCCAATGACGGGGTGAGGAAGGTGAAGCTGCCGGGTGATCACCATTTCGGGGGGGACTACGATCGCTTGGCCGAAGTGATCCTCAAGGGCGGTATGTAGCGCTTGGCAGGCGCCGACCTTGGTCGGCGCTGGGGTTGCATGTCGACCAAGGTCGACACCTACCGAGCAGCGGGTAGCGTCGAGCCATGCCCGACGCATCGCGGCTTCAGTTCCGCCGCGGATCCAGCGAGATCAGGCGCGTGGCATCCAGCAGCGCGGCCGGCAGATGCATGCCGCCGGGCGCCGCGAGATAGCGTGGCCGCCACTGCGGATCGAACTTCGACTTGAAGCGGCGCAGGCCACTGAAGCCATAGAAGCGTTCGCCATGCCGCGCCAGCAGGCCGGCCAGGCGGTTCCAGCGACCGGCCAGCCGATGCTGGGCCAGCCCGGACAACGGCGCCATGCCCAGCGAGAACCGCGCATAGCCCTGCGCGCGGCCCCACAGGAACAATTCGATGAAGAGAAAGTCCATCGTCCCCTTCGGCGCTTCGTTGACGTGGCGCATCAGGTCCACCGACAGCTCGGCACCGGCCGGTGCCTGCCACAGGTTGGCGAATGCCACGATCTGGCCCTCGGCTTCGACCAGTGCTACCGGGAAGCGCACCAGGTAATCCGGGTCGTAGCTGCCCAGCGAAAAGCCCTTCTCATCGCCGGCCTTGTCCTCCAGCCATGCGTTGGAGATCGCATGCAGACGTGGCAGCAGGCCGGGAACCTCCTCCTCCGGTGCCACGCGGAACGACAGGCCGCCGCGCCTGCCGCGGTTCCAGGCTTGGCGCAGATCGGCGCGTTCGCGGCCTTCCAGCCCGAAATCGTGCAGCGGCACGATCGCTTCCTCGCCCAGCTTGACCAGGCCCAGGCCGAGGTCGAGATAGGTCTGCCAGTAGGTCTCGCCCACCTGGTAGAACACCGGGCGCAGGCCGAGCCGGTCGGCTTCTTCGCGGAAGCGCCAGATGAGTGCACGGGCCACGTCCGGCGGGCCGACCGGATCACCCATCGCGATCAGCGAACCGCCATAGCGCTGCATCATCACGAAGCCCTGTTTCGCATCATCGCGCAGCACCGCCTTGTCGGCGGTCAGTACCAGGCAGGCCTGGGTATCGGTGGCCCCGGCCAGCACCGGTGCCAGCGACTGCAACGTGGCCTCGTCAGCGGCCGGCAGCGGGCTGCGCGTACTGTGCAGCAGGCGGGCCAGGCCGAACATCACCAGCGCGATCGCCACCACCAGCAACGCACGCAGCGCGCGCGGTGCGTTGCCGGACAACGCGAACTGCCACCACAGCTCGTTCTGGTATTCGACATGGCTGTAGGTGAAGAACAGCAGCCAGGTGACGGCGACCAGCACCAGACCCAGATTGCGCAGCCACGGCCACGACCAGGCTTCATCCAGCAGCGCGCCCTGGCGGTAGAACTCGCGGCGTGCAGCCCACAAGGCCATCGCCACCAGCACCGCCGAGACGGCGATCAATGGTTGCCCGCCGCGCAGCCACAGCGGCAACGGGGTGACAACGCACACCGCCATCGCCAGCATCCACGCGGCGTGGCTGCGCCGGGCCAGGCCCTGGCCGATCAGCAGCAGCGCGACGCCACTGAGGCTGCCGATCAGGTGTGAGGTTTCCAAAATCGGCAGCGAGGCGTTCACCAGGTGACGGCGTGGCGTCGGCAGCGTGCCGTCGATGACCAGCGCGGCGCCGATGCTGAACACCGCCAGCGCGATGATCTGCGGCAGCCACGGGCGCAGCGCGTTCCAGCCGGCACGGGTTGCCCCTGCGCTGGCCTGCAGCGGCTGACGCAGGGCCGGCGCAAGGGCGAGCAGGGTGGCCAGCACCAGCGGCAGCACGTAGTAGGTGACGCGGTAGATCAGTGCTGCCGCCAGCACCGCTGCCGGTGCCACCTGCGGCAACAGCTTCAGCAGGCTCCACTCGAACACACCCAGGCCTGCGGGCACGGTGGAGACCAGGCCGGCCAGCACTGCCACCAGGTAGAGGCCGACGAAGCCCGGCAGGCCGGTTGGCGTGGAGTCCGGCAGCAGCACGTAGAACGCGGCACTGGCCAGCACCAGCTCGACGACGCTGAGTACGGTGACACCGATCATGGTGCGGCGATCGGGCAGCCACAAGGCGTGACCGAGCACACTGAACTGCCGTCCGTCGCGGCCGACCAGCAGCACGGTGCCGAGATAGGCGAGCAGGGCAACGATGCCGACGATGCGCACGGCATCGGGATTCAATGGCAATGCCAACGCTGCCGCGGCGGGTTCCATGCATAGGGCCACGCTGATCAACAGCCATGCACCGAATACGAAACCGAGCGTGCTCATCAGCACCACCTGGCCGATCTGCGCCAGATCCAGGCCGGCGCCGCGGTAGCCGCGCAGGCGCACCGCGCCACCGGTCAACGCGGCAAAGCCCACGGTCTGGCCCAACGTGTGCGCAAGGAACGCGGTGATGCCGACGCGCGCGGGGTGCACGCGGATGCCGCTGCGACGCAGGCCGATGGCATCGAAGCCGATCAGGCAGGCGTAACTGGCCAGGCCGAGTACCACGGTGAGCGCGATCTGCGTGCCGCTGAGCTGCCGGAACGCCTGGCGGATCGCACGATAGCCGTGCTCGTCGAACTCATTGGCCAGGCCGTGCAGGGCCAGGGCGAGGATCAGCAGCGGGATGACGATGGTGGCAACCCGCTTCCAGGTTGGCGTGGAAGGGGCAGTGGTGGAATCGACGGGGGCGGTCATCGGCGCAAGGGTGCGGCAGGAGGGGCGAGGGCGGTGTCAACGCGGGCGTGGCGCATCGTGCGCCTGTCATCGTCATTTGACCAGTGGGACCGTCGGAGCCCGGTAATGACGTATCGCGGAGGGCACCCGTGCACCCACCGTCGACCGGTTTGGAGGACAATGCAGGCCTGATCAACCGCAGGAGCCACGCCCATGATGGAGCGTTACGACGTCGGACCGCGCATGTCCGAAATGACCGTATACAACAAGGTCGCCTACCTCTCCGGCCAGATTCCGGAGGACACCAGCCAGGACATCACCGGCCAGACCCGGCAGGTGCTGGCGGAGATCGACAAGCTGCTGGCGCTGGTCGCCAGTGACCGCCAGCACGTGCTGCGTGCGGAGATCTTCCTGGCCGACATGGCCGACTTCGACGGCATGAACAAGGCATGGGACGAATGGGTGGTTGAAGGCGCGACCCCGGCACGTGCCACGGTCGAGGCCAAGCTGGCCCACGCCGACTGGAAGGTCGAGATCGTGGTGACGGCGGCAGTACCGTAACGGCAGGCAAGGTCACCTCCCACCAGGGAGGGGGTAGAGTCGACTGTTGGCCGACTATCGCACGCAGCGCGCGGTTTTGCGCCGCCGGAACGAAGAGCAGTCGACTAGCAGTCGACTCTACCCCGCCGCTCCACTGCCGGTTGGTCCGGTGGCTACGCTGGCACCAGCTCGATGCAGTCCACCGGGCATGGCGGGATGCACAGCTCGCAGCCGGTGCACAGGTCGGCGATGACCGTGTGCATGTACTTGGCGCCACCGACGATGGCATCCACCGGGCAGGCCTGGATGCATTTGGTACAGCCGATGCAGTCGGCTTCGACGATCACTGCCACCTGCGGTGCCTTGTGCTCGCCGCGCGAACGATCGAACGGAATCGCCGGTACGCCCAGCACCTGCGCCAGCGCACGCGCACCGGCATCTCCGCCCGGCGGGCAGCGGTCCACGCCCGCGTCGCCGCGCGCCATGGCCTGAGCATACGGGCGGCAGCCGTCGTAGCCGCATTGCCCGCATTGGGTCTGCGGCAGCAGGCGGTCGAGGCGTTCGGTCAGGGGCGGAATCAGGCTCATGCGTGGCGAAGGCTGCGCGTCAAGTTCACTTCAAGGGTCTCCCACGGAACCAGCGCTCGTGGGCCAGCGCCAGCATCGGCCTGTCTTCGGCACTGTCACCGTAGGCATGGATGCGCACGTAGCGCGACAGATCGAACCGGCGTCGAATGTGCTCGGCCTTGCGCGGGCCGCAGTCGCCGCCGACGTAACGGCCGGTCAGGCGTCCGTCCCGGCTCTCCAACCGGTTGCAGATCAGCTGCAGGCCCAGCTGCTCGCACCATGGCTGCAGGTACAGGTCCAGCGAACCGGACACGATCACCACGGTGTGCTGCTGTTCCTTGTGCCAGCGGATCTGCTCCAGCATTTCCGGGCGTACCACGTCGGGCAGGAACTCACGCGAGAAGCCGGCCGCCAGCGTGGCGATGTCATCGCTGTGGCGGTCACTGAAGGTCAAACGGGTGACGCGTGCGCGGATGCGTTCGGCCGAGATCAGTTTCAGCCTGTACGCAGCCAGCCACGGGCCGACCTTCCACCACGCCTGCGCCAGCTGTTCGGCGGTGGCCACGCGGCGCAGGAAGCGGCCATAGGTATCGCAGGTGGTCACGGTGTGGTCGAAGTCGAACAGCGCCAGTTCCATTCCGTTGCCTCCCATCGCGTGCCCCGTGGCCGGTGCTGCCGGCGGGCGCGGCGGTGGCCGCGCCCGCTGCAGGCATCAGCGCACCGGCATGCCCGGCTGCGCGCCGCTGTCGGCGTCCAGCAGCGCCAGCGCGCCACCGTCGAAACCGGCCGACAGGATCATGCCTTCGCTCAGGCCGAAGCGCATCTTGCGCGGGGCCAGGTTGGCGATGAACACCACGTTGCGGCCCACCAGCTGCTCCGGCTCGCCGTAGCTGCCACGAATGCCGGAGAAGATCTGGCGCTTGCCCAGCTCGCCGGCGTCCAGTTCGAAGCGCAGCAGCTTGTCCGAGCCTTCCACGAACTCGCACACCAGCACCTTGCCGATACGCAGGTCGAGCTTGGCGAAATCGTCGATGCCGATGTAGGCCGGCGCGTCGGCGCTCTTTGCTTCGTCCTTGGCCGGGGCCGGGGCCGGGGCGGCCGGCTTGGCAGAGGGGGCAGCGGCAGCGGCCGGCTGCAGGGTGTCCTTGGAGGCGTCGATCATGGCGTCAATCTTCTTCGGGTCGATACGGGTGAACAGCGGGGTGTAGTCGGCGATGCGGTGATCCAGCAGCGGCTGCGCCAGCTCGGTCCAGTCGTTCACCGGCGCGGCCAGGAAGGCCTCGGCCTGCGCGGCGGTGGCCGGCAGCACCGGCTTCAGTGCGGTGACGAGCACGCGGAACAGGTTCAGGCCCTGGCTGCACACGGCCTGCAGCTGCGCGTCGGCGCCTTCCTGCTTGGCGATGACCCATGGCTTGACGTCGTCGATGTAGCGGTTGGCTTCGTCGGCCAGGGCCATGGTCAGGCGGATCGCCGCAGCCGGGTCGTTGCGCTCGTAGGCTTCACGGATCGGTGCCAGGCCGTCGACGAAGCGCTGGTACTGCGCGGCATCAGGCAGCTGCGCGGCCAGCTGGCCGTCGAAGCGCTTGCTGATGAAGCCGGCGCAGCGGCTGGCCAGGTTGACGAACTTGCCCACCAGGTCGGCGTTGACGCGGGCGATGAAGTCACCCAGGTTCAGGTCGAGATCGTCGACGCCACCGCTGGACTTGGCGGCGTAGTAGTAGCGCAGTGCCTCCGGTTCCAGGCCCGCGTCGAGGAAGGTACGGGCCATCACGAAGGTGCCGCGCGACTTGCTCATCTTGGCGCCGTCCACGGTCAGGTAGCCGTTCACGTGCAGGCGCGTCGGCGCACGATGGCCGGTGCCATGCAGCACGGCCGGCCAGAACAGGCCGTGGAAATTGACGATGTCCTTGCCGATGAAATGGTGCAGCTCGGTGGCGGTGCCGGCGCGCAGGTGCGCGTCGAAGTCCTCGCCGATCCTGCCGCACAGGGTCTGGAAGCTGGACAGGTAGCCGATCGGCGCGTCCAGCCAGACGTAGAAGTACTTGCCCGGCTGGCCGGGAATCTGGAAGCCGAAGTACGGCGCATCGCGCGAGATGTCCCACGCGCGCAGGCCACCCTCGGCATTGAGCCACTCGCCCAGCTTGGCCTTCACCCCCGGCAGGGCGACGTCGCCGGCCAGCCATTCGCGCAGGAACGCATCGAAGTGGCTTACCTCGAAGAAGAAGTGTTCCGAATCGCGCATTTCCGGCGTGGCACCGGAGATGACCGAACGCGGCTCCTTCAGGTCGGTCGGCGCATAGGTGGCGCCGCACACTTCGCAGTTGTCGCCGTACTGGTCGGGGCTGCCGCAGTTCGGGCAGATGCCCTTGACGTAGCGATCGGGCAGGAACATGCCCTTGGCCGGGTCGTAGAACTGCGCCACCGAACGGCGGCTGATGTGGCCGGCTGCCTCCAGCTTCAGGTAGAACTGCTCGGTCAGCGCCTTGTTGGCCGCCGAGTTGGTGGAGTCGTAGTGGTCGAAGGCCACGCCGAAGGCGGCGAAGTCACGTTCGTGACTGGCCTGGATGTTGGCAATGAAGGTTTCCGGGGTGACCCCGGCCTTTTCCGCGGCCAGCATGATCGGCGTGCCGTGGGTGTCGTCGGCGCACACGAACCAGGCCCTGCCGCCGCTCATTCGCCGCGCACGCACCCAGATGTCGGCCTGGATGTAGCCGACCAGGTGGCCCAGGTGCAGCGGGCCGTTGGCGTAGGGCAGGGCGGTGGTGACGAGCGCGGTACGGGTCATGGTCGCGGGGTGAAGCCGAGGGGAACCGCAGAGTATCGCATGCCCGCAACGAGGTGACCCGGCCGGGGCCGGGTCACGGGGTTCAAGCGGGGGCCAAGGCGCTTATTCGCGCTGCCAGGTCTGCGCGCGGCAGATGAAGGCGATGCAGCCGGACACGTCCAGCCGGGTGCCGCCGGGCTGCAGTTCCATCTTCGACTTGTAGGTCTTGCCATTGGCCGGATCGAGGATGGTGCCGCCGGACCACTTGTTGGCGCCGTCGGCCTTCAGGTTCCAGAGGATGGTCATGCCCTTCACCGGCTTGTTCCTGTTGGCGCCTTCACAGCCGTCACAGACCGGGTTCGGGCCCTTGTCCGAGTGCAGGATGTCGACCACCTTGCCGGTCAGCGTGCCGTTGGCGGCCTGGGTGATCTCGACGATCGACTTCACCTTGCCGGTCTTGTCGTCGATGGTCTTCCAGCGGCCTGCGGCGCCATCGGCGGCCTGCGCCGAGAGCGCGGCCAGGCACAGCGGCAGTGCCAGCAGCAGGGTCTTGAAGGTCTTGCGCATGGTCCCCTCCCAGGGTTCATTCCGGCACGGTGCCGGCATGGGTCGACTGTATACCCATTCGGCGGGGTATGGGGAAGGGGGGCTTTGCAGGGCTGCGCCCTGCACCCGCAGAGGCAACGGCAACAGCCGAAGCAAGCGCAACAGCGAGCTATCCGTGGGATGGCGGGGCGGTGTGGGTGGGCAGGACACGCCGTAAACCCATCCATGGGGGCTCGATGGCGCCATCCATGGCGCCAACGGTCCTGCCCATCCACACCGCCCCACCTCTGACAGATTCCTGCGATCTGCCGGAATGGAACGGCCTGCTCTTGGTGGGTGTCGACCTTGGTCGACACGTAGATCCATGCCATGCATGGATGAATCACGATTGAAAACGCTCAATCGACTTCGTACAGCTCCAGCGGCAGGCCATCCGGATCGGCGAAGAAGGTGAAGCGGCGGCCGGTGTACTCGTCCACGCGGACCGGTTCGCAGGCGACGCCATGCGCGGCCAGGCGCTGGATGAAGGGTTCCAGTACAGCCACCCGGAACGCGAGGTGGCGCAGGCCCTGGGCTTCGGGGCGGCTGGGGCGCGGTGGTGGTGAGGGGAAGGAGAACAGCTCCAGCTGGCCGCCGTCGGGCAGGGCCAGGTCCAGTTTCCAGGAATCGCGCGCAGCGCGGTGGTTCTCGGCCAGCACGCGCAGGCCGAGGATGCGCACGTAGAAGTCCTTCGAGCGTGCGTAGTCGCTGCAGATCAGTGCGGCGTGGTGGATGCCCAGCAGGGCGTCGGAACCGGTGTTCATTGCAGAGTGTCCAGCCAGCGCTGGGCGATCTTCTGCGCCAGCGGGTACGGTTCGGGATCGTTGCGGTTGGTCAGCACGATCACGGTCAGGTGCTTTTCCGGGTGGCGCACGATCACGTTGCGGAAGCCGATGCTCTCGCCGCTGTGCCATTGCACCGGGCCGTTCAGGCGCCAGCCAAAACCGTAATGCGGCACGTCCGGTTCCGATGTGGCCGTGGCCGGGCTGAACATCGCGCGGCGCGAAGCCTTCGACAGCAGCCGGTCGTCATACAGCGCGGCGTCCCAGCGGGCGAGATCGTCCAGCGAGGAATAGATGCCGCCATCGCCGAGCACGGCGCTGGTGGTGCTCTGGTCGGTGCGCTGCCAGCGGCCGTCGATCCGGCTGTAGCCATAGGCGCGCGCGGCGACCGTGTCCACGCCGTCCTGGTGGGCCACGGTATGCGCCATGCCAAGCGGGCGGAAGATGCGTTGCTGCAGGAAGGTGGCGAAATCCTGGCCGGACGCGCGGCCGACGATCAGGGCCAGCAGCGCGTAGCCGCTGTTGCTGTAGCGGTACTGCGTGCCGGGTGCGAAATTCAGGCGGTCCTCGCGCGACAGCAGGGTCAGCACGTCGGCGTCATGCACCTGCCGCGTGTCAGCCGGGTCCATCAGGTCTTCGTAATCGAGCAGGCCGCTGGTGTGCGAGAGCAGTTGGCGGATCGTGATGGCCGCTGCAGCCGGCGGCAGTTCGGGCAGCCACTGTCGTGCAGGCTGATTCAACCCCAGCCGTCCATCCTCCACCAGCAGCAGCACCGCCGCAGCGGTGAACTGCTTGCTGACCGAGGCCAGCCGGAAGTTGCTGGCGGCAGTGACCGCAGTACCGTCCTCCACCACTGCCAGGCCGTAGCCACGGCGGAACACCGGCTGCCCGTCATGCAGCACCAGCACGGCGGCGCCGGGCACCCGGCCATCGTAGGCCTGCATCAGGCCGTCGATGCCCGCATCCGGTGGGGTCAGCACCGGCGCGGCGGAGCCCGCCACTGGCAGCAGGCCCAGCACGACGGCGAACAGGGCGACGGCAGGGCGCATGGCGGCTCCGGAGGGGTCAGGGTGAAGGGGCTGGTGTGGCGCTGGCGGGCTGCGCCATCCAGCGTTCCATCTTGCGGCCCAGCACGTCCAGCGGCATGGAGCCGTCCTTCAGCAGTTCGGCGTGGAAACGGCGCAGGTCAAAGGCGGCGCCCTGGCGTTCCTTGGCCTTGTCGCGCAGAGCGACGATGGTGGTCAGGCCCGCCACGTTGGACAGCGCCTGGCCGGGCTGGGCCATGATCCGCTCGACTTCGGCGTTGGCGTCGTCGCTGCTCATGTCCACGGTCTTCTGCAGGTAGGTGACGGCCTGCTGCTTGCTCCAGCCCTGTGCGTTCACGCCGGTGTCGGCCACCACGCGGGCGGCGCGCAGCAGGCGCGAATACAGGTAGCCGATGCGGTCGTAGGGATCGGTGTAGATGCCCAGGTTCTCACCCAGCGTTTCGGCATACAGGCCCCAGCCTTCGACGAAGGCGAGATCGCCACCGAGGCGGCGGAAGCGTGGCAGCTTGGCCAGTTCCTGCTGCAGGCCCAGCTGCACGTGGTGGCCGGGAATCGCTTCATGCAGGTACTGCACCGGCACGTTCCAGCGCTTGCGGGTGGGCAGGTCGCGGGTGTTCACGTACAACACGGCCGGTTGTCCGGCCGCGGACGGCTGATAGGCCGCTGCCGCGGCGGTGAGCGCACGCTCCGGTTCCACCGCACGGACGTCCAGTGCGGACTTTGGCAGCGTATCGAGCACCTGCGGCAGGCGTGCGTTGACCTGCTGCTGCACCTGGCGGTAACGGTTGATCAATGCGTTGGCGTCACCGTACTGGAACTGGCGGTCGTTGCGCATGCTGCGCAGCAGCTTGGTCGGCGTGCCGCGCAGCTTGGCATCCTTCATCACGGTGGCAATCTGCGCCTGCAGCTCCTGCACGCGTTGCTCGCCCAGCGCGTGCAGTTGCGCGGCGTTCTGGTCGCTGGCGGTGGTCTGCACGATCAGGCTGGCGTACCAGGCCTGGCCATCGGGCAGCGCGCCCAGGCCGCTGCTGGTGCGCGTGGCCGGCAGGTATTCGGTGGCGATGAAGCCGCGCAGGGCGCGGTAGGCCGGCATGATGCGCAGCTCGATCATGCGCTTGTACTCGGCGCTGATGCGCGCCTTGTCCTCCGCCCCGATGGTGTTGGGCATGGTGCGGATCGGCGACCAGAAGATGCTCTCTTCGGCAGTCGGCTTGATCACCGCATCCAGCTGCGGCAGCACCTTCTCCATCAGGTCGCGGGGCTGCACCACGCCGGCCCTCATGCCCTGGCGCATGTTGTCGATGGCCTGGTCGAACAGCTCGGGAATGCCCAGCGAGCGGCGCGACCAGGTGTCGTAGTCCTGCACGGTGTTGAACGGCTGCGCGCCGGCACCTGAGCCGAGGATCGCCATGATGCTGCCGATGTTGTAGTACTGGCTGATCGGCATCATCCAGCTCGGGTAACGCTCGGCAGCCAGCGAGGCGCGCGCGTCGCGCACGAAGATCTCGTAGCTGAGCAGGTCCTGGCCCTGCAGGCCGTCGCTGCCGAGTTTTTCGACCTTGCCCAGCCACTGCGTGGTGAAGTCGTGCGACTGCTGGCGCCAGGCGGCGGACAGGATGTTGGGCAGCTGGTCGTTGTAGCGGGCCTCGCCCTGGAAGGTTGCCTGCAGCGGATTCAACCGCATCGAGGCATCCCAGTATTCGTCGTACAGGCGCTCCAGCTGCACCTGCTTGGGCACGGCCCGGGCCGCTGCGACCGGACGCGGCGCGGCGCGGCGCGCCGAACTGCCACGGGCCGGCGCGGTGGCGCGGGCGGGCCGGGCCTTGGGCTTGGCGGCCTGGCGGGTCTGCGCGGCGGCAGGGCGGCTGGCCTTCTTCTTCGCTGCTTCGGCCGACGGCACGGCGCTGAACAGGAACAACGCGGCGATGGCGACGGCCAGGGCGCGGGTGGGATGCGGCATCAGGAGCTTCCGTGGAACACAGACCGTGGAGCTTGCACGATCCGGCCGCGTACGGCCAGCGTGAAGGCGCAGTCAGCTTTTTGCCGCTGGGGCTTCAGTCAGCCGCAGCCGCGGCGCGCAGGGCGGCGGCCCTGTCGGCGCCCAGGTAGCGGGTGATCGCGCGCCGCATCAGGTACAGCAACGGGATCAATGCGATCGCAAAGCCCATCTTGTAGATGTAGTTGACGCTGCTGACGGCCAGGAACAGCGACGTCGGCCAGTGCTGCGGGCCGAGCACGAAGGCGATCCAGATCACCACGAAGCTGTCCACCACCTGGGAGATCGCGGTGGATCCGGTCGCACGCAGCCACACGTGGCGCTCGCCGGTGGCCTGGCGGATGCGATGGAACACGGCCACGTCGATCAGCTGGCCGAGCAGGAAGGCCACCAGCGAACCGGCGATGGTCCACATGCCCTGGCCGAACACCGCGGCGAATGCCGCCTGGTAGTCCGGCACGCCGTGGCCGTCCATCGAGGTGACCCACCAGCTGGCCGGAGCCAGCGAGATCGCTGCGAAGGCGAACAGGAAGCCATAGGCGATCAGCACCACGGCCAACCACGAGATGAAGCGCACGCCGCGCTTGCCGAAAAACTCGTTGATCGTGTCCGTCATGATGAACACCACCGGCCACAGCAGGGTACCCGCGGTGAAGCTGAGCGAGCCGGTCTGGCCAAACAGGTTCCAGTTCAGCGGATCGATGCCCAGAGTGTCTTCCAGCGCGAAGATCTTCACCCCGATCAGCTCGGCCAGCACCGCGTTGCCGCAGAAGAACGCGGCCAGCACGATGAACAGCAGGACCGCGCGGTCCTGCAGCGGGCGCTCGATCGGCGCCGGTGTCATTCGGTGCGTTCGCCAGTGCGTTCGCCGGCGCGGGTGAACGGCACGCTGGATGGTGCCACGGCACCGCCGGAGATGATGAAGCTCATGGCCTGATCGACGGTCCAGTCGGTCGGGGTCAGCAGTTCCACCGGCACGATTTCCAGATAGCCCGAGGTCGGGTTCGGCGTGGTCGGTACATACACCGCGGCCAGCTCACGGTCGGTGCCGTGTTCCTTGATCACGCGGGTTACCAGGCCGACCGATTTCATGTCGCGATGCGGGAAGTCGATCAGCACCACGCGCTGGGTGCTGCCCGGTTCGGTCTGCAGCATGTCCAGCAGCTTCTTGGCGCTGTCGTAGATGATGCTGGCCAACGGAATACGCTTGATGACCGCGCCGACCCAGCGCAGCAGGCGCTGGCCGAGCACGCGGCGGCTGGCCACGCCCACCGCCAGGATCACCAGCAGGGTGGCCAGCAGGGCGATGGTGTCCTGGATCCACTCGGCGCGGACCCAGCCCAGATAGTGCGGGAAGCTGGTTGCGATCTGTTCGGACAGCGGCACCACCAGCGGGCTGGAAATACCCGACAGCAGCACGAACACGAACTTGACCACGACCCAGGTCAGCCAGATCGGCAGCAGGGTCAGCAGGCCGGTCAGGAACAGGCGCTGCAGGGAGGGGCGGGGGACCAGGGCGGGGGCTTCGAGCGACATGCGCGCATTGTAGCGGTCACGGCCGGTCGATTACGCTGGGGAATCGACTGCGGCAACGGCACATGGAAGGGAAGCTGTGTTGAAGATTCTGCGCGGACTGGGCTGGACCCTGGCAGGCCTGCTGGTGCTGGCCATCGTGGTGTGGTGCGCCTCGCGCATGTGGCCGGTGCCCGAATCGCGCCTGCAGGCGCAGCAGCGACTGGAAGCACGCCTGCCGGTGAGCGGCCGCAATGGATATGCACTGTTGTGGACGCTGCCGTTCGACGATCTGGATGCCCAGCAGCGCGAGCAGGCGCTGGCCGAGGATGTACGGCGCTGGGAAGCCGATGCACATGGCGGAAGCAGCGGCCGGACACACCTGGTAGCCAACCATGCCGAGCTGCACTCGCGGCCCGGGGCCAGTTGCGGGCCGGCCGCCAGCGGCTGTCTCGCCCAGGTCCGCGCGGACCCGCAACGCTTCGTGGAGGCCCACGCCGGGCACCAGCAGTTGCATGCGCGGCTGGATCAGCTGGCCGACGCCGACTACTTCGCGTCGCCGTTCCCGCCGAAGGGCGAGGGCATTCTGGTCCCGTTGCCGGCCTATGGCGTAGTGATGGACGCCACCAGTGCACGCGCGCTGGCCTATGTGCAGGGTGACATTGACGGTGCCCTGCGTGGTGCCTGCCGTGGCCTGCAGCTGGGCCGGCGGCTGGTGCCCGGCAGCAGTTATCTGGTCGAGAGCATCATCGGTGCCAGCCTGGTGCAGGCCAATGCCCAGCTGCTGGCCGACATGCTGGTTGAACTGCCTGCCGACCACCCCCTGCCGGCCGAGTGCGAACAGGCCATGCAGCCGTTGCGGGCCGAGGAACAGAGCCTGTGCCGTGCTATGCAGGGCGAGTACGCGATGAGCCGGGCGGCGATCGAGTCCTCGGCCCGGGAATTTGGTGGCGTCCTGGTGCTTGACCGGCGCAGCACGTTGGCGCGCGTGGCCGGCAATCTTGGCTGGGCCTGTGGCGCAGCCGCCACGGCCGCGCTGGAGGCCGATCGGCCGCTGCCGTTACAAGCGCCGCCGCAGCGGGATTTCGGTTGCCTGTCCAATGTGATGGGGTGCGTGCTGACCGAGATTGCCGCGCCCGTCTATCCTGCGTATTCGTCACGGCCACAGGATGCCGCGGCGATGGTGCGGCTGCTGGGGGCGCAGCGTTGGCTGCGGCAGCAGACGGACGATCCGGTGCACGCCCTGCAGCGGCTGCCGGCGCAGTTCCGCTCGCCGGTGCGGTCGCCGCAGCTGTCCGCCGATGGCCACCATCTGCAGGTGCCGCGGCGCTCTCCAGCGCGCAGCGCTGATGAGAACCCGTGGCTGACGGTACCGCTGCAGGCGGAGCCAGCTTCGGCTGCGTTGGCGCGCGATTGAGGCGCGCTCAGCGTGCGTGTGGCTTCAACCGCAGGTAGACCTGCTTGCGCACCTGGGCGACCACTTCGCCGCTCTCATCGACCACGTCGTTGCTGAACCAGCGCAGCACCTTCTCACCACTGGCTGCTTCCGTGCGCAGTTCATCCAGCAGCGCGTCGTCGATGCGGAATGACGTGCGTACGGTGCCGCGGCCGGGCTTGAGGAAGTCGATGGCGCCTGCTCGGTCCCACACGTAGTAGTCGCGCCCGAGGATGTGCAGCAGGCCCAGCATCCAGAATGGATCGGTCATCGCGAACAGGCTGCCGCCAAAGTGCGTGCCGACGTAGTTGCGGTTCCATGGCCGCAGGCGCAGCTCGACATCTATCTGCCGGTAGTCCGGCGTGATGCGGGTGACATGGATGCCGGTGAACAGGAACGGTGGCCAGAGATTGATACCGAAGCGGAACAGGTGGGCGTTCATGCGGGTGCGGGGACGCAGGGCGAGGCGCCCAGTCTAGCCATTCGCATGCGTATGTTGCACCCCGGCGGCGGCGAGGGTCACGCCTTGTCGTCGATCACATACCCGTCGCGGCCGTTGGCCTTGGCCTGGTACAACGCGGCGTCGGCGCCTTCGACGAAATGATGCGGTTGCAGCGTGCCGTCAGGCACGCGGGTGAACACGCCGATGGTGAGGGTGACGGCACCGTCGCTGCCATCACCGGGGGCCGGCAGTGCACGCACGCAGGCGATCAGGTCCTCGATGACCTGGCGTGCGCCTTCGGCCGGGGTATCCGGCAGCACCAGTGCGAACTCATCGCCACCGTAGCGCGCGGCCATGTCGCGTGGGCGCCGAGCATGCGCACCGATCAGCCGTGCAACATCGCGCAGCACGCGGTCGCCGACCTGATGCCCGTGGCGGTCGTTGTGGCGCTTGAAATGGTCGACGTCGATCAGTGCCAGGCTCAAGGACCTGCCACTGCGGCGCGCGGCATCGCATTCCTGCTGCAGTGACTGCTCGAAACGCAGGCGATTGCCGAGGCCGGTCAGCGCATCACGGTTGGCCTGGCGGTGCCAGGCCGAGATCCGCCAGATCGCCCAGGACAGCAACACCAGCAGGATGCCCAGCATTGCGCTTGCCGGTGCCCACCACAGGTCACCGGCACGCAACAGCAACCAGCTCAGCAGCGGTGGAAGCGGCAGCGAGCACAGTGCGGCAAGCCATGGCAGGCGCAGGCCGAGCAGGAGCACGCACAACGCGGCCAGCACGCCGCTGATGGCGTGCTGCCAGAGGCGTGGCAGCAGATCGATCTGCTTGTGCTGCAGCAGCATCGACGCGATGTTGGCCTGGTATTCGCTGCCGCTCATCCAGTACTCGCGGGTGGTCGGGGTCAACAGCCGCGGTGCGATGCCGCTGGCCGTCATGCCCACCACGATGCGGCGGCCATGCAGCATCGCCGTGTCCACGTGACCATCAAGTACGTCGGCATAGGACACCTGCGGCAGGCGCTCGGGCGGCCCCGCATAGCGCACGCGCACGTAGTCGTCGCGTCGCCACTGATAGGGCGAACCGATCTGCGGATCGGGATCAGGCAGGCCGTGCACCGTGCCCGGCGGCAGGTCGGCCAGCGCCAGGCCCAACGCCGGCCAATGGGCCTTGCCGATGCCCGCATGCAGATACACACCGCGCGCGACGCCATCGCCGTCCACTTCCACATCGGTATGGCCGATTGCCGCAGCACTGCTCGCGATCTGCGGAATCGGCAGCATTTCCTCGGCCATGCGGTCGCCGGCGGCCGGCGCCGCCAGCACTGGCAGCACCACCCGGCCACTGCGGCGGATCGCTGTGGCCAGTTCATCGTCCTGCTGGCTGTCGCGTCGATCCGGCTCAGACAGCATCAGGTCCAGTGCGATGCGCTCGGCACCGGCGTCGGTCAGCCGGTCCAGCAGGCGCGCATGGACCGAACGGGGCCAGGGCCATTGGCCGATGCGCTGCAGGCTGCCCTCGTCGATGGCCACGATCAGCACGCTGGGGTCGGGGCGGTAGTCCCAATTCCCAACCATGGCGTCATAGGCGGCTTCGTCCTGGCGCCACAGCCACTGGCCGTGGCTGGCGATCACCGTCAGCACGCCGGCCAGCAGTGCCAGCAGAATCCGCTTCGACCACGGCAGCGGCGAGCGCCTCATAACAACAGCAACAGCAGCAGGGCGCCGCCACCAGCGCCGTAGCACAGACGGCAAGGCAGCTTGATCTGCTGGGCCGGCGAGTACTCGCCCGCATGCCCGTCGTCGTCGATGTACTGCACGCGCACATGCAGGGTGCCGCTCCACGGCTGCTTG
Source organism: Stenotrophomonas sp. YJH_SMC_33 (assembly GCF_059372295.1). Taxonomy (NCBI): domain Bacteria; kingdom Pseudomonadati; phylum Pseudomonadota; class Gammaproteobacteria; order Lysobacterales; family Lysobacteraceae; genus Stenotrophomonas; species Stenotrophomonas sp. YJH_SMC_33. Next base: position 26,517 of record NZ_JCAFVJ010000003.1, read on the forward strand.
AAGCTGACCTGCGGCTCGCTTACGGTCTGGTCGACCAGGGGTGCCCGGAAGTCGCCTCGACGGTCCACCTGCACCCGGTACCGCTGGCCTTCGCTGCCGGCCTGCCAGCGGAGGGTCAGTTCGCCACGCGTGGCCTCGGGCGGCTGCAGGGCCGGGTCGACCGGTTCATTGCTCAGTTGCAAGGGCAGGGCCTGGCCATAGCGGCCCTGGTGGCCGTTGCCATCGCGCGAGGCCACCCGCCAGAAGTACTGGCCGGGCGGCAGCGGCTGCGCCAGGCGCAGGTCGGTGACCGGGGTGCTTTGTTCCTGCAGCGGTTGCTCGAAGTTCGGCTCGGCGGCAATCTGCAGCACGCTGCTGCGCGCACCGGGCGCTTGGCTCCAACGGAAGCGCGGTCGGTCGCTGTTGATGGTCTGCCCGTGCAGCGGGGCCACCGTCAGTGGCGGCGGGGGCTGGTCGCCGAGTTCGAAATCGGCGCTGGCGTCGAGGCCTTCCACACCCTGCGCATCCACGGCGCGCAACAGGATGCGCAACTGGCCGGGGGGCAGGTCGCCGATCGCCAGCCGGGTATCGGTGGTGGTGGCGGCAAACAGCAGGATTTCCGGCGTTGCCGACAGCACCACTTCAACGCGGTAGCGGGCGGCGCCGTCGACGGGGTCCCAGGCGAGGAGGGCCGGCAAGGGCGCCAGGCGCATGCCGTCGCTGCGCAGCTGCGGTGCTGGAAGAAGCGCGGAGACAGCATCCGGCGCCGTATCGGCGCTGCTGCTGAGGCTGGCCTGTCCAGGCTGGACCAGGCGCTTGCCGTGGATGTTGCCGACCTGCACCTTGCCCTGCAGCACTTCGGTGGCAGCCACGTGGCCGGCGTCACCGGCGCTGACCCGGAATACGGTACCGCGTACGCTGCTGGTCGCCGTAGGTGCATCGATGATGTAGCGCGAGGCGGGGCCACGGGCAGGCGTCACCCGGTTGCTGGCGCGGCCCTGCTGGAGGCGCACGCGGGTATCGACCATGCCGGTGTGGCCGTAACGGCTGAGCTGGTCCAGGCGCAGCCGGGAATGCTCGCGCAGCTGCAGGCGGGAAGCGTCGGCGAATTCAAGCGTGACGCTGGAGTCGCCCTCGGTCTGCACCGTGTCACCGATGCGAAGCTGTTCCCCGGCCAGTAGCGCGCGCGTGGCGCTGCCATCGGCGCCGGACAGTTCGACCTTGCCCCTTACCGACAGCACGCGGGCGGGGGCTGGTTCGATGCGCAGCCAGCTGATCGGGAAGCGCAGCAGCTGCCCCGGCGGCAGCTGGTAGGGGTTGTCGATGCGGTTGTGCTGTTGCAGCTGCTGCCAGCGTACCGAGGGCTTGAGATACAGGCCACCCAGGTCCCACAGGGTATCGCCGGGACGGACCCGATAGTTCCAGTCCTGGGCCGCGGCAATGGCCGGCAGGAAGAGAAGAGCGCAGAGCAGCGCGCCCTGGAAGCGCATGGCGAACGACAGCGAGCGGACGAAGGTCACAGTTTGCAATCCCGGCAATGCGGGGGCGCAGCTGCAAGACCCCATGGCCCCGACCTCATCCCCCCGAACGGATCGTGGCGGCCGCACGGCCGCCATCCAGTGCATTATTGCCCGCGTTCAGTGCAGGGATTCTGAACGAGGACGGCTCCCGTTCAGAACAGCAGCGAGGCCATCCGGCGACGGTACTGGCCGACCAGGTCCTCGTCGGAGATCACATTGAAGGCGTCGATCAGGGCCTTGCGCGGCAGCCCTTCCTCGAACGTGCGGTCGATCCGCAGCATTTCCAGGAACTGGGCCAACGCAGCTTCGTCATGGCCCCCGAGCAACAGTTGCACGCCGCGCAGATGGCGGGCCTTGAGGTCCTTGCCATCGGCGGCGATGCGGGCGTCCAGCACTTCAGCGGCCGGGGCATCCTTCAGCGCGGCGGCGAAGGCCAGGCGGGCGCGGGCACGCACGGCGCGGTCGTCGGTGGCCAGATTGGCGGGCAGGCCGTCGATCAGGGTGCCGGCTTCGTCCACGCCACCGATCTGCAGCAGGGCCAGGGCCAGGTCGAGCTTCAGTTCGTCCTTGTCCGGCTCGGCGGCGATCTGGGCACGCAGCACATCGACCTGCGCCTGCGGGTCCAGCGGGGCGTCATCTTCGGGCGCGGCGTCGCCGACATCGGCCGGCACGATGCCGTGCTGGGCCAGGAACTCACGCAGCTGGCCTTCCGGAATCGCGCCCGGGAAGCCGTCCACCAGCTGGCCGCCCTTGACCAGGAACACGGTCGGCACCGAGCGGATCTGGAAGGCCGCTGCGATCTGCTGTTCCTTGTCGACATCGACCTTGGCCAGTTCGAAGGCGCCGTTGTACTCGGCGGCCAGTTTTTCCAGCATTGGGCCCAGGGTCTTGCACGGCCCGCACCAGGTGGCCCAGAAGTCGACCAGCACCGGCGTCTGCAGCGACTTCTGCAGGACTTCGGCCTCGAAGGTCGCAGTGGTGGCGTCGAATACGTAGGTCGTCTCGGTCATGGGGGAGGCATCGTTTGGCGTCTGGAGTCCGATTCTATGGTGACGATCGATGCCGGTCTCAACCCGGGTTGTGGTAAATGCCTGACAATGCAGTCTTCCTCTCGCCGTACTTTCCGGAGTCTGCATGTCGTCCCTGTCACCGTTGCTGCGCCTGCCTGGCCTGGTCGCCGCGCTGCTGTTTGTACTGGCGGTGATCGGTTTCGGCGCCGGCCTGGACGGCTACGCACAAGCCCGTCATCCGGTGGCACTGCTGGGCGCGCAGGGGGTGCCGCATGCGCTGGCCTTCAATCTGCTGGGCTTCGTGCTGCCGGGCCTGCTGGCGGCGATCGTGGCCGAGTGCCTGCGCCGCGGGCTGCCGGCAACCGCCGGCTGGGCGCCACGGGTGGGCAGCCAGATGCTGCTGCTGGCCGGGTTGGCCTTCGCCGCGATGGGGTTGCTGCCGCTGGATGTGGATGACCTGCACGGGCCGGCCAGCCAACTGCATGCCAGCGCCTGGATGATCTGGGTGCTGGGTTTTGTCGCCGGAACCCTGCTGCTGGCCGTATCCGGTCTGCGCCAGGTGCATGGCCGCGCGCTGGGCGTACTGGCGCTGGGCTGCGGCATGCTGGCCGCGCTGGCCGCGTTTGCCCTGCAGGGCGTACTGCCGGCGCCGCTGGCACAACGGCTGGCGTTTGCGTGCTGGGCAGTCTGGCTGGGGGCGGCCCTGCCGCTGTCGCGCCCACGCTGAGACGCCTCCCGGGGCGTCGCGGCGCCTGCCTCCGGCGGGCAGGATTGGAGACGTTTGCCGCACTGCGGTACGCTGTACCGCTTTGCCGCCGCATCCGCGTGTTCCATGACCAGCGCTGAAACCAACGCCTACGACCCGCAGCAGGTTGAATCCGCCGCCCAGCAATACTGGGACGCTACCCGTGCCTTCGAGGTCGACGAGACTTCGGACAAGCCGAAGTACTACTGCCTGTCGATGCTTCCGTACCCGTCCGGTGCGCTGCACATGGGCCACGTGCGCAATTACACGATTGGCGACGTGATCAGCCGCTACAAGCGCATGACCGGCCACAACGTGCTGCAGCCGATGGGCTGGGACGCGTTCGGCCTGCCGGCGGAAAACGCCGCGATCAAGAACAAGACCGCGCCGGCGGCGTGGACCTACAAGAACATCGACCACATGCGCAGCCAGCTGAAGTCGCTGGGCTACGCCATCGACTGGTCGCGCGAGTTCGCCACCTGCCGCCCGGACTATTACGTCCACGAGCAGCGCATGTTCACCCGCCTGATGCGCAAGGGCCTGGCCTATCGCCGCAATGCGGTGGTGAACTGGGACCCGGTCGACCAGACCGTGCTGGCCAACGAGCAGGTCATCGACGGCCGCGGCTGGCGCTCGGGTGCCCTGGTCGAGAAGCGCGAGATCCCGCAGTGGTTCCTGCGCATCACCGACTATGCCCAGGAGCTGCTGGATGGCCTGGACGAGCTGGACGGCTGGCCGGAATCGGTCAAGACCATGCAGCGTAACTGGATCGGCCGTTCCGAAGGCCTGGAGATCCAGTTCGACGTGCGCGATGTCGACGGCAGCGCGCTGGACCCGCTGCGTGTGTTCACCACCCGCCCGGACACGGTGATGGGCGTGACCTTCGTGTCGATTGCCGCCGAACACCCGCTGGCGCTGCACGCGGCGAAGAACAATCCGGAACTGGCCGCGCTGCTGGTCGACCTGAAGCAGGGGGGGGTGTCCGAAGCCGAGCTGGAAACCCAGGAAAAGCGCGGCATGGATACCGGCCTGCGCGCGCTGCACCCGGTGACCGGCGAGCCGGTCCCGGTGTGGGTCGCCAACTTCGTGCTGATGGGCTACGGCACCGGCGCGGTGATGGCGGTGCCGGGCCATGACCAGCGCGACAATGAAGTGGCCAACAAGTACGGGCTGCCGATCAAGCAGGTCATCGCGCTGAAGGATCCGCGCACCGACGAAGAGCGCACCTGGGACGGCAGCCGTTGGCAGGACTGGTACAGCGACAAGAGCCGTGCCTTCGAGCTGGTCAACTCGGCCGAATTCGACGGCCTGGACTTCCAGGGCGCGTTCGAAGCGCTGGCCGAACGCTTCGAGCGCAAGGCCCAGGGCCAGCGCCGCGTCAACTACCGCCTGCGCGACTGGGGCGTGAGCCGCCAGCGCTACTGGGGCTGCCCGATTCCGGTGATCTACTGCGCCAAGTGCGGCGCGGTGCCGGTGCCGGAAGAACAACTGCCGGTGGTGCTGCCGGAGGACGTGGCGTTCTCGGGTACCGGTTCGCCGATCAAGACCGACCCGGAATGGCGCAAGACCACCTGCCCGGACTGCGGCGGTGCGGCCGAGCGCGAGACCGATACCTTCGACACCTTCATGGAATCGAGCTGGTATTACGCCCGCTACACCTCGCCGGGTGCCCGTGACGCTGTCGACAAGCGCGGCAACTACTGGCTGCCGGTGGACCAGTACATCGGTGGCATCGAGCACGCGATCCTGCACCTGATGTATTTCCGCTTCTACCACAAGCTGCTGCGCGACGCGCGGATGGTGGACAGCAACGAACCGGCGCGCAACCTGCTGTGCCAGGGCATGGTGATCGCCGAAACCTATTACCGCCCGAACCCGGACGGCTCGAAGGACTGGATCAATCCGGCCGATGTGGAAGTGCAGCGCGACGAGCGCGGCCGCATCACCGGCGCCACCCTGATCGCCGACGGCCAGCCGGTGGTGGTCGGTGGCACCGAGAAGATGTCCAAGTCGAAGAACAACGGCGTGGACCCGCAGGCGATGGTCGGCAAGTACGGCGCCGACACCGTGCGCCTGTTCTCGATGTTCGCCGCGCCGCCGGAGCAGTCGCTGGAGTGGAACGAGGCCGGCGTGGACGGGATGGCCCGCTTCCTGCGCCGCCTCTGGGCCCAGGTGCAGAAGCATGCCGCCGACGGCGCCGCCCCGGCGCTGGATGTTGCAGCACTGGACGCCAACCAGAAGGCGCTGCGCCGCAAGACCCACGAAACCATCGGCAAGGTCGGTGACGACTACGGCCGCCGCCACAGCTTCAACACCGCGATCGCTGCGGTGATGGAGTTGATGAACGCACTGGCCAAGTTCGAGGACGGCAGTGAGCAGGGCCGTGCGGTGCGCCAGGAAGCGCTGCAGGCCATCGTGCTGCTGCTGAACCCGATCACCCCGCATGCCAGCCACGCCCTGTGGCAGGTGCTGGGTCACGCGGAGACGCTGCTGGAAGACCAGCCGTTCCCGCAGGCCGATGCCAGTGCGCTGGTGCGCGACGCGCTGACCCTGGCGGTGCAGGTCAACGGCAAGCTGCGTGGCACCATCGACGTGGCGGCCGACGCCGCGCGCGAGCAGGTGGAGGCACTGGCGCTGGCCGAGCCCAACGCGGCCAAGTTCCTGGAAGGCCTGACGGTGCGCAAGATCATCATCGTGCCCGGCAAGATCGTGAACATCGTCGCCGCCTGATGTACCCCGCACCGGCCACCCGTATGGTGGCCGGTGCCATTCCGGTGCAGGGCCAGGCGTTTGATGGCCCTGCATTCACGCGGCTTCGGGCACGCTGTGTGTTGCCGTGATCGCCCGGCTCCGCCAGACTGTCTCCATGACCCGAATCCTGCTTGCCCTCGTTCTTGTCCTCGGCCTTGCCGGCTGCGGCTTCCATCTGCGCAACAAGCTGATGCTGCCCACCGACACCGCCCCGGTGAAGGTGGTATCCACCGCCCCGTACAGTGAACTGGTCAAGCTGCTCAACCGCAGCCTGCTGGCTTCCGGTGCCAGGCTGGCTGATGAGGACAGCAACGAACCCAGTACCCAGCTGCAGGTGCTGTCCGAACGCTGGGGCGACCTGCCGATCGCCATCGACTCGCAGGGCCGTGCGCAGGAATACAGCCTGCGCTACGCGGTGATCTTCATTTTCCGTCGCGAAGACGGCAGCGAGCTGGTGCCGCAGCAGGTGATCGAGCTCTCGCGTGACTACGTGTCGCCACCGACCGACGCCACCGGTACCACCACCGAACGCGAGATCCTGGCCAACGAGCTGCGCCGGGAAATGTCCGCCTCGATCATCCGCCGCATCGACAGCGTGGTGCGTGCCGAGCTCGAGAAGGGCGGCAGCCTGTCGGCGCCGAAAGCCAAGCCGATTGAAGGCGCGGTACCGGCCGAGCCGGTCCCCGCAGCCAAGCACTGAGCCGCGGCCATGGAACTGCGTCCGGAGCAGCTGGCCAGCCAGGGCGCTGATACCGCGCTGGCGCCGGTCTACCTGATTGCCGGCCCGGAAACCCTGCGTGTGCTGGAGGCAGCTGACGCCATCCGCGCACGCGCACGCGCCGCCGGCATCGGCGAACGTGAAGTGTTCGACGCCGATGGCCGTGATTTCGACTGGAACCAGCTCGACGCCAGCTTCAACGCGCCCAGCCTGTTCAGTGCCCGCCGCCTGGTTGAGGTGCGCCTGCCCAGCGGCAAGCCTGGCAAGGACGGGGCCGAAGTGATCAGCCAGTTCTGTGCCAACCCGGCGCCGGACGTGGTGCTGATGATCACCGCAAGTGAATGGAGCAAGGCCCACCAGGGCAAGTGGGCCGAAGCGATCAACCGCATCGGCGTGCTGTCGGTGGCCTGGGCGGTCAAGCCGCATGAATTGCCGGACTGGATCGAGCGCCGCCTGCGTGGCAAGGGACTGCGTGCCGATCCTGCCGCCGTGCAGCGCCTGGCCGAGCGGGTGGAAGGCAATCTGCTGGCTGCTGCCCAGGAAATCGACAAGCTGGCGTTGCTGGCCGATGGCCAGCCGCTGGACGTGGAGCGCATGGAGTCGCTGGTGGCCGATGCCGCCCGCTATGACGTGTTCCGGCTGGTGGAAGCGGCCTTTTCCGGCCAACCGCCGGCGGTGCTGCGCATGCTGGCCGGACTGCGCGGCGAGGGCGAGGCGGTGGCTGCGCTGATGCCGATGGTGATCCGCGAGCTGCTGGCGGGCGCTGGCCTGGCCCGGGTGCAGGCCCGTGGCGGCAACCTGGCGGCTGAAATGAAATCGCGCGGTATCTGGGAATCGCGGCAGGCCCCGTACAAGCGCGCGCTGCAGCGGCATCCGGAAAGCAAGCGTTGGGAACGCTTCGTGGCCGAAGCCGGGCTGGTTGACCGCATCGCCAAGGGCCGCGCCGAGGGTGATGCCTGGCTGGCGCTGGAGCGCCTGCTGGTGGTGGTGGCCGAACCGCGTGCCGTGCGCCTGTTGGCGCGGGCCTGAGCAATGAGCCTGCGGATCTATTACGGGGGCACCTTCGATCCGGTGCACCTGGGGCACCTGGCGATCGCGCGTGCGGCCCGTGATGAACTGCAGGTCGCCGTGCGCCTGCTGCCGGCCGCCGATCCGCCGCACCGCGCGGTGCCCGGTGCCACCGCTGAGCAGCGCTGCACGATGTTGTCGCTGGCCATCGGCGACGAGCCGGGGCTGTTGTTGGACCGCCGCGAACTGGATCGTGCCGCCCGCTGCCCCGGTCGTCCGTCGTACACCGTCGACACCCTGCGCGAGCTGCGTGGCGAGCTGGGCCCGAGCCGGCCGCTGGCCTGGCTGGTGGGCGCCGACAGCCTGCTGGGCCTGTCCGGCTGGCACGAATGGGAGGCCCTGTTCGACCTGGCCCACTTCGTGGTGGCCGAACGGCCGGGCAGTCCGTTGCAGGCGTCGATCGATGGCGAGCTGGGGCGTGCCCTGCAAGGGCGCTGGGCCGACAATGAGCAGGCCCTGTTCGCCAGCCCGGCCGGGCGCGTCCTGCGCCTGCACCACCCGCTGCGCGAGGAATCAGCCAGCGCCGTGCGCTCGCAGATTGCCGCTGGCGGCCCCTGGCGCGCACTGCTGCCACCGGCCGTGGCCGACTATGTCGCTGCACACGGGCTGTACCGCCCGGCCACGGCGTGAATGGCGCGGCCGCGCCATCCCCGTATAATCGCCCCCACGTTTATCGAGTCGATCCACTTTGAGCAACCAGACCCAGCCCCAGACCATCAAGGTCGATCTTCCCAGCCCGCCGCCGTCCGTGCCGGAACTGCTGGCCAGCGTCCGCCAAGCCACCGAAGACCTGAAGGCCAAGGACCTGGTCGAGATCGACGTGCGCGGCCGGTCCAGCGTTGCCGATTACATGATCGTCGTTTCGGGCACCTCGACCCGCCACGTCAAGTCGATTGCCGATGAAGTCGTGCGCTTCGCCAAGAACCTGGACGTGATGCCACTGGGCGTGGAAGGCGAGCGCGAGGCCGAGTGGGTGCTGGTCGACCTGGGCGACGTGATCGTCCACGTGATGCTGCCGCGCGTGCGTGAGTTCTACGCCCTCGAGCGCCTGTGGACCGTCGGCGACCAGCCGCCGTCCAGCGACGACGAAGTGGCCTGAGCCACACGATGATGCATCCCTTCGACGGCGCCGATGGCGCCGTCGACGTTTTGGAGGACCGCTGATGAAAGCCCGCCTGATCGCCACCGGTGAACGCGCCCCCAGCTGGGTCGCGCAGGGCTTCGCCGAGTACCAGAAGCGGCTGTCGCACTGGCTGCCGTTCGAGCTGGTCGAAATCGAGCCTGGCCTGCGCGGCAAGGGCCGCGATCCGCGCCGCGCCACGGAGGATGAAGGCAGGCGGGTAATCGCTGCGCTGCCGAAGAACGCTTATGTGGTGGCGCTGGATGTGCCGGGCCGCCAGCTCAGCTCCGAACAGCTGGCACAACGCCTGGAGCATTGGCGCGGGCAGGGCAGGGACCTGGCGTTCCTGATCGGTGGCCCGGAAGGGCATTCGCCGGAAGTATCCGCGTTGGCCGATGAGAAGTGGTCGATTGGACCATTGACGCTGCCGCACATGCTGGTGCGGCTGGTGGTGGCCGAGCAGCTGTATCGGGCTGCCGCAATGATCGCCAATCACCCCTACCATCGCGCGTGAAGAATGGTTATACTAGTCGTCTGCCCGAATAGCTCAGCCGGTTAGAGCACTTGACTGTTAATCAGGGGGTCGTTGGTTCGAGTCCAACTTCGGGCGCCACCTTGAGAAACCTGCATCGCAAGATGCAGGTTTTTTTTTCGTGTTGTAGAACCGAGGCCATGCTCGGCTGCATCCTCGAAGCCGGGCATGGGCTCGGCGCTACAGCGTAATCAGGCCCTTCCAGAACGCGACCAGCGTGGCGATCGCCACCGCCAGGATCGCGCCGAACAGCACCCATTCCCAACGCGTGAATACCAGCTCGCCGCGCTGGCGCCGGGCCAGTGCGAACAGCACCACGCCGGGCACGTACAGCAACACCGACAACAGCAGGTTGTCGAGGCCGCCGGCATACACCAGCCACAGCGCGTACGCACTGGCCAGCAGCGCAACCGCGAAATCACGCCAGCGCACACTGGGCTCATCGGCGTAGGCCTGCCCGCGCCAGGCCAGCTGCACGCCGAATGCCGTGGACAGGAAGTAGGGCACCAGGCTCATCGACGCAGCGAGCAGCACCAGCCCGGTGTAGCTGCCCGAACTGACCAGCACCAGCAGCAGGAACAACTGGATCAGGCCATTGCTCAACCACAGTGCATTGGCCGGCACACCACGCGCGTTCTCGCGGCCGAGGAAGGCGGGCATGGTGCCGTCGCCCGCAGCGGCATAGAGCACTTCGGCGCACAGCAGCACCCAGGCCAGCAATGCACCGAGGACGGAGATGATCGAACCGATGATGATTACCGTCGCGCCCCATTCGCCGACGATGGCGCGCAGCACATAGGCCATCGACGGATTGGGCAGCCCGGCCAGTTCGGCCTGCGACAGCACGCCCATCGACAGCAGGCTGACCAGCACCAGCAGCAGCCAGACCCCCAGGAAACCGATCACCGTGGCGCGGCCAACGTCGGCGCGGCGCGCCGCACGCCGTGAATAGATGCTGGCGCCCTCGATGCCGATGAATACCCACACGGTCACCAGCATCATGCCGCGCAGCTGCTGGCCGAGATCGCCGAGCGCGGGCGTGCCAAGGAAATCGGCACGGAACACCTCCATGCGGAACGCACCTGCTGCCAGGATCAGGAACAGCGTGATCGGCAGCAGCTTGGCCACCGTCACCAGGCCATTGACAATGGCCGCCGTACGCAGGCCACGCAGCACCAGCAGGTGCACGGTCCACAGCAGCACTGACGACGCCGCCACGGCGGCAGGCGTGTTGCCTTCGCCGAACACTGGCAGGAAATGGCCGAGGCCGCTGAAGATCAGCACGAAGAAGCTGGCATTGCCAAGCACCGAGGCGACCCAGTAGCCCCAGGCCGCAGAGAACCCGATGTAGTTGCCGAAGCCCTCACGCGCGTATGCGTAGATGCCGGTATCAAGATCCGGCCGGCGGTTGGCCAGGGCCTGGAACACGAAGGCCAGCATCAGCATGCCGGCGCCACTGACCGCCCAGCCGATCAGCGCGGCGGCCGGCCCGGCGCTGCGCGCCACGTTCTGCGGCAATGAGAAGATGCCGGCGCCTACCATCGAGCCAACTACCAGTGCAGTCAACGCGGGCAGGCCCAGGCGTTGCGATGTCGTGGCCATGGTGATCCCCTGCGGCGGTAGTGCCGCTTGCACACGGTAGCCACGTGCCCGTGAACGTGCATGCAAGGCGTGCAACGACGAAGGCCCGGGCTGCTGCCCGGGCCTCCGAAGTTGATGCGTTGAACGGTATTACTTGAAGGTGTACTTGGCGCCGACGGTGAAGTAGCGACCGATGGCGCCGCTGAAGTGCAGCGGGTTGTAGTTCACGCCACCGTAGGTGGTCGGATCGAGCGGAGCAATGCGATCGAACACGTTCTGCACCGAGGCGTTCAGTTCGAAGGCTTCGGTGATGTTCCAGCGGCCGGACAGATCGAAGGTGGTGAACGAGGAGATCTTGGTGACGTCGGTACCGTCGGCGTAGGAGAACTGGTACGAACCGTCCGGACCACGGAAATCCTTGTTGTCCATCTTGGAGATGTAGTTGGCGACGCCGCTCACGCTCCACGGCCCCTGACGCCAGGTGGTACCGAAGTTGATCCGATCCTTTGGCGTACCGATGCAGTTGGTCACGTCGCAGTTGCCGTGGGTGCCTGCATAGTCGAAGGTCTCGTCGGAGTCGGTGCGCTCGTACTTCAGCACATGGCTCCACTGCAGGTCCATTTCCAGCTGGCCCGGGCCGATATCGAAGGTCTGGCGGATATCGGTATCGATACCGCGCACGCGCGTGGATGCCGCATTGATGTACGCGGTGTTGACCGCCAGGATGCTGCCGGTGCCAGCGATGCCGTTGATCAGGTCGATGTCACGCAGCACGTTGCCGGCGGCGATGGCATCGGCCGTGGAGCCTTGGGCGATTTCGTTGGTGCGCTTGATCTGCCAGGCATCCACGGTCATCGAAGTGGTGGAGGTCGGCTGCAGCACGATGCCCACCGAGTAGCTCTTGGACTCTTCCGGCTTCAGGTCCTTGTTGGGGCGGGTGATGATCGCGACCGGGCGCGAGCTGCAGTTGGTGCCGACATCGGCCGGCGGGCTGACGGCGCAGCGCACCGGATCGCGGGCGTTGGAGAAGGCGGCCAGGCCACCATCGCCGTTCTCGGCCGGGTTGGGGGCGCGGAAGCCTTCGGCGTAGCTGGCACGCAGGGCGATCCAGTCGGCTGGGGTCCACTTGATGCCCAGCTTCGGCGTGGCCTTGCCTTCGCCGCTTTCGTACTTGTCGTAACGCAGCGCGCCGGAAAGTTCCAGTTGCTCCAGCACCGGTGCCGACAGTTCGACGTAGCCGGCGTAGACATTCTGCGTACCGTCATAGGCCGAATAGCCCAGGCCAATGATGTCACCCTGGTCGGTGTAAGTCTGCGGGGTCAGGCTGTTGCTGGTCTTGCGCCACTCGGTACCGATTGCCAGGCCCAGCGGACCACCTTTCAGGTCCATCAGGCTGCGCGACACGGTGAAGTCGAACATGTCCAGGCTGGACTTGGCGCGTGCGCTGATGGTCGGCGAGATGTAGTCGTACAGCGCCTGCGAGTTGAGGTTGGCATTGTCGCCAATACGCCACACGCCGCCGGCACAGTTCGGGTTGCCCAGCGCGCACTGTACAGCGCTGTAGCGCAGGAACCCGGTGCGCTTGTTCACCAGATCGGTACCGGAGTGCAGGTAGGCGGTGTCGTAGCTCCAGTCACCCCAGTTGCCCTTGACGCCGACCAGGAAGCGGTTGAACTCATTGGTGTTGTTGGTCACGCGCGGGCCGACATCCCAGGCCGAGTAGCGCAGGCGCGAGGCCTGGCCCTGGATCGGATTGTCGGGATGGGTCGGCGACAGCACCACGGCGCCCGGGCCGCTGCTGGCATTGCGCGGGCCAAGGGGATAGCCCCAGCTGCCGGAGACGCCGGACGGTGTGTTGCTGAAGATCGTTTCCTTCTTCGAGTAGCCGATCTCGGTGTAGACCTCGCCGCCTTCGCCGAAGGCGAAGCTGGCGCGGCCGAACACGTTGACGTACTTCTCTTCAGGCGTGAGATCACGGAACTGCTGCGCCGGATCCCACAGGCAGCCCTGGGCCGCCACCGACGCGTCGGTCTGGCCCGGGATGGTGGTCAGGCCTTGGCAGCCGGGCAGTGGCACGAGCCTTGCGGGATTGGTCGCTGTGACATTGCGGTCGTCATACACCGAGCCATTCGGACCGACGCCTCCGCTGGTGCGGCCATTGAGGTAGGCGCCGCCGAGGAACTGGGCATTGTTGCCATAGCCCCAAGGACGGATGTCGCCGGTGCCGATCCACTTGCGGTTCTTGCGATCGCTGATCTTGATCGCGTCGGTCTTGCCGACGTCCAGGCTGAAGAAGGCATTCCAGCCGTCAGTGGCCAGGTCGCCGGTGCCGGCGGTCAGGGTCGCCTTTTTCGCGTCGCCATCGCTGTCACCGGACAGGCCATAGGAGCCACGCAGGATGGCGCCCTGGAAGTCGCTGCGCAGGATGATGTTGACCACGCCGGCGATGGCATCGGAGCCATAGATTGCCGAGGCGCCGTCCTTGAGCACTTCCACGCGCTCGACGGCATCGAGCGGAATGGTGCTCAGGTCGGTGAAGACCTTCTGGCCGTCGTCGGCCAGGCCGTAGGTGGCCATGCGGCGGCCGTTCAACAGGACCAGGGTCGAGCCCGCGCCCAGGCCGCGCAGCGAAATGCCGGCGCCACCACCGGCAAAGCCGTTGCCGAAGGTCTTGGGGATGGAGCCGGAGCCATCAGCGGTCAGGGTCTGCAGGTATTCGGCAACCGTGGTCTTGCCGGTGCGGTCGATTTCCTGGCGGGTTACTACCTGCACCGGCGACGGCGTTTCAGTGTTGGTGCGCGGAATGTTCGAACCGGTGACCGTGATGCGGTCCAGGTTGGTGGCCTTATCCTGCGCGAAGGCGGAGGTGGAAGCCGCGGCGCCAACCAGCAACAGGGTGCTGCCGGTAAGGATATGGGTGATGGACGATGCCAGAGTGCTGCGGCGGCGGCTGGCGGGCCGTTGGATCAGGTGTTTCACAGCTTCTCTCCTAACTGGAAAACCGTAGCGTTGAGGGCTGTCTCCGGAAGATTCCGGGACGGATCAATCTAGGTTTCCGGTAGGTGACGAAGTCGTGAATTTTTGCTTAATCGGTAACGGTTGATCCGGTTCCGTCCGTTGGCACGTGCAGGGAAGCGCCGGCCCGGCAGGTGGCCGGGCCGGCGATCACTTCACTCCGGCAGCGAGAACTGCACCGGCACCATGCCGATGGCCGGTACCGCCACGCCATCACGCTGGGCCGGCTCGAAGCGCCAGTGCCGGAGCACCTGCAGGCGCGCGGCCTGGTCCAGGCTGCGCGAACCGCTGCTGCGCTCGATGCTGACCCCCGTCGGCTGCCCGCGGGTGTCCACCTCTACCCGCAACAGCACAGTGCCCTGTTCGCGGTTGCGCAATGCCGCCAGCGGATAGGCCGGCGGCGGGGCGCTGCGGTACTGCAGCTGGGCGCCGGCCAGTGGTGCGGAGGCATCGATGCTCGGTGCAAGCTGGGGCGGGGCCGGTTCGGCGGCCGGCAGCGCGATGCCCTGGGCTTCTTCCACGGTTGCGGTAGGAGCTGGAAGCGGCGGCGCGGCCGGCTGCGTCTGTGGCTTCGGTACGACCCGGGCGACCTCCCTGGGCGGTTCCAGCACCGGGGGCGGCGGCGTTGGCGGGATCTTCTCGATCAGCCTGACCGTGGTCTTTTCACGCGGGGCCTGCACGGCCTGGTAGGTCGCAGGGATGAGCAGCAACAGGAAGGCCAGCAGGTGCAGGGCGATCGCCGCGCTCCAGGCGGCAACGCGGGCGGGGTCGAAGTGCAGGGATGCAACGGGATACGTACGAACCATGGTCCACCTCCATGCCAGTGACGAAGTCCTCAACGCACCAGGGCCCGTGGCGGGGTTGCCGCACGCGGCTGGCAGTGCATCAGTAGCGCGCCCGGGCGACCACTGCATAGAGGCAGGGGCACCCGTGTTGGGCTGGCCTTCAGCCACTGCCGTCGGAATGCACGAAAAAAGGGCGGGTCCCCTGGGGAACCCGCCTCTGTCGGCAATGACCAACGGCTCAGCGACCCAGTTCGAACACCACGTCCAGGTTGACCGATACGGTGGATTCACCCGGCGCGACCGGGGTGGCCTTGTCCATCGCCGCACCGGCCGCCATGGTGCGCATCATCGGCATCGGGCGGAAACCGCCATTGCTGTTCTCGGAGATGCTGACGATGCGGCGCACCTGCAGGCCCAGTGACTTGGCATAGGTCTGGGCGCGGGCCTGGGCCTTCTTCAGCGCAGCCAGGCGGGCTTCGTCATACACTGGTTCCGGCTGGTCGATCTCGAAGCTCGGGCCGTTGATCTGGTTGGCGCCCTGCGCGGCCAGCGCGTCCAGCACCTTGCCGAGCTTGGCGATGTCGCGCACCTTGAGGCTGACCGTGTTGCTGGCCTGGTAACCGGTGATCTTCGGCGCTTCGTTGTCGGCGTAGCGGTACTGCGGGTTGAGGCTGACGCCGCTGGTCTGCACGTCGCGCTCGGCGATGCCGGCGGCCTTGATCGCGGCCAGCACCTTGTCCATCTGCTGGGCGTTCTGGCGCATGGCGCTGTTGCCATCGGCAGCCTGGCTCACCACGCCGGCCGACAGCGTGGCCACGTCAGGCACGCGGGTGGCCTCGGCATTGGCCGAGATGTTCAGCAGCGTGCCCTCGGCCGGTGCGGCGATCGATGGCGAGGACGGAGCGGCATGGGCGGTCATCGAGGTTCCAAGGGCGAGGGACAGGGCGAGCAGCAGCGGGGTGGCAGTCAGGCGCATGGGATCTCCTTGTTGTGCCGTTGAGGGTGGTGTCGTAGCGATGAACGCGTTGTGAGTCCGTTCGGGGTTGAACGCGTTCCGGGACGGGTTGCCGACGATTCAGGTGGCGGCCTCAGGTTATGCTGTGCCGATGCTCTACCTAGCTTCCCGCTCCCCCCGACGCAACCAGCTGCTGGCCCGACTCGGACGCCCCTTCCAGGCATTGGATCTGGAGGTCGTCGAGCAGCGTGCGCCCGCTGAAAGCGCCGAACAGTACGTCTGCCGGGTCGCCGCCGACAAGGCGCGCGCCGGCCTGGCCCGGGTGCTGGCCAATGACCCGCAGGCGCGGGTGCTTGGTTCGGACACCGAGGTGGTGCTGCATGGCGAGGTGTTTGGAAAGCCCGCCGACGCTGCCGATGCCCGGGGGATGCTGGCGCGTCTTGCCGGGCGTACCCACCAGGTGATGACGGCCGTAGTGGTGGTCGGCGCGGACGGGCTGGACAGCGAACTGGTCATTTCCGAAGTGACCTTCGCCCCGATCGACGCTGCCGACATCGCCGCCTATGTCGCCACCGGCGAACCGCTGGACAAAGCCGGTGCCTACGCCATCCAGGGCGGGGCCGAGCGCTGGATCGAGCACCTGTCCGGCAGCTACTCCGGCGTCATGGGGCTGCCGTTGCTGCACACCGATCGTTTGCTGGCGCGCTGCGGCGTGCCGGCCCCCACCGCCGATGCCGCCAGGGAGGCTGCAGATGTCTGAGGAAATCCTGGTCAACGTGACCCCGCGCGAGACCCGGGTCGCGGTGATCGAAAATGGCATGCTGCAGGAACTGCACATCGAGCGTGGCTGGCGCCGGGGTGTGGTCGGCAACATCTACAAGGGCAAGGTGCAGCGGGTCATGCCCGGCATGCAGGCCGCCTTCGTCGAAGTCGGGCTGGAGCGCGCCGCGTTCCTGCACGCCAATGACGTGGTGCGGCCGGCGCCGGTGGCCAGTGCCGATACCGAGAACACCACCCTGCCGCCGCCGGCCAGCGTGCCGATTGTCGAGCTGCTGCGTGACGGCCAGGACATCGTCGTGCAGGTGGTGAAGGACCCGATCGGCACCAAGGGCGCACGCCTGACCACGCAGATCAGCATTCCCTCGCGCTACATGGTGCTGCTGCCGCAGTCCAAGGTGGTGGGCGTGTCGGCGCGCATCGAGGACGAAGCCGAGCGCGCCCGACTGAAGGCGCTGGTGACCGAGCTGTCGGCGCAGCACGGCGGCTACGGCTACATCGTGCGCACCAACGCCGAAGGCCAGCCGGCCGAGGCCATCGCCGAGGACATCGCTTACCTGTCGCGCGTGTGGAACGTGGTCGAGCGTCGTGGCCGCGAAGCGCCCTCGTGCAGCATCATCTATGAAGACCTGAGCCTGCCGCTGCGTTCGGTGCGCGACCTGATCCGCAAGGATGTGGACAAGGTGAAGGTGGACTCGAAGGAGACCTTCGGCCAGCTGCAGGCCTTCGTCGCCAAGTACATGCCGGTGCTGGCCGAGAAGCTGGAGCTGTATTCCGGCGATCGCCCGATCTTCGACATGTTCGGGGTGGAGGACGAGATCGGCCGCGCGCTGGACAAGCAGGTGCCGTTGAAATCCGGTGGCTACCTGGTCATCGACCAGACCGAGGCGATGACCACCATCGACGTCAATACCGGTTCGTTCCTCGGCCAGCGCAACCTGGAAGAAACGGTGTTCCGCACCAACCTGGAGGCTGCGCAGGCGGTGGCGCGGCAGCTGCGGCTGCGCAACCTGGGCGGCATCATCATCATCGACTTCATCGACATGGATGATGCCGAGCACCGCCGCCAGGTGCTGCGCACGCTGGAAAAGGCGCTTGCGCGCGACCATGCCAAGACAACAGTCTATGACTTCTCGCCGCTGGGCCTGGTGGAGATGACCCGCAAGCGCACGGTGGAAAGCCTGGAGCGCCAGCTGTCGGAAACCTGCCCGCAGTGCAGCGGCCGCGGCAGCATCAAGACCACCGAGACGGTGACCTACGAGATCTTCCGCGAGATCACCCGCGCGGTGCGCCAGTTCGACGCCGCGCGCCTGCTGGTGATCGCCTCGACCAAGGTGGTCGCGCGCATCACCGACGAGGAATCGGCGGCGGTGGCCGAGCTGGAGGAATTCCTCGGCAAGAGCATCCGCTTCCAGGCGGACGAGCAATACCTGCAGGAGCAGTTCGATGTCGTTCTGCTCTGATCCTCGCCGGCTGCAGGCCGGCGGTGGCCGATGAGCGCGCCGCCGCGCCTGCGACTGCGAAGGATCCGCCGTCATCTCATTGCCGCCTGCGCGGTGGGCCTGGTCGGGCTGGCACTGCTGGTGGGCACCCTCAGCCAGCTGCTGCCGCTGGCCGAGCGCCACCCCGACAGGATTGCGGCCTGGCTGAGCGAACGTGCCGGCCAGCCGGTGCGTTTCGACCAGCTGCAGACGGCCTGGACCCGTCGTGGCCCGTTGCTGCAGCTCAAAGGCCTGCATATCGGCGCGGGCCGCGGCCTGGCCATTGGCGAGGCCGAGGTGCTGGTATCGATGTACAGCGGCCTGTTGCCTGGCCGTTCGCTGACCGAGTTGCGCCTGCGTGGGCTGGCGCTGGATCTGCAGCAGGATGCAAGCGGTCGCTGGTCGGTGCGTGGGCTGCCACAGTCCGCCGACGGTGGAGATCCGCTGGATGCGCTGCGCCGGCTGGGCGAGCTGCAGGTGATCGGGGGGCGCCTGGGCGTGCGCTCGCCGACGTTGGGCATCGACACCACGCTGCCGCGCATCGACCTGCGCCTGCGGGTCAATGGCGATCGCCTGCGCGTGGGCGTGCGCGCCTGGGCCCAGGCCGAAGCGCTGCCATTGACTGCGGTGCTGGATGTGGACCGCACGCGTGGCAACGGCGAGGCCTGGCTGGGCGCCGATCCGGTCGATTTCCATGCCTGGTCTCCGCTGTTGGCGGCCGGCGGTGTGCGCCTGCGCGAGGGCAAGGGCGAACTCAACCTGTGGTTGACCCTGCGCGATTTCGTGCCGGTGGCGGTGACCACGGATTCGGACCTGCGCGACGTGCGCATCGATGGCGCACCGATACCCGGCATGGCGGCGCCGCAGCTGCAGCTGCAGCGACTGCAGGCCCGCCTGCGCTGGCAGCGCCAGGCCGAGGGCTGGGCGCTGCAGGTACCGCGGCTGCGGCTGAAGAATGAAGACGGCGAGCAGCGCCTCGATGGCCTGCAGCTGCAGGTCGGCAAACAGCTGCGGGTGCGTTCCGGTGAAGTGCAGGCCGGCATCGCGCTGCGTGCGCTGGCCCTGAGCGATCGCCTTGAGCCGGGCCTGCGTCGCTGGCTGTTCCTGTCCAGGCCACAGCTGGACGTGCGCGCGTTGCAGCTGGCCGGCGAACGCGATGGCCCATTGTGGGCGCAGGGTGAACTGCAGTCGCTGGGCTTTGCAAGCGTCGGCAATTCACCGGGGCTGCGCGGCCTTGGCGGGCGTTTCGAAGGCGATGCCAACGGCTTCAGCCTGCAGCTGCAGCCGCAACGGCAGCTGCAGTTCGATTGGCCCACCGGCTTCGGCGTGCGCCACGACCTGCAGCTGGCCGGGCAGATCGTGGGCTGGCGCGACGAGGGCGGTGGTTGGCGGATCGGGACGCCGGCGATGCGTGTGGAAGGTACCGACTATGCGGCCGACGTGCGCGGCGGTGTGTGGTTCCAGGGCGACGGTACGCGGCCGTGGCTGCAGCTGGCCGCCAAGCTGGACGACGTGCCGATGACGGCGGCCAAGCGCTTCTGGATCCACTCCAAGATGAGCAAGGGCGCCACCGACTGGCTGGACATGGCACTGGCCGGCGGCCAGGTACGTGGCGGCGTCGGCCTGGTCACCGGTGACCTGGACGACTGGCCGTTCGACAACAACGATGGCCGCTTCGAGGCCACCGGCCACATCACCAATGGCGACATCCGCTTCCAGCATGATTGGCCGCTGATGAGCCAGGTCGATGCCGATATCGCCTTCATCGGCCCCGGCTTCGACATGCATGGGCGCGGCGACCTGGCCGGCGTGGCGGTGCAGAAGTTCGAGGCGGGCATCCAGGATTTCGGGCAGCAGCCACTGTACGTGCGCGCCGATGCACAGAGCGAGGCCGGCAGACTGCTGGCCATGCTGCGGCAGAGCCCGCTGCACAAGGACTATGGCGATACCCTGGACAACCTCACCGCAGCGGGCCCGGCGCATGTGACCTTCGATCTGCTGCAACCGCTGCACCACGATGAAGGCGGTGGCCATCTGCAGGGGACGGTTGACCTGGCCGGCGTGAAGCTGGTCGACAAGCGTTTCCAGCTCGCCTTCGACAACATGCACGGGCAGGCGCGCTACAGCAATGGCGGTTTCGATGCCGAGGAACTGTCGGTGCGCCACCTCGGCCAGGACGGCCGCCTGAGCCTGCGTGCTGGTGGCTACGTGCACGACAGCAGACTGGCCTTCGAATCGAAGCTGTCGGCCACGCTTGACGCCGGCGTGCTGATCGACCGCGCACCGGAGATGGCCTGGCTCAAGCCCTACATCACCGGGACCTCGCCGTGGACCATCGCGGTCAACCTGCCCAAGGTGGCGCCAGGTGCTCCTGCGCCGCCCAGCGAGCTGCGCTTGAGCTCCGATCTGGTCGGCACCCGGCTGGATCTGCCGGCGCCGCTGGACAAACCGGCTGCCGAGCCGCTGGCGACCACCGTGGCCGCACAGCTGCCGATGGCTGCCGGCCGCATCGATGTGGCGTACGGCCAGCGCCTGGCGCTGGCCGCGCGCAGCCACAACAACCAGACCGGCGTGCAGGTGACGCTGGGCAGCGACCATGTCGATCGCGAGCCGCCGCCCAGCGGATTGACCGTCAACGGCCGCAGCCCGACCTTGGACGCATTGGAGTGGATCGGCCTGGCGCGGGGCGGCAGCGATGACAACACGATGCCGCTGCGTGCGGTGGACGTGCAGGTCGGTCAATTGAAGCTGATCGGTGGCGTTTTCGAGCAGACCCGGTTGCAGCTGCATCCGGGCGCGCAGGCGCTGGACGTGCGCCTGGCGGGCCCGTCGCTGGCCGGGCGCCTGACTGTCCCCAATGCTGACGGCGGCACCATCAGCGGCCAGCTCGACCGTGTGCACTGGCAATCGCTGCCGGCAGCTCCGGATGCACCGGCCGCACCGGCCCGGGTCCAGGCCGGCGCCAACGATATGGACCCGGCCAAGCTGCCGCCGTTCGCGCTGGACATCGCCGACCTCAAGTTCGGCAAGGTGGTGCTGGGCCAGGCGGTGCTGCGCACACGACCGTTGGCCAATGGCCTGAACGTGGACGAGCTGCGCTTCCGCGCGCCGGACCAGGAGATCGACATCAGCGGTCGCTGGCTGGGCCGTGCCGGCGGAGCCCGCACCGAGCTGACCGCCCAGGTGCGCAGCGAGGATCTGGGCGGACTGATGCAGAACCTGGACTACGGCGGCCAGCTGCGTGGTGGCTCCGGCCAGGCCCAGCTGCAGGCCACCTGGAGCGGGGGGCCGTCGGACTTCCAGCTGGGCAACCTGCAGGGCCGCCTGGACCTGCACGCACGCAACGGCCAGCTGCTGGAGCTGGAGCCGGGTGCTGGCCGCGTGCTGGGCCTGCTCAGCGTGACCCAGCTGCCGCGGCGCCTGATGTTCGACTTCCGCGACTTCTTCTCCAAGGGCTTCGCGTTCAACCAGATCGACGGCAGCATGCAGTTCGGCCAGGGCATGGCGCGCACCGACAAGGTGCTGATCGAAGGCCCGGCAGCCAACATCACCATCCGCGGCCAGGCCGACCTGCGCAACCAGCAGTTCGACCAGACCATCGACGTCAACCCGCGTGCCGGCAATCTGCTGACCGTGGTGGGGGCAGTGGCCGGTGGCCCGGTGGGAGCGGCGTTGGGCGCGGCCACCAATGCGGTATTGTCCAAGCCGTTGGGCGAGATTGGCGCCCGTACCTACAAGGTGACCGGTCCATGGAAGGAGCCCAAGGTGGAAGTGATCGAACGCAGCCGCGACAAGGCTCCACCACCCGCGCCGGCACCGGCGCCGGCCATTCCACCGACCGTCACCGGCCTGCCGCGCCCGCGGTGAGCGCGGCCTTCCTGTTCACGGGGCTTGCCTGAGCGCCCCCGCATCCCCAGATCGAGAACCATGACTGACATCGCCCTGACGCTTGCCCAAGACCGCCTGCTGCGCCCCGGCGGCCTGGATACCGCTGGCCTGGAGCGCACCTTCGGCCAGTTGCTTGGCCCCGGTGTGGACTTCGGTGATCTTTACTTCCAGCATGCCCGCCGCGAGAGCTGGAGCGTGGAAGACGGCATCGTCAAGGATGGCGCCCATTCCATCGAACAGGGCGTGGGCGTGCGGGCAATTTCCGGCGAAAAGACCGGCTTCGCCTATTCCGATGACATCCACGCCGACGCGCTGCTGGCGGCGGCGCAGTCGGCACGTGCGATCTCACGCGAAGGCGGTGCCCAATCCGGGCGATCGCTACTGCGTGGCAACGCGCGCGCGCTGTACCCGGCGCTGGACCCGATCGATGGTATCGGCAACGAGGCCAAGGTCGAGGTGCTCAAGCGCCTGGATGGCTACCTGCGTGCCGCCGATCCGCGCGTGAAGCAGGTGATGGTGAGCCTGTCCGGCGGCGTCGACACGGTGCTGATCGCACGCAGCGACGGTGTGCTGGGTGCTGATGTGCGGCCGCTGGTGCGCCTGAACGTACAGGTGATCGTCGAGCACCACGGTCGCCGCGAGTCCGGCTATGCAGGCGGCGGTGGCCGCTACGGGTATGAAGAACTGTTTGCGGACGGGCGCCCCGAGGCCTTCGCCCGCGAGGCGCTGCGCCAGGCGCTAGTGAACCTGGACGCCGTTCCGGCTCCGGCCGGGGTGATGCCGGTGGTGCTCGGTCCGGGCTGGCCGGGCGTGCTGCTGCATGAAGCGGTTGGCCACGGGTTGGAAGGCGACTTCAACCGCAAGGGCACCAGCGTCTACGCGGGCCGCATCGGTGAGCGCGTTGCCGCCCCGGGCGTGACCATCGTCGATGACGGCACGCTGGACGGACGCCGCGGTTCGTTGAACATCGACGACGAGGGCCATCCCAGCCAGTGCACCACGCTGATCGAGGACGGCATCCTGGTCGGCTACATGCAGGACAGCCTCAATGCGCGCCTGATGGGCGTGGCGCCTACCGGCAATGGCCGCCGCGAATCATTCGCGCACATGACCATGCCGCGCATGACCAACACCTACATGCGTGCCGGCCAGCACGACCCGCAGGAGATGATCCGTTCGGTGAAGAAGGGTCTGTACGCGGTCAACTTCGGCGGCGGCCAGGTCGACATCACCAGCGGCAAGTACGTGTTCTCGGCGACCGAGGCCTACCTGATCGAGGATGGCCGCGTCACCACGCCGGTGAAGGGCGCGACCCTGATCGGGAACGGTCCGGAAACCATGCAGAAGGTGCGCATGGTCGGCAATGACCTGGCCTTGGACGAGGGCGTGGGCGTCTGCGGCAAGGACGGGCAGAGCGTGCCCGTGGGTGTCGGCCAGCCCTCGCTGCTGATCGAGGGCATCACCGTCGGCGGTACCCAGGCCTGAGCCGGGCGATGGCCAGCGCCACCGCCCCGACCGGCGCGGACTCAGTCCTCGTCGGCTTCGTCGGTCTCGACGTGGCCGGCGTCTTCGTCGCCCGCCGTCTTCAGGCCCAGCGCGGCCGGCAGCATCAGGCCGCGCAGCACCTGGAAAATCTCACGGTAGGCGCGCGGCGGCTTGTTCCTGGCCTTTTCGGCCTGCGCGTTGCGCACCAGCGTGCGCAGCTGCTGGCGATCGGCCTGCGGATAATCGTCGAGAAGGGCCGCCAGTGCCTTGTCACCCTCGGCCAGCAGGCGGTCGCGCCAGCCCTCAACGCGATGCATCATTGCCACTTCGCGGCGGCCGGTCTCGCTGTTGGCGTCCAGCGCGTCGCGGATCGCATCCAGCGTGGCCTCTTCTTCGCGCCGCATGTGCTTGGCCAGGAACGCCAGCTGGCGCTTGTGGGCGATGTGGGCGGTGATGCGCTTGCACTCGGCGATATGCGGCAGCAGGTCTTCCGGGATCGGCAGGCGCGCCAGCTGGGCCGGGGTCAACGACACCAGCTTCTCGCCCAGGGCCAGGACGTCGAGCGCGTCGCGCCGGTTCTGGCTGCGGCTCTTGTCGTGGAATTCACCGGTTTCTTCGTCGCGTCCGCGCATCGTCCATACCTGATTTCAAAAAAGTCGCCCGGCGTGATGCCGGGCCCAACCCGTACAGGATAAAGCATTGAACGTGATCGCCCCTGAAGTGGCCGTCGGCGACGACAGCGCGGCCCGGCTGGAACGGCTGGCCGACCTCTCCCAGCAGCTGCTCGACCGTGCCCGCGCGCTGGGCGCCAGCCAGGCCGAGGTCAGCTGCAGCGAGGATCGTGGCCTGGAGGTCAATGTCCGCCTTGGCGAGGTTGAGACCGTGCAGTCCACCCGTGACCGCGGTATCGCCGTCACCGTCTATTTCGGGCAACGCAAGGGCAGTGCCAGCACTGGCGACCTGAACGAGGCCAGCCTTGCCGCCACGGTCGAACAGGCCTGTGCGATCGCCCGGCATACCGAAGATGACCCGGCTGCCGGCTTGGCCGAGGCCGCGTTGATGGCCACCGACTTCCCGGATCTGGATGCCTGGCACCCGTGGGCGCTGCAGGCCGACGAGGCGGTGGACCTGGCCCTGGCCTGTGAGAACGCAGGCCGCGAGGCCGATGCGCAGATCCGCAATTCCGACGGCGCTTCGGTGTCAAGCATGCAGAGCCTGTCGGTCTATGCCAATTCGCATGGTTTCATCGGCCGTGAGCGCGGCACCCATCATTCGGTGGGCTGTGCGCTGATTGCCGGCCAGGGCGATGGCATGCAGCGCGATGGCTGGTACACCAGTGCGCTGGCCCGCGAGGATCTGGAGGAGGTGGGCCTGGTCGGTCGTCGTGCTGCCGAGCGCACCGTCGCCCGCCTGCAGCCTCGCTCGATGGCCACCGGCAGCATGCCGGTGTTGTTCGCCCCGGAAGTGGCGCGCAGCCTGGTCGGCCACCTGTTGTCGGCGGTGTCCGGCGGTGCCCTGTACCGCCAGGCCAGCTTCCTGCTGGACAGCGTCGGCCTGCAGTTGTTCCCCGGCTGGATGCAGATCGAGGAACTGCCTCACCTGCGCCGTGGCCTGCGTTCGGCCGCCTTCGATGGCGATGGCGTGGCCACCCGAGCTTCGGCGCTGGTCCGTGACGGCGTCCTGCAGCGCTACGTGCTGGGCAGCTACTCGGCACGCAAGCTGGGCCTGCAGACCACCGCCAATGCCGGTGGCGTGCACAACCTGCAGTTGGCCGCCAATGCTGGCGCGCTGCAGGACATCGCCCGGCAGATGGGCAATGGCCTGCTGGTGACCGAGCTGATGGGGCAGGGCGTCAACGGGGTGACCGGCGACTATTCGCGGGGCGCCGGTGGCTTCCGGGTCGAGAATGGCGAGATCCAGTATCCGGTGGATGGCATCACCATCGCCGGCAACCTGCGCGAGATGTTCAGCAGCATCGAAGCGGTGGGCAGTGATGTTGACCCGCGCTCGCACATCCGCACCGGCTCGATCCTGGTGGGGCGGATGACCATTGCCGGTAATGATTGATGGCGTCGATGGCGTAAGCTATGCCCGCCTGACGCAGCCAGCTTGGTGCTGGTGGGTCAAGACCACCCAATGAAAAGGAGTTTTGTCGTGAGCGAATTCGATAACGTCCCGCCGCCGCCGGCGACCACCGAGGCCCCGGCCGACCAGCGCACGATGGCGCTGGCTGCGCACCTGCTGGGCATCTTCACCGGCTTCATCGGCGCGCTGATCATCTGGCTGATCAACAAGGATGATGCGGGCAAGGCCTTTGTGACCGACCAGGCCAAGGAA
Organism: Stenotrophomonas sp. YJH_SMC_33; assembly: GCF_059372295.1. NCBI lineage: Bacteria > Pseudomonadati > Pseudomonadota > Gammaproteobacteria > Lysobacterales > Lysobacteraceae > Stenotrophomonas > Stenotrophomonas sp. YJH_SMC_33. The sequence goes on from NZ_JCAFVJ010000003.1 coordinate 52,264, forward strand.
GCGCTGAACTTCCAGATCACCGTGGCCATCGCCATGGTCATCTGCATGATCCTGACCATCGTCGTCATCGGCGCGATCCTGATGCCGATCGTTGGTCTGGTCAGCCTGGTGTTCTGCATCATTGCCGCCGTCAAGGCCAACAACGGCGAGGCGTATCGCTACCCGTTCGCGCTGCGCCTGATCAAGTAAGTTCGTCCGCACGCGGATACATGCAACGCCCGGCATTGCCGGGCGTTGTTGTTTGGCGCTCGTGCCGGGCCAAGCGCGGTGAGCGCAGTGCGGCAGCGTCGCCGCCAGCAATCAGTGATTGCGCTCCACCGCCAGCGTTGCCAGCGCGCGCAGCGGATCGGCTTCCTCGCCATGGCCGGCCAGGGTTGCCTGCATGCGCGCTGCCAGTTCGCGCAGCTGTGCTTTGGCGCCGTCCATGCCCAGCAGCGCCGGGAAGGTGCTCTTTTCCTGTGCCTGGTCCTTGCCGGCGGTCTTGCCCAGTTGTTCAGAACTGGCTTCCACATCCAGGATGTCATCGCGGACCTGGAAGGCCAGGCCGAGTGCATCGGCGAAACTGTCGAGCTGGGCCAGCTGCGGTTCGTGGGCCTGGCCGCACAGCGCACCCATGCGCACCGCCGCGCGGATCAGTGCGCCGGTCTTCAGTGCATGCATGCGGGTCAGTGCCGCCAGGGTCTGTTGCTGGCCGGTGGCATCGATGTCCAGCGCCTGGCCGCCGCACATGCCGGAGGCACCGGACGCGTGGGCCAGGGTCTGCAGGCAGGCCACGCGCAGCGTGGCCGTCAGCGGCGCATCGGCCAGCAGGCCAAAGGCACGGGTCTGCAGGGCGTCACCGGCGAGGATGGCGGTAGCTTCGTCGAAGGCGATGTGGGTGGTCGGCTTGCCGCGGCGCAGGGCATCGTCGTCCATCGCCGGCAGGTCGTCATGCACCAGCGAATAGGCGTGGATGAGCTCGACGGACATCGCGGCCGCGTCCAGGTGCTCCAGTTGCGCGCCGAACAGGTGGCCACTGGCGTACACCAGCAGCGGCCGCATGCGCTTGCCGCCACCCAGCACCGAGTAGCGCATCGCCTGGTGCAGGCGTTGCGGGGCCTCGGCGGGCGAGGGCAGGGCGGCGTCGAGCTGGCTCTCGATGCGGTCGCGCCAGCGCGCGAACAGGGCTTCAGCCGTCATGGCTGGGCGGATCGAACGGCTCGGATGCTTCCGGCTGCGCCGGATCGCTGAGCAGGCGCACGCGCAGTTCGGCCTGTTCCAGCGCCTGCTGGCACTGGCGATACAGACCGACGCCACGTTCGTAAGCACTGAGCGAGGCTTCCAGGCTCAGCTCGCCGGTTTCCATCTGCTCCACCAGCTGTTCCAGCGATTCAAGCGACTGCTCGAACTGGGCGACCGGGGAGGCGTTTTCGGGGGACTTCTTGGCCATGCGGCAAGTGTGGACGGGCCGCGCGCGGGGGTCAATTCACCAGCCGCCGGGATGCCAACGCAGCTGTGCCCCGTTCGCCTGCAACCAGGCCTGCAGGGGCGCGGCGATGACCACGTCGGCGGCGGCCAGCAACTGCGGGCCATCGAAGATCAACGGCAGCTGCGCGCGGCGCCACGGGGCAAGACGCTCACGTTGCAGGCAGTCCTTCAGCGCGTGCGAATGCGGGCGACCGGGTAGCAGGATGCGCTCACCGCCCGCGCGCGCACGTACCTGCAATGGGCGTTCGAAGGCCGGGGCGCCCTGCAGGCGCAGTTGTCCGCCATCGGGCAGCGCCAATGGCGCGCGTCCGTCCCATTCGGCCTGCCACGCGGGGGGGAGCGCAGGTAGCCGGGCTGGCAGCAGGTAGGCATGGTCGCGCCATTGCTGGATCGCGTGATCGTGCCAGCGCACACGTGCCTGGCGATCGTTGCCGGCCGGCAGCAGTTCGTCCAGCGCCTGTTTCAGCACCGTGGCCGGCAACGGTGCTGCAGCATGGCCCAGCACCCAGGCGCGCAGCACGCGTGCGGCGCGGCCCGGCGACACTTGGCGCAGAAGTTCCAATGACAGCACGCGCGGTGCCACTTCCAGATGCGCGATCAGCTCGGCGTCTTCCTCGTCCAGCAGTTCGCGGGTCTGCCGGCAATGCGTCGCGCTGCCGGCCAATGCCGACGCCGCGTGCGGCCAGCGCTGGCGCAGCAACGGCAACACCTGCAGGCGCAGGAAGTTGCGATCGGCGTGGTCTTCCGCGTTGCTGGGGTCTTCGATCCATTGAAGCGCGTGCTGCCGGGCGTAGTGGAGCAGTGCGTCGCGCGACGTCGACAGCAGTGGTCGCCACAGGGGATGTTCGCCAAGATGGCTGTGTGCAGACATCGCTGCAAGGCCGTCGACGCCTGAACCGCGCAGCGCGCGCAGCAGGAAGGTCTCGGCCTGGTCGTCCTGGTGCTGCGCAAGTGCCAGCGTTTCGCCGTCGCGCAGCTCGGCCGCGAACGCCGCACGCCGGGCATGCCGCGCTGCGCCCTCAAGGCCGAGGCCTGCGCGGTTGTCGATCTGCACGCGATGCACGGCCAGTTCGATGCCCAGTGCTGCGCATTGCTGCTGGCAATGCAGCACCCAGTCATCGGCGGCCGGTTGCAGGCCATGGTGCACGTGCACCGCACGCAGTGCCGTGCCGGAAAGCTGAGCGCAGCGCCACAGCCAGTGCAGCAGCACGGTCGAGTCGACACCGCCGCTGTAGCCCACCAGCAGCGGCACATCCAGCGGAACGAGGGCAGGGAAGGCGGTCACGGCGGCAAGTATAGGGTTGCTCGGCAGGGCTGCGCCCTGCACCCGCTACGATCCAGAGCAACAGCAACAGCAACAGCAGAAGCTGGCCTCCTGAGGGGAGGCGGGGCAGGTCCGGTTGCGGGGGCCGCTGCAAGTACGTCCATGTAAGCTCGGTCGCCGCTTGCACGTGTGCGCAGTCCTGCGCACACGGCAAGACCGGGGTTGGGCGTCCTGCCCAACCCGCCCGAGGCATGCCTCGGGCCCATGCGGCTCACGCCCCCGCAACCGGACCCACCCCGCCTTCGACAGATTGCCGCGATCTGTCGGAACGGCGTCTTGCACCGCGTTGGTAGGTGTCGACCTTGGTAGACACAGTAGATCCACGCCATGCGTGGATGACTCATTCGATATCTGACAGATGTGTCGACCAAGGTCGACACCTACCAACAGCCGCCGGAAAACTGTCGAAGGCTGGGCACTGTGGGTTTGCGGGGTGTGAGCCGCATGGATGCGGCGACCAAGGCTACATGGACGTACTCGCGCCGTCCCCGCACACCCACAGTGCCCCGCCATCCCACGGAATGCACGCTGTTGCTGTTGCTTCCGGCCGTTGCCGTTGCCGTTGCGTCTGCAGGTGCAGGGCGCAGCCCTGCCGAAAACCTACTTCACCCGACGGCCCGAACGGTCGATGCGGAACCACTCTCCGCCTTCCATCGGCGTGTGGCCATCGGCATCCGGCGTACCACGACGGCAACCATTGCAGACCTCGGCGACGCCGTCCTGGAACGGCCATGCGAAATCGAACGTGCCGGGTACCACCTGGCGGAACGTCAGGTCGAAGTAACCCACGCGGTTGCCTACGCGGCCGCGCAACAGGCCTTCCTGCGGCGTCTCCGGGCCGTTGTCCCAGGTCAGCACCGGCAGGCTGCGGCCCTTGCGGTCGACGTAGTGGAAACCCTGGTCGGCGTACACCACCGCCAGACCGTGGTCGTCGTAGTTCAGGCCCTTCAACGTCTCGGTACTGATCTTCGGCCGGTGATCGATCACCTCGCAGTTGGGCAGCGGCCACAACCCGTGTTCGTCGGTCAGCAGCTTGCATGCCGGTGCCTGTGCCGCTGCAGTGGCGCTGACCAGCATGCCAAGCAGGGCCAGCGACCGCGCGAAGCAGCCGCTGGCAGCGTCAGGGCGGGCCTGCCGTGCGATCACTTGGCCTCGGCCTTGCGCTCGAACGCGGTCGGTGCCGGCAGCTGCACCGGCACGCCCTTGTCATCGCAGGTGCCGGCCTGGCACAGGCGCTCGCGCAGGGCCGGGGTGGCCTGCACGATCATGTGATAGATCGCGTTCTGTTCCAGCGTGCCGCGGATCGCCTTGCTGCCCGGGCCGCGTGCCCAGATGCCGACGTCCTCGCCACCGTGCGATTCGGACTTCATCGGCACCAGCGCTTCCTGCATGTAGTCCGGATGCTCGGTGTCGACTTCGCGCAGGTTCGGGCGGCCGTCGGCCGGTTCGAAGCTGCTCGGGTTGTGCGGATAGCGCTTCGGGCCGGCCGGTTGCTGGTTGCTGCTGCCGGTGTGGCCCGGGCCATTGGCGTAGCTCAGCGTGGTGTACGGCTGGCCGGTGCCGTCCAGTGCGTAGTCCAGCTTGCCGGCGCCATCTTCGCCGCCCTTGTCCTTCACCTTGCCCAGGATCGGGTTGCCGCGCGCCGGGTAGCCGACGAAGTTCAGCGTGTGCGAGTGGTCGGCGGTAACGATGATCAGGGTGTCGTCGGCCGAGGTCAGCTCGCTGGCCACGCGCACCGCATCGGACAGCGCCACGGTTTCGGTCAGTGCACGGTAGGCGTTGCCGCTGTGGTTGGCGTGGTCGATGCGTGCGCCTTCGATCATCAGCACGTAGCCTTCCGGGTGCCTCGACAGATTCTTGATCGCCGCTGCGGTCAGTTCGGCCAGGCTCGGCTCACCGCCCGGATCCTGCGGGCGCTCGTACTCGTAGCGCATGTGGTCCGGTTCAAACAGGCCGAGGATCGCCGGTGCGTTGGCGGCGGCGGCCAGCTGCTTGCTGTTCCACACGTAGGCGCCGTGCGGATGGGCCTGCTGCCATTCCTGCACCAGGCTGCGCCCATCCAGTCGCTGGCCGACCTTGTCGTCGTACTCCGGGTCGCGCTCTTCCACGGTGGTGAATTCCCCGCGCCCGCCGCCGAGGGCGACCAGCGGGCCGCGCCCGTAGCGCGAAGTCGACAGCAGCTGCTGGGCGATGTCCTTGCAGCCGGCCGCCTTCGCCGCTTCAGTCAGGTCGGTATCGTTTTCCCAGTTGCGCTCGGGCGAGTGCGCGTAGGTCGCGGCCGGGGTGGCATGGGTCAGGCGCGCGGTGGACACCACGCCGGTGGCCAGGCCGGCGCTGTCGGCCAGCTGAAGCCAGGTCAGCAGGCCCTTGGACAGGCTGTCGGCACAGTCGGTGCGGCTGCCGGCGCTGACGCCGATCGCACCCATGTGGGTCTTCACACCGGTGGTGATGGCGGTCATGGTGCCGGCCGAATCCGGGGTCTGCGAATCGGTGTTGTAGGTCTTGCTGAACGCCGTGGCCGGGAAGCGCTCCCAGGACAGCAGGTTCTCTTCACCGGAGCCACCCTTGCGCTGGCCCTCGTAGATGCGCGAGGCGGCCACGGTGGTCAGGCTCATGCCGTCGCCGAGGAACAGGATGACGTTCTTGGCCTTGCCGGACATCGCGCCGTTGGCGGCGGCCTGGGCAGCGCCGCTGCGGTACCACCACTGCGGGGTTTCGCCGGCCGGGTGGGCGACGGGATCGACGGCGACCTTCAGGCCGGCCGGGGCAGAGGCGGGGGTGGTGCTGGCGCAGGCGCCCAGCAGCAGGGTGGTGGCGCAGGCGGCCAACAGGGAGACGGAACGGCGCATGGACGCTGGGATCTCACAAACTGTAACGGGACATTCATTATGCCCGCCCCAGCAAGGCACGCCGATGACACACTGATTTGCCGGCCCGGCGGTCGTTCCGCAGGCCGCTTTGGACTATCGTGCCAGCATCCCTTCCTTCCCTCTGGATTGCCTATGAAGCTGGTCTCTGCCTGGCTGCGGATTCCATTCTGGCAGCGCGTGGTCGGTGGCTTCGTGCTCGGTGCGCTGGCCGGCTGGGCGCTTGGCCCGGCCGCAGAAACGTGGTTTGGCCCGCTGGGTGAGCTGTATGTCACCCTGATCAAGATGATCGCCGTGCCGCTGGTGTTCTTCGCGGTCATCAACGCTATCTCATCGCTGCACGGGCAGAAGTCGGTCGCCGCGCTCAGTGGCCGCACCTTCCTGTGGTTCGTGATCACCGCCGCGTTGGCGGTATGCGTCGGCCTGGGCGTGGGTACCGTGCTGCAGCCCGGCGCCGGTGGCCTGCAGCTGACCATGGCCAGCAACTACGTGCCGCGCGAGGTCCCCAGCGTGGTGCAGGTGCTGCTGGACGTGGTGCCGGCCAATGTCTTCTACGCGCTGTCCGGTATCGGCACCAAGGTCAACGCGGCCGGCGAAACTGTGCTGGCCGCCGGCCGTGGCTCGATCCTGCCAGTCATCTTCTTCGCTGGCCTGGTCGGCTTCGCCATCGTCAAGCTCGGCGAGAAGGTGACCGAGGCGCGCAAGCTGGTCGGCCAGATGAGCGACATCATGATCCAGGTGACCCGCTTCGTGCTGGAAGTCACCCCGATCGGCACCTTTGGCCTGATCGCCGGTCTGGTCGGCAGCTACGGGTTCGAGAAGCTGCTGCCGCTGGGGCATTTCGTGCTGGCGCTGTACGTGGCCTGCGCCCTGCACATCGTGGTGGTCTACAGCGCACTGCTGCTGGCGCACGGACTGAACCCGCTGAAGTTCTTCCGTGGTGCGGCGCCGGGCATGCAGGTTGCGTTCGTCAGCTCGTCCAGCTTCGCGGCGATGCCGGTGGCACTGCGTTCGATCACCCACAACCTGGGCGTGAACAAGGATTACGGTTCGTTTGCGGTGCCGCTGGGCGCCAGCATCAAGATGGACGGCTGCGGCGCGATCTACCCGGCGCTGTGCGCGGTGTTCATCGCGCAGTACAGCGGTGTGCCGCTGACTCCGGAGCAGTACGTGGTGGTGCTGATCGCCTCGGTGCTGGGCAGCTTCGGTACCGCCGGCGTGCCGGGTACTGCGGTGATCATGGCCACGGTGGTGCTGAGTGCGGCCAACCTGCCGCTGGAGACCATCGGCTACCTGTATGCCATTGATCGCATCCTGGACATGATGCGCACGATGACGAACGTGACGGGCCAGATGCTGGTACCGGTGATCGTGGCCAAGGAGACCGGGCTGCTTGACCAGGCGGTGTACGACAACCCGTCCAGCAACGTGGGCGTGGATGATCCCGACCCGACACCACCACGCGCCTGAGGTGGTGTGCTGAATTGAAAGGCCCGCCCTGACCGTCGGGCCTTTTGTTTGGGGATGGCCGAGGCGGTGTCGGCCAAGGCGGCCTCCGCTTGATCCACACCATGCATGGATGGAGCCGGTGGCGACCAAGGTCGGCAGCCACCCACCATTACGGGCCCAACAAAAAAGCCGCTGCAGGGCAGCGGCTTCTCGCATCAGGCGGCGCTGTAGCGCCAGCGGGTCAGAGATCCACCCGGCGGGCCTGCATGAACTTGTTGCCCCAGTAGCCACTGAGCAGGGTGTCCACGCGCACATCCTTGCCCGAGCTGGGGGCGTGCAGGAAGCGGCCGTCGCCGACATAGATGCCGACGTGGTCGACGCGGCCCTTGCGGCCGAAGAAGACCAGGTCGCCCGCCGCCAGCGCGGTGCGGTCGTTGATCAGTTCGGCGTTGTCATCGTGCGCCATCTCGCGCGAGACGCGCGGCAACTCGATGCCCAGCGCCGAACGGAACACATAGCCGACCAAGCCGCTGCAGTCGAAACCGCTGTCCGGGTTGCTGCCACCCCAACGGTACGGGGTGCCCAGCAGGGTCATCGCGCGGCGCAGCAGCGACTGCACCTTGCCGTTGTCGGCGGCGGTGCCGACGACGCTGCCATTGGCGGCGCTGCTGGTGTCGTAGTTGGCGAGCAGGCGGCTGAGGTCACCGGCCACCACGGCCGAGCGATCCATCAGCGGAATGGTGTCGTTGGCGGCCAGGTGCGGCAGCAGGGCGGCCAGCGTGGCACTGGCGGCGGCATCGACGCGGCTGCGCTGCGGAGCGGCAGCCTCGGCCTTGGCGGCCGGTCGGGCGGTGCTCTCGGCCACCGGGGCCGGGGTCACATCGGAACGGTTTGGAGCAGTCTGCGACCAGGCCGGAAGGCTGGTCAGGCACAGTGCCAGGCCAAGCAACAGCGGGCGGGCACTACGTGAAGATACGGAAGTCTGGCCTTCGCTTTTCAGGTCGTCAGTCGTCACGCGTCGGTCACAGGAAAAAAACGATGGGGCATCATGCCCTGTAAAAGCGCGGATAAGTTAAAAATTCCGTTATAAAATCGTTATTTATATAGTGACGCATGTCACAGTTTTAGACATATCGCCTGTTCAGCTTAGCGAAGGACACGTTTCGCGCCCGTGTAGTGGTCTTTCCAGTAGGGGCCACTGAGCGAGTCCAGGCGAACCGTACCGCCGGTACTCGGCGCGTGCACAAAACGCCCTTCACCTACATAGATGCCCACGTGGGTGACGCTGCCGCGGCTGCCGAAGAACACCAGGTCGCCGGTGGCCAGGCGTTGCGGATCGATCCTGGGGCCCTGTACCGCCGCCAGGTCGCGCGAGGTGCGCGGCAACCGCAGGTCCAGCATCTCGCGATAGACATAGGCGACCAGGCCGCTGCAGTCGAAGCCCGAGTCCGGGGTGTTGCCGCCATAGCGGTAGGGCGTGCCGACCAGGCTGATGGCCCGCATCAGCACCGAGTTGGCGGCCTCGGGGTTGTCCGGCACGGTCTTGGGCCAGTTCGCCGTCGGCGGGGGCGGCGCCGGGCGGGTGGCCTTGCCGCCGCCACAGGCGGTCATCAACACGGGCAGGGCCAGCAGCAGGGCCGGGGCGAGAAACCGGCGCGGGCCGGACGAAACTGGCGTGATGTGCATGATCTCCGGATAATGCGCCACCTTGGAATGGCCGTCATGATGGCGGCGTCCCCGTCGGGCGACAACCCGCCCCAACCCGCCTGCCTCCGGCAGATCCAGACAGAGTTGCGCATGAAGATCGAAAAAGACCGCGTTGTCCACTTCCACTACACCGTTTCCGAAGTCGGCCAGGAGCCGATTGAATCGTCCAAGGACCGCGGCGAGCCGCTGGCGATCCTGATCGGCCATGGCAACATCATCCCGGGCCTGGAAAACGCCATGATGGACAAGGAAGCCGGCGCGACCTTCAGCGTCGACGTCAAGGCGGCCGATGCCTACGGCGAGCGCCGCGAGGGCCTGTCCCAGCGCGTGCCGAAGAAGCACTTCGGCAACACCAAGCTGGCCCCGGGCCAGCAGGTGGTGCTGCAGACCAACTTCGGCCCGCGTGCGGTGACCGTGCAGAAGGTCGGCATGAGCGTCGTGGACGTCGACCTGAACCACCCGATGGCCGGCAAGGACCTGCACTTCGACGTGGAAATCGTCGATGTGCGCGAAGCCGGCAAGGAAGAGATCGACCACGGCCACGTCCACGGCGACGGTGGTCACCAGCACTGATCGCAGCGCGATCGTGATGGATGCGACGGCCCGCTTCGGCGGGCCGTTGCGTTTCTGGAACATGGCGCGGCCATCCATGGCGCGCGGGCCGGCGGCATAATGGCGGACCTGCCTGACGGACGCCCCGTGAACGCTGTCTCTCCTTCCCTGCAGCCGGTGGCTTCCGGCGAACGCATCGCCGTGCTGGACGTGCTGCGTGGTGCCGCGCTGCTGGGCATCCTGCTGATGAACATCGAGGCCGTCAGCGGTCCGCTGGACCTGGCCTTCACCGGCATTGACGTGCACTGGCGGGGCATCGATTACTGGGCCGACGCCTTCGTCTATGTGTTCGTGCAGGGCAAGTTCTTCACCCTGTTCTCGCTGCTGTTCGGTGCCGGCTTTGCGGTGATGGCGCAACGCGCCGAGGTGGCCGGGCGCGACTTCACCCCGTTCTACCTGCGCCGCAGCGCCGGCCTGCTGCTGATCGGCCTGTGCCATGCACTGCTGGTCTGGTCCGGCGACATCCTGGTGATGTATGCACTGGTCTCGTTGCCGTTGCTGGCCTGCCGCGAGGCGCCGCGCAGCTGGCTGCCGTGGATGGGCGTGATCGTCTACCTCGGCGGTGTAGCGATGATGTTGCTGGTGGGTGCGATGGTGTCGATGGCTTCGGCCGAAGACATTCAGAAGATGCTTGCCGAAGCACAGCAGGCCATCGCGCAGCAGCGCCTGGTGTACGGGCACGGCAGCTGGATGCAGGCCACCGCGCAGCGCCTGCACGAGTTCGGATCGTCGATGGGCGCGCTGCTGATTACCGGTCCGGAAGTGCTGGGCATGTTCCTGATCGGCAGCTGGTTCGCCAGCAGCGGTGCACTGGTATCACCCGAGCGCTTCCCACGGCTGTACGTGCTGTTGCGTTGGGTGGCGCTGCCGCTGGGCCTGGCGGTCACGCTGCTCGGCGTTGCCTGGAAGCCGTATCTGGCACCGGGCGCCTACGACCTGCCGGTGACCGCAGCGATGGCACTGGTGACGATCGGCGGGCTGCCGATGTGCCTGGGTTACCTGGCGTGGATCGTGCGTTGGCGCGCGCGGCTGGGATGGCTGGCGCCGGTGGGGCGCATGGCATTGACCCACTACCTGGCCCAGTCGTTGCTGTGTACCTGGCTGTTCTACCACTATGGCCTGGGCGGGTTCGAGCGGATGCCGCGCAGCGTGCAGTTGCTGTTCGCGCTGCTGGTATTCGCAGCGCAGGTGGCTGTTTCGCACGCGTGGCTGGCGCGCTTCCGCTTTGGTCCGGTGGAATGGCTATGGCGTGCAATGACCTATCGCCAGTGGCCACCGATGCGGCGTGGAGCCGGGCAGGGCTGATCGATGCAGGGCGCGCATCCTCACGTCTGGCTTGCAGCTGGGCATGGCATGCTCGGCATCAGCATGAGCGCCGGCAACGGCCAGCTGATCGCCGATCTCGTCTGCGTCCGTACGCCGGTGATCGACCCTGCCCCCTACCGACCCGAGCGATTCCGATGAGCACTGCACCCTATGACTACGACCTGATCGTCCTCGGCGGCGGCTCCGCCGGCCTGGCCGGTGCGATCCGCGCCGCGCAGCACGGCAAGCGCGTGGCGCTGCTGGAGCCGGGCGAACTGGGTGGGACCTGCGTCAACGTCGGTTGCGTGCCGAAGAAGGCCATGTGGCTGGCAGCTGACCTGCATGAGCGCATCGGCCTGGCCAGTGCGATGGGCTTCGATGTCCAAGCGCGCCCGGCGCTGTCGTGGAAGGAACTGGTGATACATCGCCAGGCCTACATCAGCAATATCCATACCAGCTACCACAAGCGCCTGGACGAAACCGGCGTGGTGCGCATTCCGGCGCGCGGCCATCTGCTCGATGCGCACACCGTGGCCTGCAGCGATGGCGTGCGCTACAGCGCCGAACACATCCTGATCGCCACCGGCGCGCACCCGCTGCGCCCGGACATTCCCGGCGCGGAACTGGGCCTGGTTTCCGATGATTTCTTCGATCTGCGCGCGGCACCGGCCGAGGTGGCGATCATCGGTGGCGGTTACATCGCGGTGGAGCTGGCTGGCCTGCTGCAGGCACTGGGCAGCAGGGTGAGCCTGCTGGTGCGCGGTCAGCGGCTGCTGGATCGCTTCGACTACGAGCTGACCGATCAGCTGGCCGAGAACCTGAAGCAGCAGGGCGTGCGCATCCATTTCGGCTATCGCCTGCGCGAACTGCAGCGCGATGGTGAGCGCGTACGTGCATTCGGCCATGATGGCCCGCTCGACAGCGTGTTCGATGCGGTGTTCTTCGCTGCCGGCCGCCGCGGCAACAGCCGTGGCCTGGGTCTGGAAGCGCTCGGCATCGACATCGGCGAGCACGAGCAGGTGCAGGTGGACGAGTGGCAGACCACCCGTGTGCCGAGCGTGCATGCGGTCGGCGACATCGCCGGCAAGGTCGGCCTGACCCCGGTGGCGGTGGCCGCGTCGCGGCGGCTGATGGACCGGCTGTTCGGGGGCCGCCCGCAGTCGAAGATGGATTACGAGAACGTGGCCAGCGTGGTGTTCTCGCATCCGCCGCTGGGCGCGGTGGGCATGAGCGAGGAGGAAGCGCGCCGGCGTTTCGACCAGGTGAGCGTCTACCACAGCCGCTTTCGCCCGATGCTGCAGGCGCTGGCCAACGGCCCCCAGCGCAGCCTGTTCAAGATGGTCTGTGCCGGCCCGGAAGAACGCGTGGTGGGCATCCACCTGCTGGGCGAAGCGGCCGACGAGATCCTGCAGGGCTTTGCCGTGGCGGTGAAGATGGGCGCGACCAAGGCCCAGTTCGACGACACTGTGGCGATCCACCCGACCTCGGCCGAAGAAGTGGTGCTGATGCGCTGAGCCGGGCCGTTGTGGCGCCGAGCCCTGCTCGGCTGCCTTTCGCCCCGGCCTGGCGAAGCCGAGCGCGGGCTCGGCTCTACAGGGCAGCGGGCGCCCCCATGCGACAATGGGCGTCCCCACGTCTTACCGGGCCGCCCTGCGCGGCCCGCCGTCCTCCTGATGTCCACTCCCGCTTCCCGCATCGCCACTGCTTCCCCGCGCATTGCGCTGGGCGGCATCGGCCTCGCCGCGATCGGCGCCATTGCCGCGTCGGGCAAGGCGATCATCGTCAAGCTCGGCCTGCGCCATGGCGTCGATGCCACCACGCTGCTCGCGTTGCGCATGCTGATGGCGCTGCCGCTGTTCGTACTGATGGCCCTGTGGGCCGCGCGCCGGGCCGAGCCGCTGTCCTGGGCTGATCGCGCCCGCGTGCTGTGGCTGGGCTTCACCGGCTATTACCTGTCCAGCCTGCTCGACTTCCAGGGCCTGCAGTACATCAGCGTGACCCTGGAGCGGCTGATCCTGTACTTGAACCCGACCCTGGTACTGCTGATCAACGTGCTGCTGGCGCGCCAGCGGCCGGGACGCTGGCAGATCGGCGCGCTGGTGCTGAGTTACCTCGGCGTGCTGCTGGCCTTCGGGCACGACCTGCAGCGCGAGGGCGGCCAGATCATCGTCGGCAGCCTGCTGGTGCTGGGCAGTGCGCTCAGCTACGCGCTGTACCTGTTCGGCAGCGGGCAGGTGGTCGCGCGCATCGGTGCAGTGCGGCTGACCGCCTATGCCAGCTGCGTGGCCAGCGTGCTGGTGCTGCTGCATTTCGCGGTGACCCATCCGCTGCCACTGCTGTGGCAGGCACCGGCGCCGGTACAGTGGCTGTCGCTGGTCAATGCCACTGTCTGTACGGTGCTGCCGGTGCTGGCGATCATGTTGGCGGTGCAGCGCGTGGGTTCGTCGCTTGCCGCGCAGGTCGGTATGCTGGGCCCTGTTTCCACCATCGTGATGAGCCTATGGCTGCTCGACGAACCGATGGGGCCGGCGCAGATCGCCGGCACCGTACTGGTGCTGATCGGCGTTCTGCTGGTGACCCGCCTGCGACGCTGACCCCGGAGCAGGCGCGTGCGCGCATCCTGGCGGTGATCCGCGCGATCCCGGCAGGGCAGGTGATGGGCTACGGCCAGGTGGCGATGCGCGCGGGCCTGCCCGGGCGTGCACGCCTGACCGCGCGCATTCTGGGCCAGAACGACGACCCGGGCCTGCCCTGGCACCGCGTGCTGCGTTCGGATGGCCGCATCGCCATGGCAGAAGGCTCGGCCGGCTGGCGCGAGCAGTCGCAGCGCTTGCGTGCCGAGGGCGTGCAGGTGGAAAACGGCCGGGTGCGGATGCCGGCGGCCGATCCGGCGGCGGCGCTGGATGCTGCTGTGTGGGGGCCCGGCTGAGCATCGCTGGCGACTGAACAGGGCATCCCGGGGGCGCGCCAACATCACACGGTGCTGCGGCTATGATGGAGGCCGTTCCATGCCGGTGCTCCCATGTTCCCGCGACTGCCTACCGTCACCAAGGCCCTGCTGATCGCCAACGCGATCCTGTTCCTGCTGCAGCAGCCGTTCCTGCTCGGCATGCAGACCTTCGAGCCGTTCATGCTGCAACCGCTGCAGCAGGGCTTCGATGCGTTCTCGCCGGGCGGCAACTTCCAGCCGTGGCAGCTGCTGACCTATGGCTTCCTGCATGGCAGCTTCGGCCACCTGTTCTTCAACATGCTGGCGGTCTTCATGTTCGGCGCACCACTGGAGCAGACCTGGGGCGAGAAGCGATTCCTGCTGTACTACCTGGTCTGCGTGGCCGGTGCCGGTGTCTGCCAGCTGCTGGTGGGAACGCTGCTGGAGAATCCGGCCACGGTGCTGGGCGCCTCCGGCGGCGTGTTCGGCCTGCTGCTGGCCTACGGCATGCTGTTCCCGAACCAGCGGGTGATGCTGCTGTTCCCGCCGATCCCGATGAAGGCACGCACCTTCGTGATCCTGTTCGGTGTGGGCGAACTGGTGCTGGGCATGACCGGCTGGCAGCCAGGCGTGGCCCACTTCGCGCACCTGGGCGGCATGCTGTTCGGGTGGTTGCTGATCCGCTACTGGCGCGGGCAGCCGCCGTTCAACAAGCGTCGCCCGCCCGGCCCGCCGAAGCGCCCGAACCATCTGCGCAGCGTGAAGTGAGGCGCGATGCGCCTCGCTTCACGCGGGTAGGTGCCAACCTCGGTTGGCACACCTTGGCCAGGATCATCTGACGCGGTAGGTGCCGACCGTTGGTCGGCACGCCTCTAGAGATCCTGCAGCACTACCTGTGCCGCGTTGTGCCCCGGCGCACCGGTGACGCCACCGCCGGGGTGTGTGCCCGAACCGCACAGGTACAGCCCGGGCAGGGCGCCGCGATAGCCGGCCTGGCCGACCATCGGCCGTGCCGAGAACAGCTGGTTGGCGCTCAGTGCGCCGTGGAAGATGTCACCCCCGACCAGGCCAAAGGTGCGTTCCAGGTCCAGCGGTGACAGCACCTGTCGGCCAAGCACGCTGTCGGCGAAGCCCGGTGCATACCGGTCGACGGTCGCGATCATCAGATCGGCCACCGTGTCACGGTGATCATCCCAGTGACGTCCATCGGACAGCACCGGTGCCACGTGCTGGCAGAACAGACTGGCCACATGCCGGCCGGGCGGCGCCAGCGAAGCGTCCAGCGTGCTGGGAATCAGCATCTCCACAATCGGTTCGCGCGACCAGCCGTCGCGTCGCGCATCCAGCCAGGCGCGGTCCATGTACTCCAGGCTGGGCGCCATGATGATGCCGGCGCTGAGGTGATCGCCGGGCCCGGGCAGGGCGCGGAAGTCCGGCAGCCGCGACAGCGCCACGTTCATCCGGAACGTGCCGGAACCGCAGCGCCAGTTCGCCATGCGTTCGCGGGTCGCGTCTGGTACCTGTGCCGGGGCCAGCATCTGCTCGTACAACAGCTTCGGGTTGACGTTGGCGATCACCGCGCGTGCACGCAGGATTTCACCGTTGGCCAGTTCCACTCCCACGGCACTGCCGTGTTCAACCAGTACGCGTCGCACGCCGGCGTCCACGTGCAGTTCCGCGCCAGCCGCGCGTGCAGCGGCGGCGATGGCCTGGCTGATTGCGCCCATCCCGCCGATCGCATGGCCCCACGCACCTTTCACGCCATTGCACTGGCCGAACACATGGTGCAGCAGTACGTAGGCGCTGCCCGGTGTATACGGGCTTGCATAGTTGCCGACAATGCCATCAAAGCCGAACAGGGCCTTGATCGGCTCGCTCTCGAACCAGCGGTCCAGGTACTCGGCCGCCGACAGCGTGAACAGGTCCAGCAGTTCCTGGCGTAGCGAAGCATCCAGCGTTGCCAGTTCGCGGCCGAGGCGGCCCATCTGCCAGAGCGCGGGCAGCGCACGCCAACCGCCTGCTACACCCAGGTCCGGCGGCGCGCGCAGGGCCCATGCGCGCAGTACGTCGGCGAAGATCCCCAGGCGTGCTTCATACGCTGGCAGCGCCTGCGCATCGCGTTCGGAGAATTTCGCGACTTCGGCCTGGGCGCGGCCAGGTGCCGACAACAGGTAGCGGTCGTCGGGCAATGGCAGGAAGTTGTTGACCGGGCGCGCGACAATGCGCAGCCCATGCGCATGCAGTTGCAGGTCGTCGATCACCTTCGGTTGCAACAGCGATACCGTGTACGACGCCACAGAGTTGCGGAAGCCGGGATGGAACTCCTCGGTGACCGCAGCGCCGCCGAGCACACCGCGCCGTTCAAGGACCAGCACTTTCTTCCCGGTCTTCGCCAGATAGGCCGCGCAGACCAGGCCGTTGTGGCCACCACCGATGATGATCGCATCCCAGGACATCAGCACCTCGGGAAAAGGGGACGGAGGGAATTAAGTCGCAATTCGCATTGGGTCACAGACAATGGGGAATAACGACTTAATCCCCTCCGTCCCCTTTTTTGATTGCCGCTTCGATGGTGGCGATGTCGATCTTCTTCATCGGCATCATCGCGTTGAAGGCGCGCTTGGCCAGTGCCTTGTCCTGGCTGGTCACCGCTTCGATCAGCATGCGTGGGCTGATCTGCCAGGAAACGCCCCATCGGTCCTTGCACCAACCGCACTGGCTCTCCTGTCCACCGTTGCCGACGATCGCGTTCCACAGGCGGTCGGTCTCGGCTTGGTCCTCGGTCTGGATCTGGAAAGAAAATGCTTCGCTGTGCTTGAACGCGGTGCCGCCGTTGAGGCCGACGCAGGGAATACCGCAGACGGTGAATTCAACGGTCAGTATGTTGCCCTCCTTGCCGTCCGGGTAGTCGCCCGGGGCGTGGTGGACAGCGGTCACCGCGCTGTCGGGAAAGGTGTTGGCATAGAAGGTGGCGGCCTCCAGCGCTTCCTTGTCGTACCACACGCAGATGGTGTTCTTGTGTGCCATGGTCGGGCTCCGCAGCGGACGAAGGCGCAGCGATAGCACGCCTGGTGTTAATGCGGCATCGTGCTGCAGCGCAGGGGAAAGCAGTTCCCGTCAACGGCAGCACGAAGGACGAAGCGTGCAGCCCCTGATCCTGGATGGATTGGGGTGCTTGGTGGGCGGCTGATCCACCTGCTGACGGACCTGCCGGAGCTGGAGCTGTTGGTGGCCTGGCGTACTCTGGCGCCGGCGCTGCAGGCCGAGCGGCCCGACCCTGCAGACCAAGGGCCGTGGTCGTGGTGACGCGCCGCTGGTCGAGCGTTTCGGCGCGGTCTCGGTCGGCCTTGCGCTGGTGGTGGGTGGGGGCGCCTGCAGTTGATGCCACGATGCTGGCCGCTGCTGGGCATCGCGCTGCCACGCGCACTGCTGCCTGGCGACATCAGCTTCGAGTACGACGTGGACGGGCAGTTCGTGTTCGATGTAGAAAATCGGCGCGCCGCTGGTCAGGTGCATCGTGCCTTACCGGGGCACGCTGCAGCCTGCGTGACGGGTGACGCAGGCGAGCATGTCTGCAGTGGGTGTGTCGGAATCGGAACGACATGCTGTCGCTTTGGACGCTGCATGTTGTGCGTCAGCACTCTGGCGTGACGTATGTTGTCTGTCGTGGCGTGCGTCGTGCATCCGTACCTGTCGTTGCTTGGTCCACTGAATATCCAGGCTTTTCAAGTGCATGGATTGAACCATGGGCCGCGTCGAGGCTTGCATCGTGGCGTATTCCACCCGATTCATCGCCGGTTGCAGCACTGCCTTGCGCGGCAGACCCGTGCCTATAACTCCCCGGTAGTTCCATCAACGGAGAGGAATTCATGGCAGTTGCATCCATACATCGCGTGCTAAAGCGCAGCGCACTTTCGGCAATATTGTTTTCCATCGTTGGCAGCGTTGCCGCGCAGAGCACGACCGGCACGCTGTACGGCAATGCTAGCGGCTCCGAAGGCGCGACCGTCGTTGCGCAGAGCGACAGTGGCCTCAAGCGCAGGGCAGTCATCGACGCCCAGGGGCGCTACAGCTTCGGTGCGTTGCCGGTGGGGCGCTACAGCATCAGCCTGCAGCGCGACGGGCGCATCATCGAACAGCGCGATGATGTGCAGCTGCGCGTGGGCAGCGGTACCGAAGTGAGCTTCGCCGCACAAGGCCCGGCGACCACGCTTGATGCGGTCAATGTCACGGTCGCCCACATGCCGAAGATCGATGTGACCCACACCGTCTCTAAGTCGGTCATCACCTCCGAGCAGCTGGATGTGTTGCCGCTGGGGCGAAGCGCTGAATCCATCGCGCTGCTGGCGCCGGGCGTGGTCGCTGGTAGTGGCTCCTTCAGCAATGGCTCGCGCTCGGTGCTGTCGTTTGGCGGCGCCAGCGTCACCGAGAATGCGTACTACCTCAATGGCTTCAACGTCACCAACCCGCTCAACTATCTGGGCGGCATCAGCCTGCCGTACGGCTCCATCGACCAGCAGGAAACTTTCACCGGCGGCTACGGCGCGGCGTATGGCCGTTCCACCGGTGGTGTCATCAATCAGGTAGGCAAGCGTGGCACCAACGCGTGGCGGTTCGGTGCGCAGGTCACCTGGTCGCCGGCCGGGCTGGCCGAGTCTCCGGCATCGGTGAACTACCCGGACATGACCCTTCCTGAAGGATATGCCTTCGAGAATCCGTCCAAGCCGGGCACGTTGTACCGCTACCGGCGCGGTGACAAGGCAACCACGACGACCTACAGCGGCTATGCCAGTGGCCCGTTGATCGAAGACAGGCTGTTCATCCACCTTGCTGCCGAATCGAACCGTCGCGAAGGCGTTGCAACCGCCAACGAAGCCGCCGCGCAGCAGGTGCGCAACCACTACCGCGTTGACACGCCGAAGTTCTACGGCAAGATCGATTGGAACATCAACGACGGCAATACGCTGGAGTACACCCGCTTCCAGGACACAGATCGTACCGCTGGCTACTACCGGGAGTTCGACTACAAGACACTGTCCGAGGGGGATCGCACCGGTACGTTCCCCAACCTGGTCAAGTCCAGTACCGACGTCGATATCTTCAAGTACACCGGTTACCTCAACGATGCATTGACTTTCAGTGCCGTGTGGGGGCGCGCGCGTACCAGCAACCTTGAATTCAATCCGCTGGACTCGGGCAACCCCTATATCAGTGGTGCCGGCAACCAGGATCCCTCGTTGAACGGTGGCACGCCGATCCGCAACGATCAGCCCGATCTCTACAGCAAGGCACCTGATGCGGGCAGCACGACCCACGGGCTGCGCATGGACCTGCAATACCGCATCGGCAACCACGAGTTGACTGCCGGCGTCGACAACATGACCTACCGGGCCAACAACGAAGGGCAGTCCATGACAGGCCCCGGTCATGCCTGGATCTATTCGCGTGGCAATCCGGGCGCATCGCCCAGCCCGGGCTTCGGCATCGCCCCGCCGGGGGGCGAGGGCTATTTCGTGCAGAAGTACATTTTCTCCACTACCACCAGCATGTCGGTGAAGCAGCGGGCCTACTACCTGGAAGACCGCTGGCAGCTGACACCCGATTGGCTGCTGACGCTTGGCCTTCGCAACGACCGCTTCACCAACTTCAACAGCGACGGCCGCGCCTACGTGGAGAGCGGCGACCAGTGGGCGCCACGCCTGGGCGCCAGCTGGGATGTATTCGGCGATGCTTCGTTGAAGCTGTTTGCCAACCTGGGCCGCTACTACCTGGCGCTGCCCAACAGCGTGGCTATCCGCGGCGCCTCCGCATCGACCTACACGCGCGAATACTTCGCCTATACCGGCATCGACGCCAACGGCAACCCGACCGGCCTCACACCACTGGGGCCGGGTCCGGTGTCGGCCAACGGCGAGTACGGGCAGGCGCCCGATCCGCTGGCCGTCGCGCCGACCGACCTGAAGTCGCAGTACCAGGACGAGCTGATCCTGGGCTTCGAGAAAACCCTGGGCAGCCGTTGGAACAGCGGTGCCAAGGTCACCTACCGCAAGCTGCAGTCGGCCATTGACGATACCTGCGATTCAGACCGCTTCGTCGACAGACTTGCAGGCATGGGTCTGGATGCCGACACTTTCGATCTGCCCGGTTGCGTGATCTTCAATCCGGGTGCCACCAACACTTTCCAGCTACGGCACCGTGATGGCTCCGGCTACACGCCGGTCAGCATGAGTTCGACAGACTGGGGCTACGACGGCAAGAAGGCGAAGCGCCAGTACGTGGCACTGGATCTGTTCATCGAACGTCCGATGTCCGACGGCTGGTCCGGCCGCCTGGACTACACCTGGTCGCGTAGCTTCGGCAACACCGAAGGGCAGGTGAGATCGGATATCGGCCAGAGCGATGTGTCCAAGACCCAAGACTGGGATGCGGCGGCGTTGATGGAGTACGCCGGCGGCTACCTCGCCAATGATCGCCGGCACCAGTTCAAGGCGTTCGGTGCCTACCAGATCGATGACGAATGGACAGCCTCTGCCACGGTTCGGGTGATGTCGGGCATGCCGAAAAGCTGTCTGGGCTACTACGGCAGTGATCAGACCGATCCACTCAATGGCTACGGCTCGGCCTACCACTACTGCAATGGCAAGCCTTCGCGTCCCGGCGACGCGGGCCGGCAGCCGTGGACGGCGCAGCTGGACATGGGCGTGATGTATCGCCCCGGGTTTGCTGACAACCGGCTTGGCCTGGGACTGAACATCTTCAACGTGCTCAACCAGCGGCGCCAGCTGCAGTCCACTGCCAAGTACCAGACCGGACCCGACACGGTCTCCAACATCTACGGTATGGGCAGCTACTTCACACCACCGCGGACAGTGCGCCTGAGCGCCTCATACGACTTCTGACCTGCGCGAACAGCGGTTCTCTCTCGCCGCAAGGGTTGGTTTGGCCCTGATCCGTCAGGGCCTTTTTCCCTCCGTTTCCGCAAAAGAAAGGGCGCCGGAGGCGCCCTTTCATCAATAACAAACCATCAGACCTCAGCGCCAGACCTTGATCTGGTCGGCTTCGCTGCGCTGCATCGGCTGCCCGGCCTTGCAACTGAAGGTAGCACCGAACGCCGGCAGGTTCGCCAGCGTGCCGTTGCTGCGCCACAGGCCCGGCGCGCGGATGTCGGCGGTCAGGCGGCGCGCGGCCTCGTTCGGCGACAGCTGCTGCGCCCACAACGTCGACCAGGCGCGGAAGAAGCCCTGCTGCTGTGCCGGCTTGGCCTTCGGCTCCTGCGCGGTGTATGCGGCCCAGGCCAGTTCCAGGCCGGCGATGTCGGCCAGGTTCTCTTCCTGGGTGAGCGTGCCGTTGACCTTGGCACCCTTCACGCCCGGGAAGTCGTAGGCGCTGTACTGCGCTGCCACGCGATTGCCGAGCAGGGTCCAGGCGGTCTTGTCGGCCGGAGTCCACCAGCTGCGCAGCTCACCCTTGGCATCGACCAGCGCGCCCTTGGCATCGATCGCACGGGTCAGTTCATGGCCGACCAGACCACCGAAGCTGCCGAACTTGTCGGCGGCGTCGGCCTTGGCGTTGAACACCGGGCCCTGCAGGATCGCGGCGGTGACGATCAGGCGGTTCTGCGCCAGGTCATAGGCCAGCGACGGCTGCTGCGGCAGCACGTCCCAGCGACGGTCGGCGTTGCCCTTGCCGATGCGCTTCATTTCCTCGCGATGGCGCCAGGTCGACGCGATCAGCATATTGCCACCGAACGAGCCGCGGCCCATCGGCTGCACGCTGTAGTCCAGGTCGCGCAGTGGAGTGCCGATCTCGATCTTCAGCGCAGCCAGCTTGGCCTGCGCTTCGGTCTTGGCTTCGGCACTCATCCAGCTGCTGTTCTTTACCGCCTCGATCTGTACTTCGCGCACCTTGTCGACGATCCATGCGGCCTGGCGACGATCTTCGGCCGACAGGTAGCGGGCGGCGTACTCGCGGCCGACCATCGGGCCGGCGGCCACATTGATTGCATCCAGCACGGATTCCCAGCGCTGCGGCGGCAGGGTCTGGCCACGCAGCACACGGCCACGGAATTCGAACTCGGCGTCGCGGTAGGCCTTGGACAGGTACGGCGCCATCGAGTCGCCCACGCGCCAGCGCAGGTACGCCTTCCACTGCTCCGGCTTGAGCTTGGTGACCATGCCATCGAGCTGCTTGAACAGGCCCGGGTCGGCCAGCGAGACCAGGTCATCGTCCACGCCCTGTGCCTTCAGGAAGGCATCCAGCTGCAGGTTGCGGTAGCGGCTGTTGAGCTCCTTGGTGGAGATGGGCGCGTAGTTGTTGAACGGGTTGTTGATGCCGGCCAGCGACTGCGCATTGCGTGCCAGTTCGGTTTCCAGCGCGATCACCGCCTGCGACTCGGCATCCAGCTTGGCGGCCGGGGTACCGGTCAGCGCCAGGATCTGCTTGACGTAGTTGCGGTAGCGGCCCATCAGCGCCACGGTGTCGGCGTCGGTGCGGGTATAGAACGCCGGATCCGGCAGGCCCATGCCGCCCTGCATGAAGTAGCCGATGTGACGATCCAGCGCCTTCAGGTCGACGTCCGGGCCGAAGTTGAAGGCCACCGGGATGCCGACCTGGTGCAGCGCGGCGATCGAGGCCGGCACATCCTTGGCCTTCTTGATGGCGTTGATGCGGGTCAGCAGCGGCGCAATCGGATTGGAGCCGTCTGCTTCCACGGCGGCTTCGTCCAGGCCACTGGCCCAGAAGTCGCCCAGCAGCTTCTGCACATTGCCCTGCGGCGACTTCATCGCGGCGTCGAGCAGTTCACGCTGCTGCTGGCGGCTGCGGTCAACCAGCTGTCCCAGCGCGGTGACGGCGCCGGTCTGCGGCACCGGGTTGGCCTTCAGCCAGCCTGCATTGGTGGCGTCGTAGAAGTCGCTGCACTGGGCGCTGACGGCCGGAGCGCGTGCGGCCTTCTTCTTGGCGGCGAACGCATCGTGAGTCGGGACCAGGGTCGCCAGGCAGATGCCCAGGGCGATGGCAAGCGGACGGAAGTTGGGCATGTGGAACGAATCCGTGATGGATTGAGGGCGCGCGCACTATAGCAAGCCAGGCATGGGCGCGGGATGCACGCGTCGCGGTGCATTCGCCGACCAAGGTCGGCAGCTACCGGGGAGCGCCGGGATCAGTAGATCCACGCCATGCGTGGATGAAAGACACCCCGGAAAAACAAAGGCCCGGGAATTCCCGGGCCTTTGCAGGTCTGCAACAGCGTCAGCCAGGACTTACCAGATCACCACCTGCTGCTCGCCGGTGCGGGCCATCGGCGAACCGGCCTTGCACTGGAACGCGGCCGCGAAGGTCGGCAGGTTCGACGGTGCACCCATGGCGCGGAACTGTGCCGGGGCGTGCGGGTCGGTCGCCAGGCGGACCTTGGCGTTCTCCGGGGTGTACTTGGTGCGCCACACGGTGGCCCAGTTGAAGAAGAAGCGCTGGTCGCGGGTGAAGCCGTCCACCTTCGGGTCTTCCTTGCCGGCGCTGGCCTTCTGCAGGGCATCGTAGGCGGTAGCAAGGCCGCCCAGGTCGGCGATGTTCTCACCCAGGGTCAGGTGGCCGTTCACCGCCTGGCCGTCGACCTTGTACTGGTCGAACTGCTTGACCAGCTTGCCGGTCAGGCCTTCGAAGTTCTTCTTGTCAGCGGCGGTCCACCAGTCTTCCATGTTGCCGGTCGGCCCGAAGCGCGCGCCCTGGTCGTCGTAACCATGGGTCATTTCGTGGCCGATCACCGCGCCGATGCCGCCGTAGTTCAATGCGTCGTCGGCCTTCGGGTCGAAGAACGGCGGCTGCAGGATGGCGGCCGGGAACACGATCTCGTTCTGCAGCGGGTTGTAGTAGGCATTGACCGTCTGCGGGGTCATGCCCCACTCGGTCTTGTCCACCGGCTTGCCGATCTTGGACAGGTTGAACTTGTAGTTGAACTCGTTGGCCGCGCGCACGTTGCCCAGGAAGCTGTCGCGCTGGGTCTGCAGGCCCGACCAGTCACGCCACTTGTCCGGGTAGCCGATCTTCGGGGTGAAGGTTTCCCACTTGGCGATGGCCTTGGCCTTGGTCTCCTCGCTCATCCAGCTCAAGCCCTGGATGCGCTCCTTCAGCGCGGCGGCCAGGTTCTTCACCAGTTCTTCCATCTTCGCCTTGGCTTCCGGCGAGAAGGCAACCTTCACGTACAGCTGGCCGAAGGCTTCACCCGCATCGTTTTCGATGGTGCCCAGCACGCGCTTCCAGCGCGGCTTCTGTTCCTTCTGGCCGTTGAGGGTCTTGCCGTAGAACTCGTAGTTTTCCTGCACGAAGGCATCGGCCAGGTACGGCGAGGCGCTGTCCACGGTGTGGAAGCGCAGGTAGGCGCGCCACACCGACGGGTCGGTATCGCCCAGCGCCTTGTTCACTTCCTCATGGAAGGCCGGCATGGCCAGCGAGAACTTCTCCGGCGCGGCCACGCCCTGCGATTTGAAGAACTCGGTCCAGCTGAAGTTCGGGGTCAGCTTGTCGGCATCGGCCAGGGTGACCGGGTTGTAGTACAGCTCGACGTTGCGCGACAGCTCCACGCGCGACTTGGAGGCCTTGGCCAGGCGGGTCTCGAACTTGACCACGTCCTCGGCCTGCTTGGCGGCGTCGGCAGCGGCGACACCGGACAGCTCCAGCACCTTGGCGACGTGCGCCTGGTAGGCCTTCAGCTTGTCGGCATTCTTGGCGTCGGTGTAATAGGTGCTGTCCGGCAGGCCCAGGCCGCCCTGGCTGGCGTAGGCCATGTTCACGGCCGAGTTCTTGAAGTCGGCTTCGGCACCGAAGCCGAACAGGACGTTGTCGCCCCTGGCCGCGCTGGTGCGCAGGTAATCGGCGATGGCCGCCTTGTCCTGCAGGCCGTCGATGGCGGCCAGGTCGGCCTTCAGCGGCTCGATGCCCTGGGCATTGATCTTGGCCTCGTCCATGCCGGTGGCCCACAGGTCGCCGACGATTTTCTCGATGTGGTTCGGATTCTTGACCTGCGCCACCTGTTCGGCCAGCTGGTGCTGCACGGCCACCGAGCGCTCGTCGAGGATGGTGAACGCACCCCAGCTGGTGCGGTCGCCCGGAATTTCATTGGCGGCCAGCCACTTGCTGTTCACATAGTCGCCGAAGGCGCCGCAGGCGTCCTTGGTGGTATCCAGATCGCTGGGCTGGAAAGCGTTGTAGGCCGGCAGCTTGCTTTCGTCCAGCGTGTAGTTGGTGGCTTCGGCCGCGGCCGGCGTGGAGGCGGTGGCGTCCTTGGCCGGGGTTTCAGTCTTGCCGCAGCCGACCAGCGCGGCCGAAACGGCCAGGGTCAGCAGCACGATCTTGGGAGTACGGGTCACTTTGATGGCCTCCAGGCCGAGTGAGTCAGGGAAAGGCCGTGGGACGGCCGTGGGCCGAACGATACGCCGCCGGCCAGACCTGCAAGGGTGTCGAAGGTCATGGCCGGGTGCAAGGGGGCCGCTTGGTGGCCCGGAAAAGACAGACCCGGCAAAAGCCGGGTCTGTCGGGTGTTGCGGTCAGCGGTGGATCAGAACTTGTACTTCAGGCGCACGAACGGGGTGCGACCGTAGTAGTCGTACTGGGTGGCGAACGGGTGGGTGTTGCCGTAGCGCGAAGAGTAGACGCTGCTGGAGATCAGCGGCGGCTTGGCATCGAACACGTTGGAGACGCCCACCAGAATCTGCCAATCGGCCTGCTCGTAGCTCACCGAGGCGGTGTGATACCAGCGGCTGCCAGCGGTGATGTCGCGGTAGGAATTCGGACGGCCCTGATAGGTGAACGTCTCCAGCAGGTCCGGGTCCTTGGTCGACGCGATGTACTGGGTCATCCAGTTGTAGGTCCAGTCGCCACGCTCCAGGCTCAGGCCCAGGTTGCCGACCAGGTCCGGGCGACCGAAATCACCCAGCTGGTCCGACGAGGACAGGCCGCTGGCCGCTGCGCTGTCGAACAGCTCGGCGGTGTCTTCAACCGTGTAGGTGACCTGCGAGTCCAGCGAGAACTTGCCGAAGCTGAACTCGTGTTCCCAGTTCAGGGTCAGATCCCAGCCGCGGGTGCGCTGGCGGTTGATGTTCAGGTACTGCGCATACACCTCGGTGATCATGTTCGCGTTGGTACCCGAATTCGGATTACGACGCATCAGGTCGCAGTAGCGGTTCGGATAGGTGGTCGACTCGTAGCAGCCTTCCAGGATGGACGCTGCACTCAGCGCGGTGATCTGGTCGCTGACTTCGTAGTCGAAGTAGTCGATCGCAACGCTCAGGTCAGCAAATTCCGGGGTGAACACCAGGCCGATGCTGCGTGCACGCGAGGTCTCCGGCTTCAGGTCGCCGCCAGCGCCGCCACGAGTGAAGACGGTGGCGCTGCTGTTGCCTGCGGCGGTGTAGTCGCCCGGGATACCGGCAGCGGCGCAGTTGGCAGCAGCGTTGCTGTTGTTGCCTTCAGCCCAGCGGATGCAGGGATCGATCGCGGTCTGCGCCTGGAAGCCGGTCTGATTGCCAAGGTACAGCTCATACAGGCCCGGTGCACGGTAGGAGGTACCGATGGTGCCGCGCAGGCGCAGCGACGGGATGATCTGCCAGTTGACACCGAACTTCCACACCTTGTCCGAACCGGACACCGTGTCGTACTTGAAGACGCGGGCCGAGCCGTTCAGCGACAGCGACTCGATGCCCGGAACTCCCTTGAAGACCGGCACATCCAGTTCGACGAACGCTTCCTTCACCTTCTCGTCGCCCTTGGTGCGACCGGCGGTGGTCGAACCCCAGATGTCGGCAAAATCGGCACCCGGCTGGTCGTCGATCTTGTAGTTGCGGTACTCCACACCGACTGCGGAAGCCACGGCACCGGCCGGAAGATCGAACAGCTCACCGCTGAACACGGCGTTGACCGTGGTCTGATCGTAGGTGGTCTTGCCCTTGGCCCAGACGCCGAGGATCGAGACCAGCTCGTCGACCTTCGAGCCATTCAGATAGCCCGGGTCGAAGTAGTTCGCAGCTGCAGTGCCGGTACCCGGACGGCCGATGTCGCCGCTGATCGAGTTGCGGATGCCAAGGTTGCTGTACTTGCCACTGGAGTGGCTGTAGTTGGCATTGACTTCCCAGCCCCAGGTGCTGCTGCCGAAGCCGCCATCGAACTTGTTGGCGAAGTAGTAGTAATCAACTTCGGTCTCGGAAGCAGACTTGAACGGCAGCACCGGCTGAGCGCGGGTGGTGGTGCCGGGGATCAGCACTGTCGGGAAGAACTGGCGCCACGAGAAGTTGTCCGTGGTGCGGTTGTTGTAGAGGAACTGGGTCTTCCAGTTGAACGAATCAAAGCCGAAGTCAGTGGCAAAGTAGACCGTCTTGCGCTCTTGGCGGTTGATGATCTGGGCTTGGCCGTAAGCCTGGAAGTTGTACGGCTCCTGATACGTCGCCACGGGGTTGCCGTTGGCATAGGTCTGGTTGGCGCGCGGACGATAGCCCGGGAACGGGCCAACCGTGCTGCCATCGGTGCTCGGCACGTAACGGACGGAACCGACGTCGATGACGTTGTGCAGCATGTTCTGGCAGTTGGCCAGGTTGGTGCCGGCCAGGATGGAGCGGTCGACGCGGTCGATGCGGTTGCCCTTGTCGTCCCAGACGATATCTTCGGCGCACTTGAAGAAATCGCGGTCACCGCGGGTCAGTTCGTTCTGGCGGTACCATTCCACGGCGGCGACGATGCTGCCATTGTCGAAGTTCCAGCCGTTGGCCAGCGACGCCGAGAATACTTCACCGCCGCCTTCGGTCGGAACGCGACCGCTGACGGTCAGCTCGGGACGGTCGAAGTTCTTCTTGGTGATCAGATTGACCACGCCGGCGACGGCATCGGAGCCATAGATGGAGGACGAACCGTCCTTCACGATCTCGGCACGCTGCAGGACGGCGGTGGGCAGCACGTTCAGGTCGAACGCGCCGACCGCGCCGCGGGTACCGGCCGGGCCCGGACGCTGGCCATCAAGCAGGATAAGCGTGCGATTGGCACCCAGGCCGCGTAGCGAGAACGTCTGTACGCCGGTACCACCATTGGTGGTGAAGCCGCCGAACTGATTGGTGATCTGCGTTTCGGCGGCGCCGATCGCCGACTTCTGCAGGAATTCACTGACGCTGGTCTGGCCCTGGGCGGCATTGCGCTCGGTGTCGATGGTGAACACCGGCGAGGTGGTTTCATAGTCCGCGCGACGGATCAGGGAGCCGGTGACCGTAACCTTGTCAAGATCAGTGGCCTTCTTGTCAGACGTCGAAGCACTTGACGCCGCTGCTTCCTCGCGGGTGGATTCCTGGGCCAGCACCGGGGCTGCCTGCAGGCAGGCAATCACTGCCAGGGCGAGCGGCAGGCGGCTGGGCGTAATAAGGCGGTTGGTCTTGCGCATTGTGTCGGATCCCCACTTGTTATGCTTCGGTTAACGGAGTGTATGTACGGCGTAAAGTAAATGCAACATGAACATTCCCCGTATGTACCGCGCTTTTGCTAATGGCGTATTCATGTACCGGTGGGGAGCTGCAGAGCTCCCCAGCTGCGTGGACGACGGCAGGGTGCCTCCCTGGGCGGCCTACAGGCCGCCTGGGCCGCAGTCCTTGGCCAGGAAGTCGGCCATCAGCGGCAGCGTGGCCCGGTAGTGGCTCGGGTACCACGGCATGCTGTGCGGCATGTCGGCGATCAACTCGAACTTCGCCGGAACCTTGCCTTGAACTGCGTTGTAGAACGATCGGGCGTGGAACGCCGGAGTGCGTACGTCACGATCTCCGACGTAAAGCAGTACCGGGATGGTCGCCTTGGCCGTGTTCTGTATCGGGTCCATTCCCTTGACGGTCTGCCCCTGCAGGATGCGCTGCAGGCGGTTCTCGCTCCATGACATGCCGACTCTGCCGAGATCGGTGACGGGCGCTCCGGCAATGGCACACTGGAAAGGCGAGGGGCTGCGGACCGTGGCTGCAGCGGCTGCGAAGCCGCCATAGGAGTACCCGAAGATGGCCAGGCGGTCCTTTGCGGCGATGCCCTGCTGCACCAGCCACGCAGCCGCATCGTCATTGTCGTCCTGCATGGTCAGCCCCCACTGCCTGTCACCCGCGAGCCAGTGGTCGCGTCCAAAGCCGGTTGAGCCTCGATACTGGGGGCGGATGACAGCGTAGCCACGCGAGGTGAAGTAAGGCACCCAGCCAGATGCATCCCAGCCGGCATAGTCACGAGCCCATGGGCCACCGTGCGGGTGCACGAGCGCTGGAAGTGGTTCTCCCCCTTCCTTCCAGCCCGCGGGCAGATCAAGGATGGCGGGAATCTTTCGTCCGTCGCGGGCGGTATAGGTGACCCAGCGTTGCTGGCCGATCTGCCTGCCATCGATCCAGGGTCGCTCACTGCCCAGGGTGGTCACCTGTTTGCGGTCGCTGAGTATGTGATAGGTCGTCGGCGTGTCGGCACTGTTGGTGGTAAAGAGCACGCGGGAGAGATCGTCGTTGTAGCCGGTGATGGCGACGTACTTCCCCGGATAGGCCTGTTTGAGGCCGTCGAAGAGGGCCTTCATCTGCGGGTCGACATAGATCGCTTCGCGCCGCGGCCCATCCACATAGAAGCCCAGAACCTGATTGAAGTTGCTGGGTTTGCTGCCGAGGATGAGGCCGCTGATCGGATACTGCGGGTGGGCGGCCAGCGGCTCCTTGTCGAAGGTCCGGGTTGCTGGGTCGTACAGGCGGGCCTGCACCTGCTCGGAAAATCTGTCGGTGAGGATGTAGAGCTTGCCGGTCTGGTCATCGATGCCGGCCACGTCCATCGTGTAGCGTTCGCTGAGCTTGGTTGTCAGCGCATCGTGCTTCTCGAACTTTCCGCTTGCCTTGTCCTTGATCAGGATCTGCTGTTCGTACTCGCTCGACCCGGCCGGTTCGATCTGGGTCCTTGTCAGGAGTTCGCCGCTGCGGGGATGGAACAACCCGGGCGTCGAGCGCGCGTCGCCACGGAAGAGCAGCTCGGTCTGTCCGGTCTTGAGATTGAACAGGTAGTAGCCTGCCGAGAACGTTGACTGATTGATCTGTGAAATGATGACCTTGTCAGGGTCCATTGGGAGCGAGTGAACCAGTGATGCAGTTCCCGCCAGTTCCAGGCAGCGTTGTGTCTGTTCGCTGATGCCAAGCTTGCGTGAATTGTCGGCGAATGCTTCGTCGAACTTGGTCTGGGAAGTGTCGGTCAGGTAAGCCTTCGATAGGAAAGTCTTGGTGTTTCCCACCGAGTTGCCTTCTCCACAACCGGCCAGCTGCGCGGTAAGTTCCTGGCGGCCGATGACAAGGCTGCGGCCGGCCTTCAATGCGCTGGCGGCGATGAACTTCATGCGGTCGCCGGAGGGCGTGATGGCCACCGGGCCTGCGCCGAGATTGTCCAGGTTCCAGTTGGCGAGCGCGGTGTCACCGTTGTTGCTTCCCGGGGCAGCGATGATCGCAACCAGCTGTTTGCCATCGGGGCTCATGGTGACCGATTGGATGGCGGGAATCTTGGCGAAGTCGTCGACCGGCAGCGGTGTAGCCAGCGCCTGGCCCACGGCCAGGCCCAGCAGCGTAGCAGCAGCGCCCACATGGGCGAAGAGGCGTGTGGCTTTCATGTACAGGGCATCCTTGGCAGTTTGACTGGAAGATGACCTGAAGATGAACGAGGGCGCCCGGTTCGTCAACTTGGCGTGAAATCTACAACTCTGGCCGGCCCTGGTTGCGTTCCAAAGCAGAAGGCCCCGCTGGAGCGGGGCCTTCTGCAGCACAAGTGGCGTCAGCGGATCAGCGGCCACCGAACTCGTACTTGGCCTGCACGTAGATGGCTCGCCCGTAGGCGTTGTACAGGTAATTGTTGTACGGCTGGCCACTGGTGCCGGCGAAGCTGAAGCGCTGGTTGTCCGGCATCCTGTTGAAGACGTTGTTGACCATCAGCGACAGGGTCAGGTTGTCCAGCGCGCGATAGTTCACGCTCAGGTTGTAGGTGGTGTAGGAGCCCCACTTGCCCGCCTTGTAGCCGGAGCTGTGCACATAGTCGTAGCCATTGCCCAGGTATGCCATGTAGTTCGGCGTCTTGCCGATGTAGTTGGCATACAGGGTAGTGGTCCACTTGTCCTTGGCCCAGCCGATCGAGCCGTCCGCGCGCACCTTTGCGTAAGAGTCGTACACCCACATCGCGTAGGGGTCACGCAGCAGGTCCAGGAACTCATCGCCCGGCTGCGGCTGCAGCTCGCGCTTGAGCATGTCGGTGTAGTTGCCCGAGAACTGCAACGAACCGAAGCGACCCATGTCGTGCACGTACTTGAAGCTGGCGGTCAAAGCTTCCAGGTTCTGGCGCGCAACATTCATCTTCGGGGTGTAGATCTCGTCCAGCACGCCGGATGCATCACGGGTGATCCAGTCGTTGACGTTCTGGCAGCTTGCAGAGGTGTTGTTGGCCTGGTCGTTACGGCAGTAGTACTCGGCCAGCAGCAACTGGTCCGAACTGAGGGTGTCGACCTCGTTCTTGATTTTCCAGTTGTAGTAGTCAACCGACAGCGAGAGGTTATTGATCGGAGCCCACACCACGCCCGCGTTCCACACGTCGGCGGTGATAGGCTCCAGGTCCGGGTTGCCCGAACGCGTACCGAACACCGATACGCTGTCATACGGGCAGCCAGCGGTGTTGCTCGGGGCATACCCCAACTGGCCGCAACGGTAGTAGTCGGTGGAGCCGTTGGCATAGTAGCCACTGCGGCCCTGGAAGGCATCGGACAGGGTCGGCGCGCGGAAGGCCGTCCCGTACTTGCCACGGAACAGCAGGCTCTCGATCGGGCGGAACTCGATGCCGATGCTGTAGGTGGACTTGTCGACGGTGTTGCTGCCGATCTTGAAGGCGTCGTAGCGGCCGGATCCGGTCACGGTCAGCATGTCATGCAGCGGCAGGCGCAGTTCGCCTGTCACGGCGTAATTGCTGCGGTGGCCAGCGCCGGAGACCGCCGTGGTGCCCCAGACGCTGCCATCCATCAGGCCCGGATCGGGAGTGTAGTCCCAACCTTCGCTGCCACCCTCGACCACCACCGCCAGGCCGGCGTCGCCACCGGGCAGCTTGAACAGCGACCCGTTGGTGACCTGGGCCCGGGCCAAATTCTGCCAGGTACGGCTCTGGCTGTAGCTGTAGCCGGTGAACGTCTGGAAATCACCTGCCGGCAGTGGCGCATAGAACGCTTCCCAGTTCGGGCTGTAGATGTTGTAGCCCGTGCTGGTAGTACCCAGCACCGGGCCCAGCACACGCTGCTCGAAGTAGTCGTTGATCGGATCGTTCCAGCGCACGAAGTTGCGCTCGGTCAGCTTGTACTCGCCACGGGTGAAGCTGACGCTGTAGTCCCAGTTGCCGGCCGTGCCGCGGCCGCCCAGTGTCACCTGGTAGGCCTTGTTGCGGTCGGTGTTCATGATGTCGCGGTAGCCGGCGCCGCCGATGTCTTCCGGGGCGAACACGCGCTGCAGGTTCATGTACTGGCCGCTGGCCTGGTCGTAGAAGCGACCCCAGCCGGACGAGGTGCCCCACCAGGTGTAGTTGGAGCCGGTCGCATACTTGACCTCTTCCAGGCTGTACAGCGCATCGCCAAACAGCTGCAGGTTGTCATTGAGGTCAAAGGTGGCAGAGCTATAGATCTGTGCGCTTTCCTTGCCGTTCTTGATGGTCTTGTAGCCGGTGCCGTACACCGAGCCGCATGCCTGGCCGGTCGGGCGGGTGCCCAGCACGGTGGTACCGTCGAACTGGCCCGCCACGTTGGCGCAGAGGTTCGGGTCCATCATGGCGTAGCGGTTGTTGGCGGCCGGCAGCAGCACCAGGAAATCGTTGGAAACGTACTGCGGGCTGTAGCCGTCTGGATTGTTGACCTTGGTCAGGTCGCGCTGGTAACCCCAGATCGGGCTGGTCTTTTCGTACTGCACGTTGACCAGCGCGTGGAAGCGGTCATCGACGCCATTGAACCCGTGTGCGCCGCTCAGGCGGAAACTGTTGCCACCGCCTTCGCTGTAGGCGCCGCCACGGACGTTGAGAACGCCGCCGTCCATGCGTTCCTTGAGGATGATGTTGACCACGCCGGCAATCGCATCCGAGCCATACAGGGAGGACTGGCCACCCGGCAGGATCTCGATGCGCTCCACGATGTCGATGGGAATGCCGCTGATGTTGTTGAACGTATCGCCGCCGTTGTACAGCGCTGGATACGAAAGCATCGGGCGGCCATTGATGAGGTACTTGGTGTAGCCCGGGCTGAGGCCGAACATGCCGGCCGCTTCGGCGCCCTGGGTGAACGAGGCCGAGGTCTGGCCGCCCTGGAGGCCGCCCGTGGACAGTGAGGACTGCTGCAGTACGTCGGCCACACTGGTGAAGCCGCGGGTCTGGATGTCCTCGGCGGTGACGGTCAGGACCGGCGTGTGGTTCTCGATTTCGGTCTGTGGAATCAGCGAGCCGGTGACGGTGACGCGGTCAAGCTGGGTCGGTGCGTTGCCGCTTTGCGCCAGCGCGGTACCGGAGGCGAGCAGGGTGCCAAGCAGGGCGAGGGTCAGTGGGTGGCGCAGCGGCGTGGAGCGATGGCAAGACATGATGGATCCCCGTATGAGCGTTGTCGCCTGGCTGACGTCCTCCCTGACAGCTTTCATGATTTGTTCAGTTGCAATCCATTCAGCTGGACCGTAACGCGGCGTTCACGTAGACAAAATAGTCCAGTCACAACAACAGGCTGGCTTTCTCTGAAAAAGTTCTTTTAAATCAAAAGCTAAGGCTGCTTGTTTGGGAATGTTTCAAAATGTTGCGCTGCGGAACGGTGTTGTTCACTTTTACATTCAATATATAAATCAATAGCTTACGTAACGACCGGCATGCTAATGAAATATTAACAAATGGTGTGGATGTGGATTCGTGCAACATTTGTTAAAAAAAGGCCCCGCCGAAGCGGGGCCGTTGGTCCAACAGAGGTGTGCTGCTTACTTCCCGCCGAACTCGTACCTGGCCTGCACGTAGACGGCGCGGCCGTAAGGGTTGTAGATGCTGCTGTTATAGGGAGCGCCGACGTTGCCGGCGTAACTGTGTGCCTGACCGTCGGGCATCTTGTTGAACACGTTGTTGACCATCATCGACAGCGTCAGGTTATCCATCGCCTGATAGTTCACGCTCAGGTTGTAGGTGGTGTATGAGCCCCACTTGCCGGCCTGGTAGCCGGACGGATGCACGTAGTCGTAGCCCTTGCCCAGGTACGCCATGCGGTTTGGCGTCTTGCCGATGTAGTTGAAGTACAACGTGGTAGTCCACTTGTCCTTCGCCCAGCCCACCGCACCGTCGGCACGCACCTTGGCGTACTGGTCGTAGTTCCACATCGCGTACGGGTCGCGCAGCAGGTCCAGATACTCATCGCCCGGTTGCGGCTGCAGCTCGCGCTTGATCATGTTGGTGTAGTTGCTGGAGAACTGCAGCGCGCCGAAGCGGCCGATGTCCTGCACGTACTTGAAGCTGGCCGTTACCGCCTGCAGGTTCTGGCTGGCGATGTTCATCTTGGGCGTGTAGATCTGTTCCAGCTTGCCGGCGCCATCGCGGGTGATCCAGTCGTTTACGTTCTGGCAACTGGCCGAGGTGTTGTTGGTCTGGCCATTACGGCAGTAGTACTCGGCCAGCAGCAACTGGTCGGAGCTGAGCGTATTGACCTCGTTCTTGATCTTCCAGTTGTAGTAGTCCACCGACACCGACAGGTTGTTGATCGGCGCCCACACGATGCCGGCATTCCAGACGTCGGCGGTGATCGCTTCCAGCTCCGGGTTGCCTGACTGCTCGCCGAACACCGATTCATTGGCATAGGGACAACCCACCGTGTCGCTGGGGTTGAAGCCGAGCTGTCCACAGCGGAAGTAGTCGATCGAACCATTGGCGTAGTACCCACTGCGCCCCTGGAACGCGTCGGACAGGCTGGGCGCGCGGAAGGCGGTGCCGTACTTGCCACGGAACAGCAGGCTTTCGATCGGGCGGAACTCGATACCGATGCTGTAGGTCGATTTGTCGACGGTCTTTTCGGCGATCCTGAACGCGTCGTAACGTCCGGAGGCGGTCACGGTCAGCGACTCCAGCAGCGGCATGCGCAGCTCGCTGGTCACCGCGTAGTTGCTGCGATGGCCGGCACCGGCCACCGAGGTTGTGCCCCACACGCTACCGTCCAGCAGGCGCTGGTCAGGGGTGTACGACCAGCCTTCGCTGCCGGCTTCGGCCACCACGGCCAGTCCGGCATCACCACCAGGCAGCTTGAACAGCGAACCGTTGGTGATCTGCGCGCGGCCCAGGTTCTGCCAGGTGCGGCTCTTGTTGTAGGTGAAGCCGGTGAAGGTCTGGAAATCACCGGCCGGCAGCGGCGAATAGAACGCGCTCCAATTGGGGCTGTAGATGTTGTAGCCGTCGTCGGTGATGCCCAGTACCGGGCCCAGCACGCGGTCTTCGAAGTAGCTGTCGATCTCGTTCGCCCAGCGCGCAAAGCTGCGCTCGGTCAGCTTGTACTCACCTCGGCTGAAGCTGGCGCTGTAATCCCAGTTGCCGAAGTTGCCACGCCCTCCCAACGTGACCTGGTAGGCCTTGTTGCGATCAGTGCTCATGGTGTCACGGTAGCCGGCGGGACCGATGTCCTCCGGCGCGAACGCGCGCTGCAGGTTCATGTATTCGCCGCTGGCCTGGTCGACGAACGCACCGAAGCCGACATCACTGCCCCAGAACGCGTAGCCCGAACCGGCGTTGTACTGGACCTCCTCCAGGCTGTACAGCGCATCGGCGAACAGCTGGAAGTTGTCGTTGACATCAAAGGACATCGACGAATAGATCTGGCTGCTTTCCTTGCCGTTCTTCAGCGTCTTGTAGCCAGCGCTGAAGGGCGAGCCGCAAGATTCACCGACCGCGCGCGTGCCCAGTACGGTGGTGCCGCCGAACTGGCTGGCCACGTTGGCACAGCGGCTTGGATCCATCATCACGTAGGCGTTCTGCTGGTCCGGCAGGTAGACCAGGAAGTCGTTGGTCGGAACCTGTGGCGTGTAGCCACGGGTGTTGTTCTGCTTGGTCAGGTCGCGCTGGTAACCCCAGATCGGACTGCTCTTCTCGTACTGCACGTTGACCAGCGCATGGAAACGGTCATCGAAGGCGTTGAAGCCATGCGCGCCACTGACTCGGAAA
This sequence comes from Stenotrophomonas sp. YJH_SMC_33, assembly GCF_059372295.1. Taxonomy (NCBI): domain Bacteria; kingdom Pseudomonadati; phylum Pseudomonadota; class Gammaproteobacteria; order Lysobacterales; family Lysobacteraceae; genus Stenotrophomonas; species Stenotrophomonas sp. YJH_SMC_33. The sequence goes on from NZ_JCAFVJ010000003.1 coordinate 88,124, forward strand.
TCGTTGCCGCCACCCTCGGTGTAGGCGCCGCCACGCACGTTCAGTACGCCGCCGTCCATGTGGTCCTTGAGGATGATGTTGACCACGCCGGCGATCGCGTCCGAGCCGTACAGCGACGATTGGCCGCCCGGCAGAATCTCGATGCGCTCGACGATGTCGATCGGGATGCCGCTGAGATTGTTGAAGGTGTCGCTGCCGTTGTAGAGAGCGGGGTAGGACAGCATCGGCCGCCCGTTGATCAGGTACTTGGTGTAGCTCGGGCTGAGGCCGAACATGCCTGAGGCTTCGGCGCCCTGGGTGAACGAAGCTGAGGTCTGGCCGCCCTGCAGCCCGCCAGTGGTCAGCGAATTCTGCTGCAGTACTTCGGCCACGCTGGTGAAGCCGCGGGTCTGGATGTCCTCGGCGGTAACAGTCAGGACCGGCGTGTGGTTCTCGATCTGTGTCTGCGGGATCAGTGAGCCGGTGACGGTTACGCGTCCGAGATCGGTGGGCGTGTTTTCCTGGGCGAGCGCGATCGCGCTGCTGCCGGCCAGGATCAGGCCGCTGAGGACGGCGCGGGTGAGCGGGTGACGCGGGAAGCCATTACGAGACATGCGGTACTCCGTGTGGTCGTGAGAAACGCGTTTTCCCTTTCCTGGGAACTCATGGATGGTTCAGCAGCCTTCAAAACCAGAATGGCGGCGTTTTTCGAACGTAACACACGCTTAACCTGATTTGCGCGACTTTGTAATGTGTTGAGCTGGGGCTGGCCTTGAATAATATTTTTCTTTTACAAAACAATTGGTTGCATTAATCAGTGGACTTTGCCGAATCTGGCTGAATGAATGATGAGTAAATAAATGCTGGCTGGCGGCGGAAGTCGCTGTTCCGCGCTGAATATCGATCCAAAAAAAAGGCCCCGCCGAAGCGGGGCCTGGTCCGGAATCAAACCCGGAAAACGACGGGATTACTTGCCGAAGTCGTACTTGGCCTGCACGTACACGGTGCGACCGTAGACGTTGTACAGGTAGTTGTTGAACGGCGTGCCGGAGGTGCCCTGGTAGCTGTGGGCCTGCTGTTCGGGCATCTTGTTGAACACGTTGTTGACCATCAGCGACAGGGTCAGGTCATCCTGCGCACGGTAGTTCACGCTCAGGTTGTAGGTGGTGTACGAACCCCACTTGCCTGCCTTGTAGCCCGATGCGGCGTGGGTGTACTCGTAGCCGTTCAGGCCTGCCAGGTAGTTCGGGGTGTGGCCGATGTAGTTCGCGTACAGCGTGGTGGTCCACTTGTCCAGCGACCAGGCCACCGACGCGTCGGAACGGACCTTGGCGTAGCTGTCGTAGTTCCACATCGACTTCGGGTTGCCCAGCAGGTCCTGGAAGTCCTCACCCGGCTGCGCCTGCACTTCACGCTTCAGCATGTTGGTGTAGTTGCCCGAGAACTGCAGCGAACCGAAGCGGCCGATGTCCTGCAGGTACTTGAAGCCGACGGTCACGGCCTGCAGGTTCTGCCGGGCCACGTTCATCTTCGGGGTGTACAGCGAGCTCAGGTTGCCGGCCGAATCGCGCACGACCCAGTCGGCCACGTTCTGGCAGGTGGCCGAGGAGCCATTCGGCAGGCCGTTGCGGCAGTAGTACTCGGCCAGCAGCAGCTGGTCGGTGCTGGCCGTATCGACTTCGTTCTCGATCTTCCAGTTGTAGTAGTCGGCCGAGATCGACAGGTTTGCCATCGGTGCCCAGACGATACCCGCGTTCCAGACGTCGGCGGTGATCGGCTCCAGGTCCGGGTTGCCGGCACGCTCGGAATAGACCGAGACGCTGTCGGCGTAGCGGCAGGCGTCGGTGTTGCCCGGGGTGTAGCCCAGCTCGCCGCAACGGTAGTAGTCGGTCGAGTTGGCAGCATAGTAGCCGCTGCGACCCTGGAAGGCGTCGGGCAGGGTCGGCGCGCGGAAGGCGGTGCCGTACTTGCCGCGGAACAGCAGGCTTTCGATCGGACGGAACTCCACGCCCACGCTGTAGGTGGCCTTGTCGACGGTGTTGTCGGCGATCTTGAAGGCGTCATAGCGACCGGAAGCGGTCACCGTCAGCGACTCCAGCAGCGGCATGCGCAGTTCGCTGGTCACCGCATAGTTGCTGCGATGGCCGTTGCCGGCAACAGCCGACGAGCCCCACACGTCGCCGTCCAGCAGGCGCTGGTCGGGGCTGTAGTCCCAGCCTTCGCTGCCGCCTTCGACGACCACGGCCAGGCCCGCATCGCCACCCGGCAGCGAGAACAGCGAACCGTTGGTGACCTGCGCGCGAGCCAGGTTCTGCCAGGTGCGGCTGTGGTTGGTGGTGTAACCGGTGAAGCCAGCGAAATCTTCCGGCGAGATCGGCGAGTAGAACGCGCCCCAGTTGGTGCTGTAGATGCCGAAGCCATCCTTGGTGCCCAGCTGCGGGCCGAGCACCTTGTCGGCGAAGTAGCTGTTGATGGCATTGCCGAAGCGCTGGAACTTGCTTTCATCCAGGCGATATTCGCCGCGGGTGAAGCTCAGGCTGTAGTCCCAGTTGCCCACTGCGCCCTTGCCGCCCAGGGTGACCTGGTAGGCACGGCTCTTGTCGTTGTTCAGGATGCTCTTGTAGCCTTCGCCGCCGATGTCTTCCGGAGCAAAGGCGCGCTGCAGGTTGACCAGCTTGCCTGACGCCTGGTCGTAGAAGCCGCCCATGGTGCTCTTGGTGCCCCACCACAGGTAGTTCGAGCCCGAGGTGTACTCGGTCTTTTCCTTGCTGTACAGCACGTCGGCGAACAGCTGGAAGTTGTCGTTCACGTCGAAGGTCATCGACGAATAGAACTGGCCGCTGTCCTTGCCGTTCTTCAGGGTCTTGTAACCGGCGCCGAACACCGAGCCGCAGGACTGGCCGGTCGGGCGGTTGGCCAGCACGGTGGTGCCGCCAAACTGGCCGGCGACATTGGCGCAGTTGCCCGGGTCCATCATGTACAGCGCATTGGTCTTGGCGTCGATGACGGCGAAGTCGTTCGACGGCAGCTGTGCGGTATAGCCGTGGGTGTTGTTCTGCTTGGTCAGGTCACGCTGGTAGCCCCAGATCGGGTTGCTGCTTTCGATCTGCACGTTGACCAGCGCATTGAAGCGGTCGTCCAGCGCCGAGAAGCCGTGCGCGCCACTGATGCGGAAGCTGCTGCCACCGCCTTCGGTGGAGGTGCCGCCACGCACGGACAGGCTGCCGCCTTCCATGTGGTCCTTCAGGATGATGTTGACCACGCCGGCGATCGCGTCCGAACCGTACAGGGAGGACTGGCCGCCCGGCAGGACTTCGATGCGCTCGACGATGTCGATCGGAATGCCGCTGATGTTGTTGAACGCGTCGCCGCCGTTGTACAGCGCCGGGTAGGACATCATCGGGCGGCCGTTGATCAGGTACTTGGTGTACCCCGGATTCAGGCCGAACATGCCAGCGGCTTCAGCGCCCTGGGTGAACGAGGCGGAGGTCTGGCCACCCTGGATGCCGCCGGTGGTCAGCGAAGACTGCTGCAGCACTTCGGCGACGCTGTTGAAGCCGCGCGACTGGATGGCTTCAGCGCTGATGGTCATGACCGGGGTCTGGGTCTCAACCTGGGTCTGCGGGATCAGCGAACCGGTGACGGTGATCTTGTCCAGGTTGGTGGCCTTGTCCTGGGCCATTGCCGGCGAGGCGGCGACCAGGGCGGAAATCAAGGCGACGGCGAGGGTGTTGCGACGTGCGGAATTGCGAAGGTCTTTCATGTAGTTCCGTTCAAAGAGCAAATACAAATACGGCACTGCGCATGCGCCATCGTGCGTGCAATGAAACAGCGACGCAGCCCAAAACCAGTGCTTAGCGAACGTAACATGAACTTAACAACCTGTGCACGAATCTGTAGCAATCCTGAATTTCAGTCAGCTTGTGTCCAGCTTGTATGATGTTGGGTTATTCCCCCTGACCCGCCGGTGCTCGTTGTGAACAGTTCTCCCCGCCGTCCCCATGCAAGCCAGGTCCAGAAGGGACTCACGCCGCATGCCCGCATCCGCAACGTGATCGCGGTTGGTTCGGGCAAGGGCGGCGTCGGCAAGTCGACCACCGCAGTCAATCTGGCCGTGGCGCTGCAGCAGCTTGGCGCACGCGTGGGCGTGCTTGACGCGGACATCTATGGGCCGAGCGTACCGGCCATGCTGGGCCTGTCCGGTCGTCCGGAAAGCCCTGACAACAAGAGCATCGAGCCGCTGCGCGCGTTCGGCGTGGACACCATGTCGATCGGCTACCTGATCGAAGAGGATACGCCGATGATCTGGCGTGGGCCGATGGCCACCTCGGCGATGACCCAGCTGTTCAATGACACGCTGTGGGATGACCTGGATTTCCTGCTGATCGACCTGCCGCCGGGCACCGGTGACATCCAGCTGACCCTGACCCAGAAGATTCCGCTGGCCGGTGCGGTGATCGTTACCACGCCGCAGGACATCGCCACGCTGGATGCGAAGAAGGCGCTGAAGATGTTCGAGAAGGTGGAGGTGCCGGTGCTGGGCATCGTCGAGAATATGGCGGTACATACCTGCAGCAGCTGCGGGCATGTCGAGCACCTGTTCGGCGAGGGCGGCGGCGAGCGCATGGCCGCGCAGTATGGTGTGCCGTTGCTGGGTTCGCTGCCGCTGCAGATCGGCATCCGCGAGCAGGGGGATGCTGGCACTCCGATCACCGTGGCGCAGCCCGATTCGGTGCCAGCCCAGGCCTACCGCCATGCCGCCCAGCGCCTGATCGAGGAAGTGGGCAAGCGCCCGCGTGCCTCCATTCCGATTCTCTCTTCGCTGCTGTAGGTGCCAGGGCAGGGCCGCCGGCGACGCCCGGCCCCCTGCTAGAATCCACGCGCCCCCTCGTACCCAGGACAAAGCATGAGCATCAAGAGTGACCGTTGGATCCGCCGCATGTCCGAGCAGCACGGCATGATCGAGCCGTTCGAGGCCGGGCAGGTCAAGCAGGCCAATGGCGAGCGCATCGTCAGCTACGGCACCTCCAGCTACGGGTACGACGTCCGTTGCTCGCGCGAGTTCAAGGTGTTCACCAACATCAACTCGACGATTGTCGATCCCAAGCATTTCGATTCGGGCAGCTTCGTCGACATCACGGCCGATGAGTGCATCATCCCGCCGAACAGCTTCGCCCTGGCGCGTACCGTGGAGTACTTCCGCATCCCGCGCGACACCCTGGTGGTGTGCCTGGGCAAGAGCACCTACGCGCGCTGCGGCATCATCGTCAACGTGACCCCGTTGGAACCGGAGTGGGAAGGCCACGTCACCCTGGAATTCAGCAACACCACGCCGCTGCCGGCCCGCATCTATGCCAACGAAGGCGTGGCGCAGATGCTGTTCTTCCAGGCCGCGGCCGATGACATCTGCGAGACGTCGTACCGCGATCGTGGCGGCAAGTACCAGGGCCAGACCGGCGTGACCCTGCCGCGGACCTGATCGCCCGCGTCATTGCATGACGAAAGCGCCGGGCCGTGCCCGGCGTTTTCGCATGGTCCACGCGGTGCGTTCGCCGGGCACGACCCGGCGCTACGTCATTTGCCGCGACCGAACAGCATCGCAATGCCCACGCCCACCAGTGCCACCGGCCACCAGGTCAGCAGCAGCTTGGACAGGTTCAGGTGCGTCCAGCCGAGGTTGCTGGCGAGCATGAACAGGCCGATCAGGATCAGCAGGATGGCGGCAACGAGGTTGAATCGCATCGGGTCGGGCAAGGCTCAGGAACGGGCTGGATATCCTAGCCGTTCCTTCCAGTAGGCGACATGCTGGTCCAGCGCCGCAGGCTCGTAGCGGTGCGCCGGGCCGCTACCCCAGACCGGGCCGGGCCAGGCCGGATCGCCGTCATGGCGGCCGATCACATGGAAGTGCAGCTGGCGCACGATGTTGCCCAGCGCGCCGATATTGATCTTCTCCACGCCGTCGTGGCCCTTCAGGGCCTTGCAGGCGCGGTTGAGCTCGGTGCGCAGCTTGTCCTGCTGCTCGCCGTCCAGCTCGATCCACTCGGTCACCCCGGCCAGGCGTGGTACCAGCACCAGCCAGGGGAATCGTTCGTCGTTCATCAGCCGCACTTGCGACAACGGTCCTTCCGCCACCAGCACGCTATCGGTGGCCAGGCGTGAATCGAGTTCGAATTCGCTCATCCAAGATGCTCCGAGAAGAAGTCCAGGGTGCGTTGCAGCGCCAGGGCGGCGCTGTCTGGATCATACGCATGTCCGACCTCGCGGTTGAAGGCGTGGTCGGCCGGATAGACGAAAGTGGCCATCTGCGGCAGCTTGTCGCGGTGGGCCTGGACGGCCTCCGGCGGGATGCTCCTGTCCTGGGTGCCGAAGTGGAAGATCACCGGCGCCTTGGGTGTCTCATCGAGGAACTGGACGTTGCGTGCGCCGTAGTAGCTGACCGACGGCAGCCCGAGCCGCAGCGCCGACAGCATCGCCACCGTGCCGCCCCAGCAGTAGCCGACGGTGCCGACCTTGCCGTAGGGGGCCAGCCGGGTGGCCGCCGCGCGGACCACTTCCAGCGCCTTCTCCATGCCCAGCGCGCTGACCCTTTCCAGGCCCTGCTTCACGCCGTCGGCGTCGTAGGGCAGGGCATCCGGGTCGGCATCGGGTCCATCGACCAGGTCGAAGAACGAAGGAGCCAGCACCGCATAGCCCTCGGCGGCGAAGCGCTCGGCCACGCCGCGGATGTGCGGGTTGGCGCCAAAAATCTCCTGCACCACCACCAGCCCGCCTCGCGCGGTGCCCTCGGGGAGTGCCTGCCAGGCCCGTACCGCGCCGTGGTGCGTATCCAGGGTGATCCATTCGTTCATCGCGGCTGACTCGCTTTGGAAACTGAAACCCGATTATCCGGTGCGCGTCAGTGCACGTCATGTCGGCAGTTGGGCCGGATCGGTGATCTCCAGCTGCCTGGCGTCTCCAGCCATCTGCGGGCAGGGTTGGAAACCATGGCCTAGGGTGGTTAGATGGCGGGGCACCACTGCGCTTGATCGTAGTTGGCGCCGCACGTGCGTTTTTTCGTCAAATTAACGGAGTGATTGATGAAGAGCATGATCGTGATGGCAGTAATGGGCATTTCATTGCTTGCGGTGATGGGGCCTGCCAAGGCTGCGGACCCTTATCCGAGGTGCACCGCGTGCTCCAGGGGCTGGGCCGAGTGTGTAGCAAACAACGGTGCTGATCACCCGATCTGTCAGCACAAGCAACTCGTATGCGATCAGATCTGCGCATGGGAGATCCCGGTAGTGGGCATCCCATCTGCCTTGGACGCGGGCGGGCGCGAGGCTCCGACAGGCAGGCTGGAGCTTGCTGTGGCGATGGCCAAGCGATTGTCCAGCTCCTGAGGTACAAGGGGCCGAACGACGGCCCCTTCCTCGGGGCGCGTCTCAGGGCGCGGGACGACAGCGGCGAGCCATCAGGCCAGCCCGGTATCCTCACTGGGGCGGCTGGCCGTTCAGAGCGCCGCCGCCAACCCCGGTATACTGGCGCCCTTTCAGGCCCCGGCCCCCAGGACCCCCTGCCATGCCGGCAGGGGCCCAGGCCCCCAGAGTCCCGCGATTCCATGTCCCAGCTGAACCCCAAAGTCGGCTTCGTCAGCCTTGGCTGCCCGAAGGCCCTTGTCGATTCCGAGCGCATCCTCACCCAGCTCCGCTCGGAAGGCTACGACATCGTCCCGTCCTACGATTCGGCCGACGTGGTGGTGGTCAACACCTGTGGCTTCATCGATTCTGCGGTGACCGAGTCGCTGGACGCGATCGGCGAGGCGATGAACCAGAACGGCAAGGTCATCGTCACCGGCTGCCTGGGCAAGCGCCCGGAGCAGATCCGCGAGGCCTACCCGAACGTGCTGGCGGTGTCCGGCCCGCAGGACTACCAGAGCGTGATGGAAGCGGTGCATGAAGCACTGCCGCCCAAGCACGATCCGTTCGTGGACCTGGTGCCCGACTACGGTATCAAGCTGACCCCGCGGCACTACGCGTACCTGAAGATTTCCGAGGGCTGCAACCACAAATGCAGCTTCTGCATCATTCCGTCGATGCGCGGCAAGCTGGTTTCGCGCCCGGTCGACGAGGTGCTGCGTGAAGCCGAGCGCCTGGTGCGTGGCGGCGTGCGCGAGCTGCTGGTGGTTTCGCAGGACACCTCGGCCTACGGCGTGGACGTGAAGTACGCCGAAAAGATGTGGCGCGACAAGGCCTACCAGACCCGTTTGAAGGCGCTGTGCGAAGGCCTGTCGGAGCTGGATGCGTGGGTGCGCATGCACTACGTCTACCCGTATCCGCACGTGGACGAAGTGGTGCCGCTGATGGCCGAGAACCGCATCCTGTCGTACCTGGACATCCCGTTCCAGCATGCCAGCCCGCGCATCCTGCGCCTGATGAAGCGCCCCGGCGCAGTCGAAAAGACCCTGGAGCGCGTGCAGAACTGGCGCCGTATCGCGCCGGACATCACTGTGCGTTCGACCTTCATCGTCGGCTTCCCGGGGGAAACCGAAGCCGAGTTCGAGGAACTGCTGTCGTTCCTTGACGAAGCGCAGCTGGATCGCGTGGGCGCGTTCGCCTATTCGCCGGTAGAGGGCGCCACCGCCAATGACCTGCCCGACGCTGTGCCGGAAGAAGTAAAGCAGGAACGCCTGGCCCGTTTCATGGAGAAGCAGGCGCAGATTTCCGCCGCGCGCCTGGAAGCCAAGATCGGGACCGTGCAGCAGTGCCTGGTCGATGCCATCGAAGGCGATATCGCCGTGGCCCGCTCCAGGGCCGATGCGCCGGAGATCGACGGCCTGGTGCATATCCAGAACGCCGATCAGGTGCCGCTGCGGGTGGGCGAGTTCGTCGACGTGGAAATCACCGAGAGCGACGAGCACGACCTGTACGGCGATGCGCTGCCGGCCAATGCCCGCCCGGCGTTCGACCTCAAGGTACTGTGATCGCAACGGCCGCCGCCGGTGACGGCAGCGGTGTCCGGCGCTTCGTGCCGCCGCCGCGTGCGGCGGTCGATCCGCAGGTGTTCGCGCATCCGTTGTTTGCCGGATTGCAGGATTTCCGGGATCTGCTGCTCGGCCCTCGCTGGCCGTCCATCGCTGCACTTGATGCGCGCCTGGCATTGCCCGGGAAGCGCCTGGTTGAACAGGACGCCGCGCTGCTGGCCGATGGCCTGCACTACGAAGTCCGCATCGCGCAGGGGCGCATCGCCACCCGCGCAGACAACTGGCACGACCTGTTCAATGCGCTGGTCTGGGCCTCATGCCCACAGCTGAAGCGTGCGCTCAATGTGCAGCAGTGCGGGCATATCGAGGCCATGCCGCCCGGCCAGCGCAACCGCGCGCAGGCCGCGTTGACCCAGTTCGACGAAACCGGTGTGATCGTGCGCGTGCGCGATGACTCACTGCGGGCTGCCTGGGATGCACACGACTGGCCCGCGTTGTTTGACCCGGTGAACTGGCAGAGCGATGACATCGCCATCACCGCGGTATTCGGGCATGCGCTGATGGAACAGGCACTGCTGCCAGGGCGATTGCTGGTGGGCAAGTGCGTGGTGGTGTACAGCGATGCCGATGCGGCCTGCGTTGACGCGGTGGCCGTGGCCATCGCCGAGGGCAGGGCGGTGACCGATCCCTTGCAGCTGCGTCCGCTGCCGTTGGCTGGAATCCCGGGGTGGCACGAGGGACAGGATGCCGCCTTCTATCGCAATGCCGACTACTTCCGCCCGCTGCGTGCCGGCCGCGCGTACCCGCCGCCATTGCACGGGGCCATGTAGAGTCGACTGTCAGTCGACTGCTCTTCGTTCCGAGGCCGTGAGCGCCTGACAGATGGCTTTGGCGAGTCATCAACCGCGATGAAGATCGCGGTGCGTTTGCCGTCCCGCTGTGGAGGTTTGTGCCGCGCTTCGCGCGGTAGTCGACTGACAGGCGACTCTACACCGTCTCGTATTCCACGCCGATCACCGCAAAGGTGAACCGCCCGCCGGGCAGCTCCACCGAAAACTCGTCATCCAGCCGCTTCTTCAGCAGCGCACGCGCCAGCGGCGAGTCGATGCTGATCCAGCCCAGGCCTGCGTCAGTCTCGTCCGGGCCGACAATGCGGTAGCGGCTGGTGTCGCCACTGTCCACGTTCTCCAGCTCCACCCACGCGCCGAAGAACACCGCCAGCGGATCGGTTGGCGTAGTGTCGACCACGCGCAGTGATTCCAGCCGCTTGGTCAGGTAGCGCACGCGGCGGTCGATCTCGCCCAGCTGCTTCTTGCGGTAGGTGTACTCGGCATTTTCCGAACGGTCGCCTTCTGCGGCGGCTGCGGCCAGTGCTTTCACCACTTCGGGCCGCCGTACCCGCCACAGGTCATCCAGTTCGGCCTTCAGCCGAGCGTGGCCGGAGGCGGTGATCAGGGCGGTGCTCTTTTCTGCAGGGGGACGCCAGCGCGACATGCAATACGACTTCTTTTCCGGAGGACGAACGGAGGGTGGGGTCAGACTCCGCTCCCGCGGGAAGGGCTCTGACCCCAGCAGCGGCGGATCAGATCAGCGCTTGCCGCCGAAGATGCCGCCCAGCAGGCCGCGCACGATCTGGTTGCCCAGCTTGGTGCCGACCGTGCGCGTGGTCTGCTTGGCCATGGTCTCGATCATGCCCTGGCGGCGCTTGGTGCCGAAAATCGCATCCTTGATCGCCTGGCCGAAACCGCCTTCCTGCGCATCGTCCTGTTCGCGGCTGCGCGCGGCTGGCGCCTGCGCCTGCTCGACGCTCTTCTGTGCGCGCTGGGCCAGCAGTTCGGCAGCCGATTCGCGGTTGATCGCGGTGTCGTAGCGACTGCCGACCGGGCTGCCGGCACGCACCTGGGCGCGCTCGGCTTCGGTGATCGGCCCCATCCGGCAGCGTGGCGGCGCGATCATCGTCTGCTGCACCGGCATCGGCACGCCCTTGTCCTGCAGCGTGGAAACCAAGGCCTCACCGGTGCCGAGCTGGCTCAGTACCTTGGCCACGTCCAGCTTAGGGTTCGGCACGAACGTCTCGGCCGCGGTCTTCACCGCTTTCTGGTCGCGCGGGGTGAACGCCCGCAGCGCGTGCTGCACGCGGTTGCCGAGCTGGCCGAGGATGTTGCCCGGCACGTCGTCGGGGAACTGCGAGCAGAAGTACACGCCCACGCCCTTGGAGCGGATCAGGCGCACCACCTGCTCGATGCGCTGCACCAGCGACGGCGGTGCGTCGTCGAACAGCAGGTGGGCCTCGTCGAAGATGAAGACCAGCTTCGGCTTGTCCAGGTCGCCCACCTCCGGCAGTTGTTCGAACAGCTCCGACAGCAGCCACAGCAGGAAGGTGGAATAGAGCTTGGGCTTGAGCACAAGCTGGTCGGCGGCGAGGATGCCGATCATGCCGCGGCCGTCGTGATTGACCCGCATGATGTCGGCCAGTTCCAGGGCCGGCTCACCGAAGAAGTTCTCGCCGCCATCCTGCGCCAGGCGCAGCACCGACCGCTGGATCGCAGCGATGGACTGCGCGCTGACCAGGCCGTACTCGGTGGAGATGTCCTTGCGCTCCTCGGCCACCAGGCCAAGCAGGGCGCGCAGGTCGTCCATGTCCAGCAGCAGCAGGCCACGGTCGTCGGCCAGCTTGAACACGATGTCGAGCACGCCGGACTGGGTGTCGTTCAACTCGAGGATGCGCGCCAGCAGGGTCGGGCCCATCTCGCTGACCGTGGTGCGCACCGGGTGACCCAGCTTGCCGTACAGGTCCCAGAAAATGGTCGGGCTGGCGGCCGGTGCGTAGTCGGCCACGCCGATCTCGGCGGCGCGCTTGAGCAGGTTCTCGGCGCCGGTGCCGGGCACCGCCAGGCCGGACACATCGCCCTTCACATCGGCCAGGAACACCGGCACGCCCAGCCGCGAGAAGCCCTCGGCCAGGGTCATCAGGGTCACGGTCTTGCCGGTACCGGTGGCGCCGGCCACCAGGCCGTGGCGGTTGCCGAGTTTCGGCAGCAGGGTGACGGCCACATCGTCGGTGATGCCTTTGCCGAGCAGAATCGGATCCATGGTCCAGCCCTTGTGGTGAATAGCCCAATGTTAACCGCCGGCGGTGACGGTCCGAAGGTCGGCTTGCCCGGACCTTGGCGGCGCCGCTACTCTGCCTGCCTGTTTCGCACACAGTGCCATCAATGCCCGTTCCTGTCCTGATTTCCCGCGGTTGGCCGCTGCTGGCCCTGGCCGGCCTGGTTTCCCTGGCGCCCGACGCCCATGCGCAGCGGGTTTCGGCCCGGGACAAGGTGAAGGTGGATGCGCTGCAGCAGCGCATGACCGTCGCCGAGAAGCGTTACAGCGATGCGCTGCTGCTGGTCGCCAATGCCGACCCCAAGGGCAGCAACGAGGCCGACGCCGCGCTGGAGGACATGGAAGACGTTCTCAACGACTGCGTGAAGCAGAAGGGCTGCCAGATGGGCACGCTGCTGGCCAGCTACAAGCGCCTGCTCAAGCACGACGCAGATGCGGCGGGCAGCGATGAGGTGGCCGACGAGGGCGGTGACCGGCTGGAAGCCGACCCCGACCATATCGGCCCGCTTACCGCCGACGTGCCGGAGGCGGCCCGCGCCGCAGCGCTGCTCAACGACAAGCGGCACGCCTTCGACAGCATGGTCGAATACAACCCGGCCGTGCAGGCGGGCATCCGCCGCTGGCTGACCGACATGCGCCCGGCGCTGCTGACCAGCTACGAGAACTACCAGAACCTGCGTGCGGTGATGTGGCCGGAGTGGGAAAAGCGCGGCCTGCCCGAGGCGCTGCTGTTCGGCATCATGGCCAAGGAGTCCAACGGCCGCGTGCATGCCTCCTCGCGCGCCGGCGCCGCCGGCCTGATGCAGTTCATGCCGGCTACCGGCCGCCGCTTCGGCCTTGGCCCGGATGGCACCGGCTTCGACACCCGCTTTGACGCGCGCAGCGCCGCCGAAGCCAGCGCCAGTTACCTCAACGAGCGCCTGCGCGAACTGAACAACAACGTGGAAATGTCGGTGGCCGCCTACAATGGTGGCGAAGGCCGCGCCGCGCGCGTGTTCAAGCAGAGCGCCGGGCAGAGCTTCTGGACCGACAGCGTCTACAACCAGTTCCCCGGCGAGACCAAGGACTACGTGCCGATGGTGATCGCCGCGGCCTGGATCTTCCTGCACCCGCAGCAGTACGGCGTGGAATTCCCGAAGATCAGCGCGCAGCCGGCCACGCTGCGCCTGGCCAAGTCCACCACCATCTACGAACTGACCATCTGCCTGGGCAGCCACGGCACCCGCGATGGCTACATGCGCGCGCTGCGCAACCTCAACCCGCGCTATGAAGCCGACGGCTGGATTCCGGCCGGCACGCTGATCAACGCTACCACCCGCATCGCCGGCCTGTACCAGCGCAACTGCGTCAGCGGCCCGCGTGCCGACCTGGCCCGTACCCTGATCACCGCCGACCTGAACGCGGCGATCAAGCGCCCGGCCGCCGCCGGCTACACCGGCAGCGTGGCCGTGGGCGGCGTGGTGCCGGTGGCCGACGCCGCAGCCTCCACCAGCGTGCCGACCACCCCGGTCGCTCCGGTGGCCGCGCCGCGCCCGGCCGCACGGCCAAAGCCGCCGCGCAGCCACAAGGTGGGCCGGGGTGAAACCCTGGGCGCCATTGCCGCGAAGTTCCAGTGCGATGTGCCGACCCTGGCCCGCGCCAACGGCCTGAAGGCCCCGGCCTACAGCCTGCGCCAGGGCCAGACGCTGAAGCTGCAGGGCTGCGACAAGTAATTCCCACGACCGCTGGAATCTGCAATGGACCTCGAAGACACCCGCAACCTGTTCGCCAACCTCCGCGAAAACACCGACTGGGACATCAAGGGCCCGTTGCTGTGGGGGTACTTCTTCGTGCACTCCACCGCTGAGCCGCTGCAGGCGCTGGCAGAGCACCTGCAGGCGGAGGGCTATACCTTCGTGGAATTGTTCGAGCAGGAGCCGGAAGAGGGCGACGCGCCGTTCCACGTGCTGCATGTAGAGCGCGTGGAGATCCACGACGAAGCCTCGCTGGACCGCCGCAACCAGGAATTCGCAGCGCTGGCCGCGGAGAAGGGCGTGGAAGACTACGACGGCATGGACGTCGGTCCGGCCCCGGTCCTGCAGTGACGCGCTTCTGGCTGTAGAGCCGAGCCCATGCTCGGCTTCCTTTGCCCACAGAAATGCATGGCCGGTTGCAGCCAGTAGCCGAGCATGGGCTCGGCTCTACATGTACCTCAGCGCAGCTTCGCCAGCGCCTGGCCCAGCTGCACCGGGCTTTCAGCGGCCAGCTGCGGGGCGAACTCAGCCACGCCCGGCGGCAGCAGCACGATCACGGTCGAACCGTAGTTGAAGCGCGCCATCTCGGCGAAGCGCTCCAGCCTGATGCCCTGGCCGCGGTAGTCCTTGCGCGTGATGCGGTCGCCATAATGCGGAATTTCCTCGCCGCTCCACACGGTTTCGACGCCCGATACCAGCAACGCACCCACCATCACGCTGACCATCGGGCCGAAGCTGGTGTCGAAGTGGCAGACCAGGCGCTCGTTGCGGGCGAACAGGCGCGGCACGCCGTTCACTGCGGCCGGGCCGACGCTGAACAGGCGGCCCGGCACGTGCACGGTCTCGCGCAGGGTGCCGGTCCACGGCATGTGCACGCGGTGGTAGTCGCGCGGCGACAGATACACAGTCGCGTACAGGCCGTCGTTGTACGGTTTGGCATCCTCGTCACTGCCCAGCAGTTCGGCGGCGGTGAACGATTGGCCCTTGGCCTGGAAGATGCGGCCGGCCTCGATCCTGCCGAGCTGGCTGATGCGGCCGTCGGCCGGCATCACCAGGCTGCGCGGATCGGCGTCGGCCACGCGCGCGCCCGGCTTCAGCGCGCGGGTGAAGAACTGGTTGAAGGTCGCATAGCTGCGCGGGTCCGGGTTGGCCGCTTCGTCCAGGTTCACGTTGAACTTGCGGGTGACCGTGTCGATCAGCCAGCGCGACACGCGCGGATCGTCCGAGTACGCCAGCGAACGCGCCATCGAAGACAGCAGGCGGTGGGGCAGGGCGTACGTCAGGGCGGTGGTGAGGCTCATGGGGAGGTTTTCTCGGTCAGCTTCTGCAGGTCGCGGGCGATCGCCGGCGCGTTGAACGGGGGGCGTACCAGGCCGGCAAGGCGGCCCTGCGGGTCGAGCACGGCCAGGCTGGCCGAATGCTCGACGGTGTAATCCTCGGGGTTCTCGTCGAAGTGCTTGCCCGGCACCTTCTGGAACACGAAACCGAGCGAGGTGGCGAAGCGCTCCAGCGACGGGATATCGGCGGTGGCGGCCAGGGTGTCCTTGTGGAAGCCGTGCGCGTATTCGCCGAGCCGGGTGGCGCTGTCACGATCCGGGTCGACCGAGATGAACAGCACGCGCGGGCGCAAGCTGTCGGGCAGGGCCTCCCACTGGTTCTGCGCGCCAGCCAGCTCGGCCAGGGTGGTCGGGCAGACGTCCGGGCAGAAGGTGAAGCCCAGGAACACCAGCGTCCAGTGGCCCTTCAGCTCGCCCGGTATCAGGCGGGTGCCGTCGGACTGGGCCAGGTTGAAGTCGGGCAGTTCGCGCGGCTGCGGGTACAGCGTGATCGCTTCGGTGGCCGGGGCATTGGCCGGCGGCTTCGGCGCAAACACCTGCTGGGCGGCCAGCAGGCCCAGGCCCGCCGCCAGGGCGATCAGCAGGATGATGCCGGCATTGCGATTGAACATGGGTGCCCCCGCGCGAAGTGGGCTCCATCATACCGGGTGAGGCCGGATCGTTTCCGCCGCAACGGATGCTGCCGCGGGCGCCAGCCCCTATAATCGGGGCCCACTTTGCCCGCAGTACCGCCATGACCGCTGAAACGGCCGCCGAACTCCACACGATCATCGATCTGATCCGCTACGGCACCAGCCGTTTCAACGAAGCCGGGCTGACCTTCGGTCACAGCTACGACAATGCGCTGGACGAGGCCACCCAGCTGGTGCTGCACAGCCTGCACCTGCCGCACGATCTGGGCCCGGCCTATGGCCAGGCGCGCCTGCTGCAGGCCGAAAAGCTGCGCGTGCTGGAACTGTTCCAGCGTCGCATCGATGAACGCATCCCGGCCGCCTACCTGACCGGTGAGGCCTGGTTCGCCGGCCTGAGCTTCAAGAGCGACAAGCGCGCGCTGGTGCCGCGTTCGCCGATCGCCGAACTGATCGAATGCGGCTTCGAGCCGTGGCTGGCCGGCCGCGATGTCAGCCGTGCGCTGGACCTGTGCACCGGTTCGGGTTGCATCGCCATCGCCATGGGCCACTACTACCCGAACTGGGAAGTGGATGGCGTCGACCTCAGTGACGAAGCACTGTCGCTGGCCGAGGAAAACAAGGAACGCCTGCAGGCGCACAACGTCACCCTGATCAAGTCGGACCTGTTCAACGGCCTGACCGGCCGCCACTACGACCTGATCGTCACCAACCCCCCGTACGTCACCAACGACGAGACCGACGCCCTGCCGCAGGAATACTCCTACGAGCCGGAGATGGGCCTGCGTGCCGGCGACGACGGCCTGGACCTGGTGCTGAAGATCCTGCGTGACGCGCCGCTGCACCTGAGCGAGGACGGCCTGCTGATCTGCGAAGTGGGCGAATCCGAGCAGCACCTGATCAAGCTGCTGCCGGAAGTCGATTTTTCCTGGATCGAGTTCAAGGTCGGCCAGATGGGTATCTTCGCGGTCGAATGCCGCGAGCTGATCGCCCACAGCGCACGCATCACCGAACTGGCGGCGCAGCGCCCGTGAGCTCCAATTCGTTCGGCAAGCTGTTCACCGTCACCACGTTCGGCGAGTCGCACGGGCCGGCCATCGGCTGCGTGATCGATGGCTGCCCTCCGGGGCTGGCGCTGGACGCGGCCGAATTCACCCACGACCTGCAGCGCCGTGCCACCGGCAAGAGCCGGCACACTTCCGCGCGGCGCGAGGCCGACGAGGTCGAGATCCTCTCTGGCGTGTACGAGGGCCTGACCACCGGCACCCCGATCGCGCTGCTGATCCGCAACACCGACCAGCGCAGCAAGGACTACGCCAACATCGGCCAGCAGTTCCGGCCGGGCCATGCCGACTACAGCTACTGGCACAAGTACGGCATCCGTGACCCGCGCGGTGGCGGCCGTTCCTCGGCGCGCGAAACCACCATGCGCGTAGCCGCCGGGGTGGTCGCCAAGAAGTGGCTGGCCGAGCGCTTCGGCGTGACCGTGCGCGGCTACCTGTCGCAGCTGGGCGACATCACCCCGGCCGGTTTCGACTGGTCGGCGGTGGAAGACAACCCGTTCTTCTGGCCGCACGCTGCACAGGTGCCCGAACTGGAGGCGTACATGGACGCGCTGCGCAAGTCCGGAGATTCGGTCGGTGCGCGCGTGGACGTGGTCGCCGACAACGTGCCGCCGGGCTGGGGTGAGCCGATCTACGGCAAACTCGACGGTGAACTGGCTGCCGCGCTGATGAGCATCAACGCGGTGAAGGGCGTGGAGATCGGCGACGGTTTCGCCAGCGCCGCGCAGAAGGGCACCGAACACCGCGACCTGCTGACCCCGCAGGGCTTCGCCAGCAATCACGCGGGTGGCATCCTCGGTGGCATTTCCACCGGCCAGCCGGTGGTCGCCTCGATCGCGTTGAAGCCGACCTCCAGCCTGCGCCTGCCGGGCCCGTCGCTGGATACGTCCGGCAACGTGGTCGAGGTGGTCACCACCGGCCGCCACGACCCCTGCGTCGGCATCCGCGCCACCCCGATCGCCGAGGCGATGGTAGCGATGGTGCTGATGGACCAGGCGCTGCGCCACCGCGCGCAGTGCGGCGATGTCGGCACGGTCACCCCGCGCATTCCCGGGCAGATCGATGGCTGACACGCGGCCGATCGTGTGGGTGAGCCAGCCGCTGATCGACGCGGCCATCGCGCCGCTGCGCGATCGCGTGCAGCTGCGCAGCACCGACACCGTCACCGCCTGGGCGCCGGACCAGATCGCCGAACAACTGGCCAGCGCCGACGGCGCGATCATCACGCTCAACGAGCGCATCGGCGCGACCCAGGTGGCCGGCGCCCCGCAGCTGCGGGTGATCGCCAATGTCGGGGTGGGCTTCAACAACCTGGATGTGGACGCGCTCAGCGCGGCCGGCATCCTGGCCAGCAACACGCCGGACGTCCTGACCGAAACCACCGCCGATCTCGGTTTCGCCCTGCTGATGGCCACCGCGCGCCGCATTACCGAGTCCGAGCGCTGGCTGCGCGAAGGGCAGTGGCAGCAGTGGTCGTTCCAGACCATGCTCGGTGCCGATATCCACGGCAGCACGTTGGGCATCCTTGGCATGGGCCGCATCGGCCAGGGCATCGCCCGTCGCGGCGCGCACGGTTTCGGCATGAAGGTGCTGTACCGCAACCGTTCGCAGCTGCCGGCGGCGACCGAGGCGGAATTGGGCGCGACCTATGTGGATCTGGATACGCTGCTGGCACAGTCCGACCACCTGCTGCTGGTGCTGCCGTACACGCCGGCCTCGCATCATCTGATCGATGCCGCCGCACTGGCGAAGATGAAGCCGTCGGCGACGCTGGTGAATATCGCCCGCGGTGGCCTGGTCGATGAGATCGCGCTGGCCGACGCGCTGGCCAACGGTCGCCTGGCTGCGGCGGGCCTGGATGTGTACGAGGGCGAGCCAACGGTGCGCCCGGAACTGCTGGCGCTGCGCAACGTCGTGCTCACTCCGCATATCGGCAGCGCCTCGCTGGCCACGCGCACGGCGATGGTACAGCTGGCCGTGGATAACCTGGTTGCTGGGCTCGGCCTGGACGGCGGCCCGTCGCGCATGCCGAGCGCGATCAACGCTGATGCGGCGATGGCCGCGCGCGTGACGCTGGGCAAAAAAACCGGGAAACGATAGGGAACCTCCGCGCGCCCCGCTTGAGGAGGTTCCCCGAACCCAGCTGTCGTGCGTGTTTTTCCCCATTCCCGTTTTCGTGAGAGTTCCCCCATGAGCAATGCACAGCGCAGTTTCCACGTCGCCGTCGTCGGTGCCACCGGCGCCGTCGGCGAGACCATGTTGTCGATCCTGGCCGAGCGTGATTTCCCGGTCGGCACCCTGAGCGTTCTCGCCTCCGAGCGTTCGGCCGGCGGCGAGATCGAGTTCAACGGCCAGAAGGTCAAGGTCCAGGACCTGGCCACCTTCGATCCCACCGGCGTCGAGATCGCCCTGTTCTCGGCCGGTGGCAGCGTGTCCAAGGAGTACGCACCGAAGTTCGCCGCAGCAGGCGCGGTGGTGATCGACAACTCCTCGGCCTTCCGTTACGACGATGACGTGCCGCTGGTGGTGTCCGAGGTCAACCCGGAACAGGTCGCCAACCGTCCGCGCGGCATCATCGCCAACCCGAACTGCTCGACCATGCAGATGCTGGTGGCGCTGGCACCGCTGCACCGCAAGTACGGCATCGAGCGCATCAACGTCTCCACCTACCAGTCGGTGTCCGGCGGCGGCCGCTCGGCGATGGAGGAACTGGGCAAGCAGACCGGCCAGCTGCTCAGCTTCCAGGAGATCGATCCGCAGCGTTTCCCGGTGCAGATCGCCTTCAACCTGATCCCGCACATCGATGACTTCCAGGACAACGGCTTCACCAAGGAAGAAATGAAGCTGATCTGGGAGACCCGCAAGATCCTCGGCGATGACAGCATCCTGGTGAACCCGACCGCGGTGCGCGTGCCGGTGTTCTACGGCCACTCCGAGTCGGTGGCGATCGAGACCCGAGACAAGGTCACGGTCGCCGAAGCGCGCGCGCTGCTGGAGCAGTCGCCGGGCATCGAAGTGGTGGATCGCCACGAGGCCGGTGGTTACCCGACCCCGGTCACCCACGCCTCAGGCACCGACGCGGTGTACGTCGGCCGCATCCGCGAGGACCTCTCGCACCCGCGTGGCCTGAACCTGTGGATCGTGTCGGACAACGTGCGCAAGGGCGCAGCCCTGAATGCCGTACAGCTGGCCGAGCTGGTTGCCGCCGAGCAGCGTTGATGGAGAGGCCGGGCAATGCCCGTCCTTTTCTGTAGAGCCGAGCCTACGCTCGGCTCAGGCCATGCAGCCGAGCATGGGCTCGGCTCTACATGGGTGCGGACCTTGGTCCGCACGCTTTATAGTGTCGCCCATGAATAAACGGGCCAGGGGCGCAAAGCGCCCGCTCACCTATCTGTCCGCAGCGCTGCTCGCCTTGGCCAGCAGTTCGGCGCTCGCCCTGGGGTTGGGCGACATCCGCGTCCTGTCCAGGCCGGGCCAGCCCCTGCTGGCAGAAATCCCGGTCGTTTCGGCCGATCCGTCCGAGCTGGAAAACCTGCGGGTGGCCTTGGCCTCGCCGGTCACTTTCGAGCGTGTCGGCCTGCAGCGGCCGACCGGACTGGTCAGCGAACTGCAGTTCGAGCTGACCCGCGACACGCAGGGCAGAGCGGTGGTGCGGGTGACCTCGCAGGCACCGGTGGAGACGCCGTCGCTGAGCTTCCTGATCGAAGCCGACTGGGGCCAGGGCCGCCTGGTGCGCGAGTACTCGGCGCTGGTCGATGCGCCGCCCAGTGCGCTGGCCGTGGCCGAGCCGGAAATCGTCGCGCCGGCAGGCACGCTCTCCAATACGATCGTGCGCGAACCTGCACCGGCTTTGGCAACGGTGCCAGCCGCAGAGGCGCCCGCTGCGCCGCCATCTGCGGTGGCGGCTGCAGCAGCACGCCCGCGTGCGGCCTCCGCGCCGGTCGCTGCACCGGCGGCCGATGGCAGCGTCACCGTACAACGCGGTCAGACCCTGTCGCAGATCGCCAGGGTGGTGGCGCGTGGCAACCAGGTCAGTCGCGACCGCGCGATGATCGCCCTGCTGCGTGCCAATCCCGAAGCCTTCATCCGTGGCAACGTCAACCTGCTCAAGCAGGGCGCGGTGCTGCGCATGCCGGGCAGCGATGCGCTTGCGGCGGTCGACGCCGCCGAAGCGGCGACGCTGGTGCGCGAGCACGCCGCGCAATGGCGTCAGGCGCGTACCGTGCCGCAACCGGCGGGCATGCTCGCACCGGTTGCCAGGGCGGCAGCCACGAACGCTTCTTCCCCGGCTGCGGCCAACGGGCCACGGCTTGAGATCGCTCCGGCGCTGGCGTCAGACGCCGCGCACGCGGGCACAACCACCGGCACAGCTGCCGGCAGCGAGGGCGACATGCTGGGCAACGAACAACTGCGTCAGGCGCGTGAGGACATCGCCACCCGTGATGCCGAGATCGGCGAGCTGAAGCAGCGCGTGGCCGACCTGGAGAAACTCAGGGAACAGCAGCAGTCGCTGATCGCGATGAAGGACAACGACCTGGCCGCTGCGCAGCAGCGCCTGGCGCAGGCGCCGGGTGCTCGTGATGCGGCGACACCGTGGTACTGGCTGGGGCTGCCGGTACTGCTGCTGGTGGCGGGGGCGGCCTGGCTGCTGCGTCGTCGCAAGCCGTCGCCGTTGCCGCCGCTGCGTGAGGAAGACGATGCCGCCGGCCTGGCCGCAGCGGTGCCGGCAGGTGCCGCGCTGGATGCGCTGGCCGAGCAGTCCTCGTGGTCGTCGCCTGATGCCGGCAACGGCCGCCAGGAACCGGCGATGCCTGCGTGGGCGACCGGAACCGAAGTGCACGACGTGGTGGTCGCCGAACCCACCGCTGAGCACGCGGTGCGGGCCGACCAGGAGGCCGACACGCTGCGCGACCAGGACGCGGTGGCATTGCCCGAAGCGTTGACCGATCTGCCGCGCTGGGACGATCCCGCAACCACCGGCGACGAGGTGGTCCCGGCCGAGCCGCTGCAGGACGATAGCGTTGTACCGCAGGTGCCGGCCGAAGTGGTGGTGCCAGACTACGCACTGCATGCCGAACGGCAGCCGCAGTTCCGCGGGGTGTTCGATCTGCCGGCCGACGCGCATGAGAACCCGTCTCCGGCGGATGCCGCAGGTCCCGAAGCCATCGACGGCATCGACCGTGGCAGCACCGAGGCTGCTCATTCCGACGACACCGCGTCGAGCGCACCCGCGCCTGCCGATGACGCGGGCTGGTCGCCACGTGCCGGCCAGGAGCGCCTGGAACTGGCCATTGCCTACCTCGATCTGGGTGACGCGCAGACGGCGCGCACCTTGTTGCTGGAAGTGGCCGAGGGCGGTGACCTGCACAGCCAGGCGCAGGCCCGCGAACTGCTTGCCCGCCTGCCGTGACCGAACCCGCCGACAAGGACCCTGCCATGAGCCGCGAGCGCCGTATCGACTACGTTGAATTCGCCTCCAGCGACCCGGCCGCCAGCCGTGCCTTTTTCGAAACGGCGTTCGGCTGGTCATTCGTCGACTACGGCAGCGACTACACGGCTTTCGACGATGGCCGCCTGCAGGGCGGCTTCTTCCGTGGCCAGCCGCAGCGGGCCGACGACAGCGGTGCACCGCTGCTGGTGCTGTATGCCGACGATCTGGCTCCGGTCGAGGCCGCCGTGCGCGACGCCGGCGGCCAGATCGTACGCCCGGTGTTTTCCTTCCCCGGTGGCAGCCGCTTCCAGTTCGTCGAGCCCGGTGGCAACGAACTGGCGGTCTGGTCCGAACGCGATCCGGCCTGAGCGCCGCCCCACCCGCAACATCGAGGTAGCACATGCGTTATGCGCTTGGCGTCGAGTACGACGGCAGCGATTTCAGGGGCTGGCAGAACCTGGGCGAGGGTGGTCCCAGCGTGCAGGCCAGCCTCGAGCAGGCCCTGTCATCGGTGGCGGATGCGCCGCTGCAGGTGGTCTGCGCCGGCCGCACCGATGCCGGTGTGCACGGCCAGTGCCAGGTCGTGCATTTCGACACTGACGTGGTGCGTGACCCGCGCGCCTGGATGCTCGGCACCACCACCCGCCTGCCGCGTTCGATCGCGGTGCGCTGGTGCGTGCCGGTGGCCGATGATTTTCATGCGCGCTTCTCGGCACGTGCGCGCCGCTACCGCTATCGGCTGCTCAACCGCGAGGTGCGGCCCGCGCTGGACCGGCAGACCCTGAGCTGGGAGCGCCGCGCGTTGGACGAGACCCTGATGCACGCCGCCGGCCAGGCCCTGCTCGGCGAGAACGATTTCAGCGCGTTCCGTTCGGTGCAGTGCCAGGCGCTGCATGCCCGGCGTGAGCTGCAGTCATTGCAGGTCAGCCGCCAGGGCGAAGTGATCGAAGTCGCAGTGCGTGGCAATGCATTTCTTCATCACATGGTCCGCAATATCGTCGGATCGTTGATCCTGGTGGGCAGCGGCGAAAAACCGGTGGAATGGATCGCCGAACTGCTGGCTGGGCGCGACCGCACCGTAGCTGGTCCCACCGCACCGCCGCAGGGCCTGGTGTTCCTTGGGCCCCTGTACCCCGACAACTGGCATCTGCCCGCCGAGGTCACGCTATGAGCCGTTCCTACTACCGTACACGCATCAAGTTCTGTGGAATGACCCGCGCCGGCGATGTCCGTCTGGCCGGTGAGCTGGGCGTGGACGCAGTGGGTTTCATCTTTGCCCGCGAGAGCAGCCGCCGGGTCGCGCCTGCCGAGGCGCGCGCGATGCGCCAGGCAATCGCGCCGATGGTCGACGTGGTTGCGCTGTTCCGCAACAACAGCAAGGAAGAAGTGCGCGAGGTGCTGCGCACGGTACGACCGACGCTGCTGCAGTTCCATGGCGAGGAGGACGAGAGCTTCTGCCGCAGCTTCAACATGCCGTACCTGAAGGCGATTGCCATGGGGGGGCGCGAAGAGGTCAATGCCCGCACCCTGCAACTGCGTTATCCCAGCGCTGCCGGCTTCCTGTTCGACAGCCACGCGCCGGGTGGCGGTGGCGGCACCGGCGTGGCGTTCGACTGGGGCCGCGTCCCGACCGGATTGCATCGGCCGTTCCTGCTGGCCGGTGGCCTGAACCCGGAAAACGTCTACGACGCCGTGCTGGCGACGCTGCCGTGGGGGGTGGACGTCTCCAGCGGTATCGAACTGGAGCCGGGCATCAAGGACGGTTACAAGATGCGCACCTTCGTCGAGGAAGTGCGGCGCGCCGATTGCACCGTCCTGGAGTGATCCGCGTCACCTGAGGGGCGCCGGGATGTCATCGTCGACGGTGAGCCTTGCAGCAGACCCTCAACCAGGGACTGTCCGCCGACGGCATCGTCGGTCGCCACACCGCTGCCGCCCTGGCGGCGGGGCATGTGCAGGGTCATGAACCCGCAGCGGCTGTGTCCAAAGGGCCGTCGCTCAACGATGCATCGCATCCGGACCACGCACTGCACAACGCTGGCCGCAGCAAGCTTCCCAGCGTGTTTTCCGAAGAGGCTGCGGCCAATATCACCCTGCATGCAAAGCAGGACGGTATCGACGCGGCCCACAAGCTGCAGAGCATCACGGTGCAGGATGGCAAGCCGTTCGTGATGGGCACGACGCCGGGCTTCCGCACCGCTGTCGATCTGGCCCAGGCGCCGCCGTCGCTGGAGCAGACCAGTGCCAAGCTGCTGGCAGATCCGTCGCACCAGCAGCAGGTGCATGAGGAGCAGCAGCGGGTCGCGATGGGCGGTCGCTGAGGCCTGCGTTGCCGGCTCCGGGAGGTGAATGCCGCCCGGGGCCTCGTCTCATCGCAGTTGCGCTGCTGCCCAGTCGGCCAGGGCGTCTACCCGTGCATCGGCCGGGCCATCCGGCCGCGCCAGCACCCAGAAGCCGCCGGTGGCCGCAAACCCCCACGGTGCGACCAGCCGGCCTGCTGCCAGATCTTCGGCCACCAGCGGCTCGGGCGCGATTGCCGGGCCCAGCCCGGCCACGGCTGCTTCCAGCAGGTAATAGAGATGTTCGAAAGCGGTGCCCAGCTGCAGCTTTGACGGGTCCAGGCGGTGTGCCTGCGCCCAGGCGGGCCAAGCCTGTGGACGTGACGTGGTGTGCAGCACGGTTTCCTGCAGCAGTGCCGAGGGCGGTGCCTGCCGCAGGCGCTGCGCCGCCGGATGTGACGGGGCCACCACCACACCGACCCGTTCCGGTGCCAGCTCGCGGACCTGCCAGCCGCGTGGCCACGGTCCCTGCGCCAGCAACAGCACGGCGTCCAGCGCCGCCTGCGCTTCGGTGAAACTGCCGTCCAGCGCCGACCACTGCAGGCGCACGCCGGGCAGGGCGGCCTGCAGCACGGGCAGGCGCGGAATCATCCAGCGCGCCAGAACGCTGCCGCTGCAGCCCAGTACCAGTGCTGGGGAGGCCGCGGGCCGCCGCAGCTCGCGCACGCAGCCTTCGATCCCGGCGAAGGCCTCGCTGCACGCTGCCTGCAGGCGCGTGCCCGCAGCGGTCAGGCGCAGGCCGCGACCGGCACGCTGGAACAGCGCCAGGCCCAGATGATCCTCCAGCAGCTTCAGTTGCCGGCTGACCGCGCCGTGGGTGACGTGCAGGTCCTGTGCGGCGCGCCCGACGCCGCCAAGGCGGGCAGTGGCTTCGAACGCGCGCAGCGCATTGAGGGGAGGCAGCAGGGAGCGGCTCACGTGAGATTTCCTGACGATATGTGCCAGATAATATCCATTTTCCGGTCATGACCCGTGCGCTAGAGTATCCACCTGTCTGAACCACCGGTCGTATCCATGTCTGCCTCCCCCATTGCCGACTACCACGCCTTCCCGGATGCCCAGGGCCACTTCGGCCGCTACGGCGGCAGCTTCGTCGCCGAAACCCTGGTCGGCCCGCTGCAGGAACTGGCCCAGGCCTATGACCAGGCCCGCCAGGACCCCGCGTTCCAGGCGGCCTATGACCGCGACCTGGCGCACTACGTGGGCCGGCCGAGCCCGATCTATCACGCCCAGCGCCTGAGCGATCACGTCGGCGGCGCGCAGATCCTGCTCAAGCGCGAGGACCTGAACCACACCGGTGCGCACAAGATCAACAACACCATCGGCCAGGCACTGCTGGCCGCACGCATGGGCAAGAAGCGCATCATCGCTGAGACCGGTGCCGGCCAGCATGGCGTGGCCAGTGCCACCGTTGCCGCGCGTCTGGGCCTGGAATGCGTGGTCTACATGGGCGCCACCGACATCGAGCGGCAGAAGATCAACGTCTACCGCATGAAGCTGCTCGGTGCGACGGTGGTGCCGGTCACCTCCGGCTCGGCCACCCTGAAGGACGCGCTCAACGAAGCGATGCGCGACTGGGTGACCAACGTGCAGGACACCTTCTACATCATCGGCACCGTGGCTGGACCGGACCCGTACCCGCGCATGGTGCGCGACTTCAATGCCATCGTCGGCCGCGAAGCGCGTGAGCAGATGCTGGCCGAGTACGGCCGCCTGCCCGATGCGATCACCGCCTGCGTCGGCGGCGGCAGCAACGCCATCGGCCTGTTCCACGCCTTCCTCAACGATCGCCAGGTCGAGATCGTCGGCGCCGAAGCCGCCGGTGATGGCATCAGTACCGGTCGCCATGCCGCCTCCATCGCGGCAGGCCGCCCCGGCGTGCTGCACGGCAACCGCACGTACGTGCTGTGCGACGATGACGGCCAGATCATCGAGACCCATTCGGTGTCGGCCGGCCTGGACTATCCGGGCGTCGGCCCGGAGCACGCGTTCCTGGCCGATACCGGCCGCGCGCGCTACCTCGGCATCACCGACGAGGAAGCGCTGCAGGCCTTCCATCTGCTGGCGCATACCGAGGGCATCCTGCCCGCGCTGGAATCCAGCCATGCGCTGGCACAGGCAATCAAGCTGGCGCGTGAGCGTCCGCGTGACCAGATCGTGCTGTGCAACCTGTCCGGCCGCGGCGACAAGGACGTGCACACCATCGCCGCGCGCGAAGGGCTTGTGCTGTGAATCACGTGCTGCGCCACGGCGGGGCGCTGGTGCTGGTGATCGGCATGGGCGGCTGCACGCCGCCCGATCCACCGGTGCTTGCCCCGGCCCCGGCCGCCCCCGCGGCGATCGCCCCGGCACGCGAACCGGCCAGCAACGACGATGAGGCCGCACATCGCCCGATCGAGGGCCCGGCGATGTTCACGGCAGGCGATGGCGGCGAGGACCAGGCGGCCCGGGCGGTGGTGTCGGTGGCCCTGGACCATGCCGGTGAGGTGCTGATCGGCCAGCCCTTCAGCGAACTGCAGGGCGAGGCGCAGTGGCACTCGGCCGGGCTGGGCGAGTCGACCGCTGGGCGTTGCGAGTACTACGAGCGCGGCACGCTGCCCGAGGGCGTGGCGATGATGGTGCAGGACGGCGACGTGGTGCGCTTCGACCTGGCCCCCATCGACGATTCCGGCCAGGTGGTGCTGCAGCCTGGGCCGTTCGGCCTTCATCTGGGCATGCCACGCGCGCAGGCCTTCCAGCAGTTGCCCAAGGGCGTTTCCACGCAACCCTATGGTGATGATGCGGAGGCCGGCGAGAGCCTGCTCTGGCAGGACCCCGGTTCCGACCTGGCGATCCGTGTGGAGATCGTCGACGGCACCATCTCCCGAATGTACTGGGGCGCCAGCGGCGCCGTTGACCTGATCGAAGGATGTACCTGACATGTCCGTATCCCGACTCGATGCCTGCTTCCAGCGCCTGCGCGAACAGCAGCGCAAGGCGCTGATTCCCTTCATCACCGCAGGTGATCCCTCGCTGGAAGCCACCGTGCCGGTCATGCACGCGCTGGTCGATGCTGGTGCCGACGTGATTGAACTGGGCGTGCCGTTCTCCGATCCGATGGCCGATGGCCCGACCATCCAGCGTAGTTCCGAACGCGCGCTGGCGCGGGGAGCCGGCAGCCGCTATGTGCTGCAGGCGGTGGCGCAGTTCCGGGAGCGTGATGCGCACACCCCGGTGGTGCTGATGGGCTACCTGAACCCGGTGGAGATCCACGGCTACGCTGCCTTCGCCGGGGCGGCCGTGCAGGCTGGCGTGGACGGGGTGCTGCTGGTCGACCTTCCGCCGGAAGAAGCCGTTGAAGCGCAGCAGGCCTTCGATGCAGCGGGCCTGGCGCTGGTCCTGCTGGCGTCGCCGACCACCAGCCAGGCGCGTGCCGACAAGCTGCTGGCCCTGGCTCGTGGCTACCTTTATTACGTCAGCTTTGCCGGCGTGACCGGCGCCTCCGAGCGCCTGGACAGCGACGCCGCCAGCGCCCGCCTGCAGGCGTTGCGCGCGCGCGCCTCGGTGCCGGTGGTGGCGGGCTTCGGCATCAAGGACGCCGGCAGTGCCGCAGCCATGGCCCGCCAGGCGGATGGCGTGGTGGTCGGAAGTGCGCTGGTGGCGGCGCTGGCCGAAGCGGGCTCGGCTGAAGACGCGGCCCAGCGTGCGCGGGCGTTCCTCGCCCCGCTGCGGCAGGCGCTGGACGCGTAGCGGTAATGCTGGCCGCTGGCCGGCATCGTCCGTACCCACCCGCGTGCAGGGCCGCCGGCCAGCGGCCGGCACCGCGCAGCACCTAAACGTACGTCCCAGCATGGTTTTTCCGGCTGCCCCGTAGCTGGCAAGGGGGTGCACGGCCGGGGAAAGCGGAGCTAGACTGTCCGCCTTTGCGGCCCATGGGCCGCCCTGAACGGAAGTGTCCTCCCGCATGAGTTGGCTCAGCAAGTTGATGCCGTCCGGCATCCGCACCGACAACACCCCCAGCAAGAAGCGCAGTGTCCCCGAGGGCCTGTGGGAAAAGTGCAGCAACTGCGGCAGCGCGTTGTACCGTCCGGAACTGGAAGAGAACCTGGAGGTCTGCCCGAAGTGCGGCCACCACATGGCGATCCGCGCGCGTGCGCGCCTGGCGGCCCTGTTCGATGCCGACAGCACCACCGAGATCGGTGCGCGCCTGGGACCGACCGACCTGCTCAAGTTCAAGGATCAGAAGAAGTACAGCGAGCGCATCAAGATCGCGCAGAAGAACACCGGCGAATACGACGCGCTGATCGCCATGCGCGGCCTGCTCAAGGGCCGTGCGCTGGTCGCCTCGTCGTTCGACTTCGCCTTCATGGGGGGCTCGATGGGCTCGGTGGTGGGCGAGCGTTTCGCGCTCGCCGCAGAAACCGCGGTCGAGATCGGTGCGCCTTACGTGTGCTTCTCGCAGAGTGGCGGCGCGCGCATGCAGGAAGGCCTGTTCTCGCTGATGCAGATGGCCAAGACCTCCGCTGCGCTGGGCAAGCTGCGTGAAGCCGGGCTGCCGTACATCTCGGTGCTGACCCATCCGACCACCGGCGGCGTTTCGGCGTCGTTCGCGATGCTGGGCGACATCAACATCGCCGAACCGCAGGCACTGATCGGCTTCGCCGGCCCGCGCGTGATCGAGCAGACCGTGCGCGAGAAGCTGCCGGAAGGTTTCCAGCGTTCGGAGTTCCTGCTGGAGCACGGTGCCATCGACCAGATCTGCGATCGCCGCGAACTGCGCGACCGCCTGTCCGATCTGCTCGCCATGCTGGGTCGGCAGCCCGCGCCGCAGGTAGCCTGATGGGTGCCCGCAAGTACTTCGGCACGGACGGCATCCGTGGCCGGGTCGGGCAGGGCGTGATCTCGGCCGACTTCGTGCTGCGCCTGGGCAATGCGCTGGGCCGTGTCCTGCTCGCCCAGCGTGGCCAGGACGGACGCCGGCCGATCGTGGTGATCGGCAAGGACACCCGCATTTCCGGCTACATGTTCGAGGCGGCGCTGGAGGCCGGCCTGGTCGCCGCCGGTGCCGACGTGCAGCTGCTGGGTCCGATGCCGACCCCGGCGGTGGCGTTCCTGACCCGCACGCTGGGCGTGGACGCCGGCATCGTCATCAGCGCCTCGCACAACCCGCATTACGACAACGGCATCAAGTTCTTCTCGGCCCAGGGCGAGAAGCTCGACGATGCCACCGAGCTGGCCCTGGAGGCGGCGCTGGACGTTCCGTTCACCACCGCCGAATCGGAAAAGCTGGGCAAGGCATTCCGTGCACGCGAAGCGGTCGGCCGCTACATCGAATTCTGCAAGGCCAGCGTGCCGCGCACATTCGATCTGCGTGGCCTGCGCCTGGTGCTGGATTGCGCGCATGGTGCCACCTACCAGATCGCGCCGCTGCTGTTCCGCGAACTGGGTGCCGAGGTGATCGGCATCGGCGCCGAGCCCAATGGCATCAACATCAACGCCGGCGTGGGCTCCACCCATATCGACAACCTTGCGGCCAAGGTCCGCGAGACCGGCGCCGATCTCGGTATCGCCTTCGATGGTGATGGCGACCGCGTGCTGATGGCCGACGACCAGGGCAACCCGGTCGATGGCGATGACCTGCTGTACATCCTGGCCCGTGCCTGGAAGGCCGAAGGCCGCCTGCGCGGCCCGGTGGTCGGCACGCTGATGAGCAACTATGGCATCGAGAAGGCCCTCGCCGACCTGCAGATTCCATTCGTTCGCAGCAATGTCGGCGATCGCTACGTGCACCAGGCGCTGATCGAAGGCGGTGGTGTGCTCGGCGGTGAAGCCTCCGGCCACCTGCTGTGCCTGGACCGCGCCACCACGGGGGACGGCATCGTCAGCGCCCTGCAGGTGCTGGTCGCGCTGCGCAACAGTGGGCAGACCCTGCGCCAGGCGCTGAAGGGCCTTGTGCGGGTACCGCAGAAGACCGTGAACGTGCGTCTGGGCAATGTCCCGGCCAAGACTGCGGTGCAGTCTGAAAGCGTGCAGTCCGCGCTGGCTGTGGCGCAGCAGGCTGTCGCCGGCCGTGGCCGCGCGTTCCTGCGCCCGTCCGGTACCGAGCCGGTGGTGCGGGTCACGGTCGAGGCCGATGACGCCACGCTGATGCAGGACACGCTGGACCGCCTGTCCGCAGCGGTGCGTGAAGCCGCTGCCTGAAGCGCGTGCACATACGCACCAACGAAAAACGCCCCGCAAAGCCGGGGCGTTTTTCATTCAACCGGCAGGGGCGTGGTGCTTATGGCCCCGGCACCATCTTCTTCTGGCGCGCTTTGAAGCCATTGAACAGTGGCGCGATCAGCGGGTTGTAGCTCTGCGCGATGCGCTTGCGCAGCCAGCTGGCCGGGCGGTTGCGGATCGCGAAGCGGTAGATCCGCTCCGGATCACCGCCGACCACGTTGCGGCCGAACGGGTGGGTGGTGTGCAGGTAGCGGAAGCCCTGCTCGCGTGCCACCTCGATGTGGTCCTGGTCGAAATCGCCGTAGGGCCAGCACAGCGTATCGGACACCTCGCCGAGCTTGTCCTGCAGGACGTCGCGCGAGATCGCCAGATCCCGGCTGAGGCCCGCACGGCGCTGCGCACGGTCCAGATCGTCGCGGCGCAGCCAGCGGGTGTGGGTGTGGGTATGGCAATGCACTTCGAAGGTGCCGGCGGCAATGGCCGCGCGTGCTTCGCTCCAGCGCATCATCACGTCGTCGCTGCGGTCCTGCTCGTAGATCGCCGCTTCGCAGCCACGATGGTCCGGCGTCGACGGCAGTGCCGCGCCGGCAATGCCGGCGTGCGGACGTTCCGGGCCTTCGCCCATCCAGCCGGTGACCACGAACACCACCGCGTGCATGCCGTACTTCTGCAGGATCGGGTGCGCATACACCCAGTTGTCGAGATAGCCATCGTCGAAGGTGATGACGATCGACTTGCGCGGCACCGGCTTGCCGGCCAGGAAGCCGGCGTACTGCTCCAGCGTCAGTGAGGTCCAGCCATTGGCTGCCAGCCACGCAATCTGGCTTTCGAAGTTCTCCGGCGACACGGTGATCATGCCCGGCGAAGGGCTGACGTGGTGGTGCATCAGCACCGGAACGGTTCGTGCATCAGCCATGTCCCAGCTCCTTCAGCCACTGGTGGTAGTAGTGTTCGGTCGCTTCACCGTGGCCGTCCGGCGTGAAGCGATGTGCGCCGTGCATCCACTCCCAGCCAGCGCGCCCCATCTGCCGTCGCCGTTCCGGGTCGTCCACCAGCAGGCGCAATGCACCTGTCAGGGCGGCATTGTCACCCAAACGGGTGAGAATCGCATTGCTGCCATCGATCACCATTTCCGGCACGCCGCCCACCCGCGTGGCGACGATCGGTACGCCCACGTAGGCCGCTTCCAGGAATACGGTGCCGGCCGCTTCCTTGTGCGAAGCCAGTGCGAAGATGTCGAAGCCGGCCATCAGCCTGCAGGCTCCATCGCGGTAGCCGAGCAGGTGGACCTGGCGCTGCAGCCCGTGCTCGGCGCACATCGCCTGCAGTCGTTCCGTCACGGCCTGGCCATCACCGACAATCACCAGGTGAAGGTCCGGGTTGGCTTTGCACAGCGGCACCATCGCCTGCAGCAGGTCGGCATGGCCTTTGGGCTCACGCAGCACGGCCACGCAGCCGACCACGATGTCCTGCTCGCCGAAGCCAAGCTCGGCACGCACTTCCGCGCGTACGTCCTGCAGGCACTGCCAAGGATCGGCCTTGCGGATATCACTCCAGCGTGGAGGCACCGCGATCGGCGGCACGATACCAATGCGCTCGGCTGGAATGCCGCGGTCGACCAGCAGTTGCTTGACGAAGCTGCTGACGGTCAGCACCCGGTGTGGAAGCTTGGTATAGGTCAGCAACGAGTTGACCGGGCTCATCAGATGGCGCGAGCGCACCACCAGCGGCGTGCCGCCCAGGCGTGCACCGGCGGCGGCGATCAGCGCATCGCGGCGGCTGGTGGTATTGACCACGTCGAAGCGTTCGCGGCGCACCAGCCGCGATACCGACCACATGCCGCGCAGCAGGCGTGCCAGGCCACCCATGCGCAGCGTATGCACGGTGAATCCGTCCTCGCGTGCCAGTGTGGCCAGGCGTGCATCGGGCTGGCACAGCAATGACACCTCATGGCCACGCGCGCGCATCACCTGCATGTGCCGGAAGATGTAGATCTCCTGCCCGCCCATTCCCTTGGCGGCTTCGGTATGCAGGATGCGCAGAGGACGGTTCATGCAGGATCGGTCCTTGAAGATCAGCGGTTGCGGAAGCGGGTCAGCGCTTCCCATGCAGAGCGGATGGCTGCGGCGTCCGGAGCCTGCTGCGGCAGCGGGCGGTAGTGCCGGTCGAGCGCGGTGGCGTTGCCGAACTTGTCGAATACGTAGATGGCATCGCCATGGCGTACAGCGCGTTGCGACCAGCTCTCCACCACCAGTGCACGTTCGCTGGCGGCGGGCGTGGCCAGCAGGTCCTGGCCGGTACTGAAGTCCGTCAATGCGTTCTCGCAGCCCAGCGCATGGCGCATCAGCGTCGGTACCCAGTCTTCGTGCGAGCTGGTGCGGACGTCGCGGCCAGCGGCCCTGCCTGGCCAATGCAGCACGAACGGGACCTGCAGCTGGTAATCGGAGAAGTTGCCGTTGTGGCCCCAGTAGTTCAGCTTGAGGTCGTTGAACTCTTCGGCATGGTCACCGGTGACCAGCACGATGGTGTCCTCGGCCAGGCCCTGCGCGCGCAGGTCGTCCAGCAGCGAACCGATCAGGCTGTCGGCATAGTGCACGGCAGTGCGGTAGCGGTTGAGTTCCGGCGTCGGGTCGTGGTCCGGGCCGAAGGACAGGAAGTCGATCTCCTTGGCCATCGGCGTGGCTACCGGTGGGTAGCTGGCGGGCAGGTGGTAGCCGGCGTGGGTGGCGTCGAGGAACACGAAGCCGAACCATGGGTGCTGCGCCGCCTGGCTGCTGCGGATGTCATTCCGCAGCGCGGCGACGATGGCTGCGTCGCGCTTGTCGGGGGTCAGGGCGGAAGGGCCCTGGTGCAGCCGGTCGCGCACATCGGCAAATGCCGTGCGATCGAATTCCGGGCTGTACAACGGCGCGCTGCCGTACAGGTGCAGGTCGTAGCCCTGCTGGCCCAGCACCTGGAACAGCTGCGAGCCGCGCTGTTCGTCCAGCATGCTCTGCCAGTAGCCGCCGGGCAGGCCGTAGAGCAGGCCGAACAGGCCGTAGCGGGTGGCATTGCCGGTGCTGAAATGGCGATCGAACACGCGCGCGTCCTGCGCCAGCGCCGACGTGTTGGGCATCAGCTGCGGCGTCAGCACGTCCTGGCGCAGCGATTCCAGCACCACCATCAGCACATTGGGGCGGTGTGGGTTCTGGCAACGCAGGGGCTGGAGCGGATACAGCAGCTGCGCATGGCGCGGGTCGGGCAGGCCCGCCTGCTGTTCGCTTATGACCCCGAGCCTGCGCATGAAGCTCTTGGCGGTGATCGGCTGTGCCCAGGGCAGGTAGTTCCACTGCGCGATGACGGCACGGTCGCCGCGGGCATCGTAATAGGCCGTGGCGGCTTGGCCGCCGGCCATCAGCAGCGCAACGATGGCCCACCCCTGCAGGACCCGGCGGCGGCGCGGCCGGGCGGGCAGCAGCTTCCAGCATGCCCAGGCCAACAGTCCTTCAGCCGTGAAGATGGCGGCCACCAGCAGTCCGGCCTGCAGCCAGGTCTTCCACGACAACGCGACCTGGTCCTGCAGCGCACCGCCGAACACCATGTTCACCACCATGGCATTGAGGTGAAACCGATACAGAGTGAAAACCTTTGCATCAACCAGCAACAGGCACAGCCACAGGCCCTGCAGCAGCAGGGCGCTGAGGCTCAGGGGGCGTGCGCTGCGCGGCCAAAGGCCCATCAGCAGCGGCAGCAGGCCGGCGAGGGCGCCGAATGCCAGCAGGTGACCGGGCAGGGCAACGGCCAGATAGGCCAGGCCCACGCTGCCCCCCGGGTTGTCGGCCAGCGGTACGTTGCCGAGCGTGATCGCCATGGCCAGCAGCGCGTTGCCGGCCACGAACAGCGACCACCAGGCCAGGCGGCGCCAGTGGCGTGCGGGGCCGGAGGGCAGGGCGGTGTCGGCAGAGGGAGCAGGGCGCATGAGGGACTGGGGCGGCGGGTGATGCAGGCGGCGGGATCCCCGGGGTGACAGAATCGTGGGGCCGCGCGCGGGTCGCGCATTGTATCTGTTTGTTTCTTCGTATCGGGTGGCGTCCCCCGGGCGATCTGTCACAATGTTCAGGTGGGCCATGAATGCGCTGGCCCCCCAGACCCAATGACAAGCCAGG
The DNA here is from genome assembly GCF_059372295.1 of Stenotrophomonas sp. YJH_SMC_33. NCBI lineage: Bacteria > Pseudomonadati > Pseudomonadota > Gammaproteobacteria > Lysobacterales > Lysobacteraceae > Stenotrophomonas > Stenotrophomonas sp. YJH_SMC_33. The sequence goes on from NZ_JCAFVJ010000003.1 coordinate 123,049, forward strand.
AACCGCTGTGAGCCAGATCCCCACCCTCGACATCACCCGTTTCGACAGCGACCGCGAGGCCTTCGTGGCCGAGCTGGGCGCGGCCTACCGCCAATGGGGATTCGCGGGCATCCGCAACCACGGCATTCCGCAGGCCGACATCGATGCGGCCTACGATGCCTTCAAGGCCTTCTTCGCCCTGCCCGAAGAGGTCAAGCGCAAGTACCACGTGGCCGGCAGCGGCGGCGCCCGCGGCTACACCCCGTTTGGGGTGGAGACGGCCAAGGGCTCCAAGCACTTCGACCTGAAGGAGTTCTGGCACATCGGCCGCGAGATCGCCGACGACTCCAAGTACCGCGATGTGATGGCGCCGAACCTGTGGCCGACCGAGGTCGAGGGCTTCCGTGAGCGCGGCTATGGCCTGTACCAGGCACTGGACAACCTGGGGTCGCGCGTCCTGTCGGCGCTGGCCCTGCATATCGGCCTGCCGGCAGACTTCTTCGCCGACAAGACCAACTTCGGCAACTCGATCCTGCGCCCGATCCACTACCCGCCGATCACCACCGACGACATCCCGAACGTGCGTGCTGGTGCCCATGGCGACATCAACTTCATCACCCTGCTGGTCGGTGCCAGTGCCGCAGGCCTGGAAGTGCAGTCGCATGATGGCGAGTGGGTGCCGTTCACGTCAGACGCGGACACCATTGTGGTCAACATCGGCGACATGCTGCAGCGCCTGACCAACCACGTGTATCCGTCGACCATCCACCGCGTGGTCAATCCCCCGGGCGAGCTGGCGCGCCAGCCGCGCTACTCGGTGCCGTTCTTCCTGCACCCGAACCCGGACTTCCTGATCGACGTGCTGCCCTCGTGCATCACCCCGGAGAACCCGAGCCGGTACCCGGAGCCGATCACCGCCCACGGCTTCCTCGAGGAGCGCCTGCGCGAGATCAAGCTGAAGTAAAGAGAAGTGAGGCCGCCGAAAGGCGGCCTTTTTCTTTGCAGGGCTGCACCCTGCACCCGCAGAGGCCAAAGCCAAAGTCAAAGCCAAAGCCAAAGCCAAAGCGGCTCTGGGGTGTTCCGTGGGGAGGCGGGGAGGTGTCGGATGGCGGGGACGCCGTGGACCCATCCCTGGGGGCTTGGCCGCGGCATCCTGCCGCGGACACCCCGCCATCCGACACCTCCCCGCCTTCGACAGTTTCCCGGTGACGGTGGGTAAATCGCGATTCCCGGTGGGTGTCGACCTTGGTCGACGCGGTAGATCCAGGCCTTGCGTGGATGAGATCTGTCGGATCGAAGTGGGGTAGGGGCTGGTCCAACCCGGCAGCCACCCGCAATGCCGCTTTTGCATTTGCTCTTCTTTTTTCTTTCCGTGGCGGGCGGAACCGCTGGAATGTGTCAGAGGCCGGGCGGGTGGGGATGCCGCGGCCAAGCCCCCAGGGACGAGTTTACGGCGTCCCCCGCCATCCCCACCCGCCCGGCCAAGCCCGCCAATCCAACCGGGCTTTCCGCGACCAACCCAACCAAACTCCCGCCACGAGGCGCTGCGCCGTTGGCTGAAAATCCATGTAACCGCTTACACGGAAACGGATTTTTGCCGTAACGGGTATCATGACCGGCTGACTTCACACAGGAGCCACCCGCTCATGCGCCGCAAGATCGTCGCCGGAAACTGGAAGCTGCATGGCAGCCGTCAATTCGCCAATGAACTGCTGGGGCAGGTGGCCGCCGGGCTTCCGCTGGAGGGGGTGGACGTGGTGATCCTGCCGCCGCTGCCCTACCTGGGGGAGCTGGTCGAGGACTTCGGCGAGACCGGCCTGGCCTTCGGCGCGCAGGACGTGAGCAGCAACGAGAAGGGCGCCTACACCGGCGAGGTCTGCGCGGCCATGCTGGTCGAGGTTGGGGCCCGCTACGGCTTGGTCGGCCATTCCGAGCGCCGCCAGTACCACCATGAGAGCAGCGAGCTGGTCGCGCGCAAGTTCGCCGCCGCCCAGCACGCCGGCCTGGTGCCGGTGCTGTGCGTGGGCGAGACCCTGGAACAGCGCGAGGCCGGGCAGACCGAAGCGGTCATCGCCAGCCAGCTGGCGCCGGTGCTGGAGCTGGTCGGCGCGGCAGGTTTCGCCAATGCTGTGGTCGCCTACGAGCCGGTCTGGGCCATCGGTACCGGCCGTACCGCCAGCAAGGAACAGGCACAGCAGGTGCACGCGTTCATCCGTGGCGAAGTCGCGCGCATCGATGCTAGAATCGCTGATTCACTGCCCATTGTTTACGGCGGTAGCGTGAAGCCCGACAATGCCGGGGAACTGTTCGCGCAGCCGGATGTCGATGGTGGGCTGGTCGGCGGCGCCTCCCTGGTGGCCGCGGACTTCCTGGCCATCGCACGGGCGGCGGCCGCGAACTAATCCTAGAAGTATTGTCCGAGGGCGGTTTCCAATGCTGATGTTGATCCTCAATGTCGTCTACGTGCTGGTCGCTGTGGCCATGATCGCGCTGATCCTGATGCAGCGTGGCTCGGGTGCGGCGGCAGGTTCGGGCTTTGGTGCTGGTGCCTCGGGCACGGTGTTCGGTGCGCGCGGCGCCTCGAACTTCCTGTCCAAGTCGACCAAGTGGCTGGCCGTGGTGTTCTTCGGCATCAGTCTCTTCATGGCCTGGTATGCCGGTCACGGCAGCCGCCCGGCGGCCGACCAGGATCTGGGCCTGATGTCCGCCCCGGCGGCCAGCGCGCCGGCGGCTCCGGCGGGCGAACTGCCGGCCGTTCCGAAGGCCGATGCGGTCCCGGCCGCCCCGGTTCCGGCGGCGAATGTGCCGGCTCAGGCGGAATCTTCGGTTTCTGGTGAAGAAAAGCCTTCGGAAGGCTCCCAGAAACACTGAAGCCGGTTACAATACGCGGCGCATCGGGAAGATAGTCTGATGTGATCGTTTGCCCAGGTGGCGGAATTGGTAGACGCACTACCTTGAGGTGGTAGCGACGCAAGTCGTAGGGGTTCGAGTCCCCTCTTGGGCACCATTTGTAAGTAAAGCGGGTTCGTCTGGCGCGCAAGGCGCCAGGCAGATTCCCGTCCACTCCCCCATGCCAAAGCGCCTGCAGGCGCGGCGGCAGAGGCAAGAGAGAATCGCTGTGCTGGCCGAATATTTGCCGTCTCTGCTGTTTCTGATCGTTGCCACCGGTATCGGCGTTACGCTGATGCTGGTTGGTCGATTCCTCGGTCCCCGCCGCCCCGATCTGGAAAAGCTCTCGCCGTACGAGTGCGGCTTCGAGGCCTTCGAAGACGCGCGCATGAAGTTCGATGTGCGCTACTACCTGATCGCGATCCAGTTCATCGTCTTCGACCTGGAAATCATCTTCATCGTGCCGTGGACCCAGGTCTTCATGGAACTGGGCGCCCGCTCGCTCATCACCATGGGCCTGTTCGTCGGCATGCTGTTCCTCGGTTTCATTTACGTCTGGAAGAAGGGAGCGCTGGAATGGGAGTGATTCAGACTCTCGATGGCCTCATGAACAACCCCACGCCGGAAGGCCGGGTTGATGACATCCTGCGGCCGGAAGGCGACAACCCGCTGCTGGAGAAGGGCTTCGTCACTACCAGCGTCGATGCACTGCTGAACTGGGCGCGCACCGGCTCGATGTGGCCGATGACCTTCGGCCTGGCCTGCTGCGCCGTCGAGATGATGCACGCCGGTGCCGCGCGCCTGGACCTCGACCGCTACGGCGTGGTGTTCCGCCCGTCGCCGCGTCAGTCCGACGTGATGATCGTGGCCGGCACCCTGGTCAACAAGATGGCCCCGGCGCTGCGCAAGGTCTACGACCAGATGCCGGACCCGAAGTGGGTCATCTCGATGGGTAGCTGCGCCAACGGTGGCGGCTACTACCACTACTCCTATTCTGTGGTGCGCGGCTGTGATCGCGTGGTGCCGGTGGACGTCTACGTCCCGGGCTGCCCGCCGACCGCCGAGGCGCTGGTGTACGGGATCCTGCAGCTGCAGAAGAAGATCTGGCGTACACAGACCATCGCCCGCTGACCCCTTCACCTGACAAGAGCGCGCCAAGCCCCCATGGCAGAGCAAGCATCCTTCATCGACCGACTGTCCGCACGTTTCGCTGGTGCGAAGGTCATCGTGGTCGAACCCCGCGGCGAAGTGACGCTGGAAGTGCCTGCCGCCGAGTGGCACGCCACCGCCCTGGCGCTGCGTGACGAGTTTGGTTTCGAGCAGGCCGTGGATCTGTGCGGCGTCGACTACCTTGGCTACGGCTCCGACGAGTGGGACACCGCCGATGTGTCCTCGCAGGGCTTCAGCCGTGGCGTCGAAGGCAAGGCCCAGGGCCGCTTCGCGTGGGGCGAGTTCCCCACCGAGGAAAACGGTGCCGACGGTGCCCGCCCGCAGCACATGCCGACCCAGCGCTTCGCCGTGGTCGCCCAGCTGCGTTCGTACCAGCACAACCTGATGATGCACCTGCGCTGCTTCGCCCCTGACGAAGCGCTGCCGGTGGTGTCCTCGCTGACCGGCATCTGGCCGGGCCTGAACTGGTTCGAGCGCGAAGCGTTCGATCTGTACGGCGTGATCTTCGAAGGCCACCCGGACCTGCGCCGGATCCTGACCGACTACGGTTTCGTCGGCCATCCGTTCCGCAAGGATTTCCCGCTGATCGGCAATGTCGAAGTCCGCTACGACGAAGAAAAGAAGCGCGTGATCTACGAACCGGTCACCTCGGTGGAGCCGCGTGTCGGCGTGCCGCGCGTGATCCGCGACGACGCCCGTCTGCAGACCGCAGAAGGTGAGCGCGCGCAGGAGGCAGTGAAGTGAGCCACGTACACCAGGCTGGCGAAGCGTTCGCCAGCAACGCCGCCGAAAGCCGGCAGGAAATCCGCAACTACACCATGAACTTCGGCCCGCAGCATCCGGCCGCTCACGGTGTGCTGCGCCTGATCCTGGAAATGGACGGTGAAACCATCATGCGCGCCGACCCGCACGTGGGTCTGCTGCACCGTGGTACCGAAAAGCTGGCCGAGTCCAAGCCGTTCAACCAGTCGATCGGCTACATGGATCGCCTGGATTACGTGTCGATGATGTGCAACGAGCACGCCTACGTGCGCGCGATCGAGACCCTGATGGGCATCGAGGCGCCGGAGCGTGCCCAGTACATCCGCACCATGTACGATGAAATCACCCGCATCCTCAACCACCTGATGTGGCTGGGCTCCAACGCGCTCGACCTGGGCGCGATGGCGGTGATGCTGTACGCCTTCCGCGAACGCGAAGAGCTGATGGACTGCTACGAAGCGGTTTCCGGCGCGCGCATGCACGCGGCGTACTACCGTCCGGGCGGTGTCTACCGCGACCTGCCGGACCACATGCCGAAGTACAAGGAATCGCGCTGGCACAAGGGCAAGGTGCTGAAGCAGCTCAATGCTTCGCGCGAAGGCTCGCTGCTGGACTTCCTGGAGAACTTCACCGTCGAGTTCCCCAAGCGCATCGACGAATACGAAACCCTGCTGACCGACAACCGTATCTGGAAGCAGCGTACCGTCGGCATCGGCGTGGTCACTCCCGAGCTGGCCCATCAGTGGGGCATGACCGGCGTGATGCTGCGCGGCTCGGGCATTGCCTGGGACCTGCGCAAGAAGCGTCCGTACGCCAAGTACGATGCCGTCGATTTCGACATCCCGCTGGGCAAGGAAGGTGACTGCTACGACCGCTACCTGGTCCGCGTTGCCGAAATGCGCGAATCCAACCGCATCATCAAGCAGTGCGTGGCGTGGCTGAAGGCCAACCCGGGCCCGGTGATGGTGAAGAACTTCAAGGTCGCTCCGCCCAGGCGCGAGGACATGAAGGACGACATGGAAGCGCTGATCCACCACTTCAAGCTGTTCAGCGAAGGCTACTGCGTACCGGCCGGCGAGACCTACTCGGCGGTGGAGGCCCCGAAGGGCGAGTTCGGCTGCTACCTGGTCTCCGATGGCGCCAACAAGCCGTTCCGCGTGCACCTGCGCGCGCCGGGCTTCGCCCACCTGTCCTCGATCGATTCGGTCGTGCGCGGCCACATGCTGGCCGACGTGGTGGCGATGATCGGTACCTACGACCTGGTGTTCGGCGAGGTTGACCGGTAATGCCGTCCGCTACGCCAACGCCCGCTGCAGGCAGCCGGCGCAAGCCGGCGCCGCAGTTTCTGGAATTTCACGTTATGCATTTCGCTGAGGTCGGCCGATGAAGGCGACAGGTAATTTCGAGGCGGCGCGCGACGTCGACCCGATGGTGGTGCTGAGCGACAAGACCCGCGCTCACATCGATCACTGGCTGTCCAAGTTCCCGCCGGATCGCAAGCGCTCTGCCGTGCTGCAGGGCCTGCATGCGGCCCAGGAGCAGAACCAGGGCTGGCTGACCGACGAGCTGATCGCCGCCGTGGCCAAGTACCTGGACCTGCCGCCGGTCTGGGCCTACGAGGTCGCCAGCTTCTACTCGATGTTCGAGACCGAGAAGGTGGGCCGCAACAACGTGGCCATCTGCACCAACATCAGCTGCTGGCTCAATGGCGCCGAAGACATCGTGCGCCACTGCGAGAAGAAGCTGGGCATCAAGCACGGTGAATCGACCCCGGATGGCCGCGTCTACCTCAAGCGCGAGGAAGAGTGCCTGGCCGGCTGCGGCGGCGCACCGATGATGGTCATCAACGGTCACTACCATGAGCGTCTGACCCTGGAAAAGGTCGACGAGCTGCTGGACGGGCTGGAGTAAGGGCATGGCACATCACCACGAATCCAAGGGTCCGGTCGGCCCCGCGCCGCTGCCGCACCAGGTGGTCTACACCACCCTGCATTACGACACCCCGTGGTCGTACGAAAGCTACCTGAAGACCGGTGGTTACGCCGCCCTGCGCAAGATCCTCGAAGAGAAGATCCCGCCGGAGCAGGTCATCGAGATGGTCAAGGCCTCGGGCCTGCGCGGCCGCGGTGGCGCAGGCTTCCCGACCGGCCTGAAGTGGTCCTTCATGCCCAAGGGCAACATGCAGAAGTACATCCTCTGCAACTCGGACGAATCCGAGCCGGGCACCTGCAAGGACCGCGACATCCTGCGCTACAACCCGCACTCGGTGGTGGAGGGCATGGCGATCGCCTGCTACGCCACCGGTTCGACCGTGGGCTACAACTACCTGCGCGGTGAGTTCCACCACGAGCCGTTCGAGCACTTCGAGCAGGCCCTGGCCGACGCCTATGCGAACGGCTGGCTGGGCAAGAACATCCTCGGCAGCGGCGTGGACATCGACATCTACGGTGCGCTGGGCGCCGGCGCCTACATCTGCGGTGAAGAAACCGCGCTGATGGAATCGCTGGAAGGCAAGAAGGGCCAGCCGCGCTACAAGCCGCCGTTCCCGGCAAACTTCGGCCTCTACGGCAAGCCGTCGACGATCAACAACACCGAAACCTACGGTTCGGTGCCGGCGATCATCCGCAACGGCCCGGAGTGGTTCAAGGGCCTGAGCCTGACCGCCAACGGCGGCCCGAAGTGCTTCTCGGTGTCCGGCTGCGTGCAGAACGGCGGCAACTTTGAAGTACCGCTGGGCACCACCTTCGACGACCTGCTGGAAATGGCCGGTGGCCTGCGTCCGGGCCGCAAGCTCAAGGGCGCGATTCCGGGCGGCGTGTCGATGCCGGTGCTGACCGCGGCCGAGCTGAAGGGCCTGCCGATGGACTACGACACCATCCGTGCGCTGGGCTCCGGCCTGGGTTCGGGGGCCATCGTGGTGCTCGACGACAGCGTCTGCTGCGTCAAGTTCGCCTGCCGCATCAGCCAGTTCTTCCACAAGGAATCGTGCGGCCAGTGCACGCCGTGCCGTGAAGGTACCGGCTGGATGCACCGCGTGCTGGAGCGCATCGTCGCCGGCAAGGCCACGATGGAAGACCTGCACCAGCTGAAGGCGGTGGCCGGCCAGATCGAAGGCCACACCATCTGTGCGTTCGGTGAAGCGGCTGCATGGCCCATCCAGGGCTTCCTGCGCCAGTTCTGGGACGAATTCGAGTACTACATCGTCAACGGTCATTCGATGGTTGACGGCAAGAAGGTGGAGGCAGCCGCCGCATGAGCGCGCAACCCGTAAACCCGAACGTGCCACCAGACCACGTGACCATCGAGATCGATGGCAAGTCGCTGGTCGTGCCCAAGGGTTCGATGATCATCCAGGCGGCCGACAAGGCCGGCATTCCGATTCCGCGCTTCTGCTACCACGAGAAGCTGCCGATCGCCGCCAACTGCCGCATGTGCCTGGTGGACGTGGAGAAGTCGCCGAAGCCGGCGCCGGCCTGCGCTACCCCGGTGATGGACGGCATGAAGGTCGCCACCCGCAGTGAGAAGGCACTGAAGTTCCAGCGCTCGGTGATGGAGTTCCTGCTCATCAACCATCCGCTGGACTGCCCGATCTGCGATCAGGGCGGCGAGTGCGAGCTGCAGGACGTATCGCTGGGCTATGGCCGTTCGGTCAGCCGTTTCAACGAGCGCAAGCGCGTGGTGCCGGACGAGGACATGGGGCCGCTGGTGGCCACCGAGATGACCCGTTGCATCCAGTGCACCCGCTGCGTCCGCTTCACCGCCGACGTTGCCGGTACTTACGAACTGGGTGGCATGTACCGCGGTGAGAACCTGCAGATCGGCACCTTCGACGGCAAGCCGCTGACCACCGAGCTGTCGGGCAACGTCGTCGACGTCTGCCCGGTCGGCGCGCTTACCAACAAGGTGTTCCAGTTCCGCGCCCGCCCGTGGGAGCTGACCGCGCGCGAGTCGCTGGGCTACCACGACGCGATGGGTTCGAACCTGTTCCTGCACGTGCGTCGCGGCGAAGTGCTGCGCACCGTGCCGCGCGACAACGAAGCGGTGAACGAGTGCTGGCTGTCCGACCGCGACCGCTACTCGCACCAGGGCCTGTACAGCGAAGACCGCGCGGTCAAGCCGCTGCGCAAGGTCAATGGCGAGTGGAAGGAAGTGAGCTGGGCCGAAGGCCTGGCCGCAGCCGCCGGGATCCTCAAGGCGAACCAGGGCGACAACCTGGGCGTGCTGGTGCATCCGTCGACCTCGAACGAGGAGGGTGCGCTGCTGGCCCGCCTGGCCAAGGGCCTGGGCTCGGGCAACATCGACCACCGCATCAACAACCGCGATTTCTCCGACGCCGCAACCGCCGAAGTGTTCGGCCTGCCGCTGGCCGAGATCGAAGGCGCCGACCGCATCGTCGTCCTGGGCAGCAACATCCGCCACGAACTGCCGCTGCTGCACGCCCGCCTGCGCAAGGCGCAGACCACCAAGGGCGCGAAGATCCACGTCATCAATCCGGTGGACTTCGACTTTGCCTTCAGCATTGCCGGCAAGCAGATCGTCGCACCGTCGAAGTTCGTCGATGCGCTGGCCAGCAGCGAGCTGCGTTCGGCAGTGCAGGGCGGCAACAACACCGTGCTGATCGTCGGTGGCATCGCCGAGAATCACCCGCAGGCTGCCGCGATCCGCGCCGCGGCGCGTGACTTCGCCGCAGCGACCGGTGCCAAGCTGTGCCGCATCCCGCAGGGCGCCAACGCCGTGGGCCTGACCCGCGCCGGCGTGCTGCCGGCCGGCAGGGACGTCGCCGCGATGCTGGCGCAGCCGCGCCAGGCCTACGTGGTGTACGGGCTGGAGCCGGGCCTGGACTTCGCCGATGCACCGGCCGCGCGCAAGGCGCTGGTGGGTGCCCAGGTGGTGGCGTTCAGCCACTTCGCCTGCGCCTCGACCCGCGACGTTGCAGACGTGATCCTGCCGATCGGTGCGCTGCCGGAAATCGATGCCACCCTTACCAACCTCGACGGTCGCGAGCAGTCGGCCCGTGCCGGCGGCAAGCTGCCGGGCGAGGCCCGTGAAGGCTGGCGCGTGCTGCGCGCCCTGGGCGGCGACATGGCGCTGGCCGGTTTCGACTTCACCGACCTGGCCGGACTGCGTGCCAGCCTGGCCCCTGTGTCGGTCAGTATTGCCGCTTCGGCACAGCCGGCGGTTGCCGGTGAAGGCCTGGAAGTGGCTTCGACCGCCGCGATCTACCGCACCGATGCGGTGGTCCGTCGCGCGCCGGCGCTGCAGTCGCATCCGCTCAGCAACGCCCCGCGCATCGTGCTGAACGCTGAAGATGCCGCTCGCCTGCAGCTGCAGGAAGGGCAGATGGCCAAGGTCGGCACCGATGCCGGCAAGGCCACCCTGCCGGTGGTGGTCGACGCCCGCGTCGCAGCGGGTTCGGTCTGGATTGAATCGGGCCACGGCGCGACCGCGCCGCTGGGTGCCGCTCGCGTATCGGTGGTGGCTGCATGAACGAATTGCTGTTGAACGCGGTCGACCCGCTGCACCAGTGGCTGCTGGGCCTCGGTGACATCGGCGCGCTGATCTGGATCATCCTGAAGATCCTGGTGATCGCCGTTCCGGTGATCATCTCGGTGGCCTTCTACGTGGTCTGGGAACGCAAGCTGATCGGCTGGATGCACGTCCGCCACGGCCCGATGTATGTGGGCATGGGCATCTTCCAGGCCTTCGCCGACGTCTTCAAGCTGCTGTTCAAGGAAGTGGTCCAGCCGAGCAGCGCCAACAAGGCGATCTACCTGCTGGCCCCGCTGATCACCCTGGCCCCGGCCTTCGCGGCCTGGTCGGTGGTCCCCTTCGATTCGCAGATCGTGCTGTCCAACGCCAACGCCGGCCTGCTGTACCTGCTGGCGATGACCTCGCTGGGCATCTACGGCATCATCCTGGCCGGCTGGGCGTCCAACTCGAAGTACGCGTTCCTGGGTGCGATGCGCGCCTCGGCACAGATGATCAGCTACGAAATCGCCATGGGCTTTGCCCTGGTCGGCGTGATGATCGCCTCGGGCAGCCTGAACCTGAGCAACATCGTGATGGCGCAGGCCGGCAGTTCCGGCTTCTTCGACTGGTTCCTGCTGCCTTTGTTCCCGCTGTTCGTCATCTACTGGGTGTCGGGCGTGGCTGAAACCAACCGCGCGCCGTTCGACGTGGTGGAAGGCGAATCGGAAATCGTCGCCGGCCACATGGTCGAGTACTCCGGCGGCGCGTTCGCCCTGTTCTTCCTGGCCGAATACGCGAACATGATCCTGATCAGCTTCCTGATCTCGATCTTCTTCCTCGGCGGCTGGCTGAGCCCGGTCCAGGGCTGGGTCAACTTCGGCGATGTCTCGCCGCTGGTCGACTGGGTCTGGAAGGGCGGCGCGCCGTGGCTGTTCGTCAAGGTGTTCTTCTTCGCCAGTGCCTACATCTGGTTCCGTGCCAGCTTCCCGCGCTTCCGCTACGACCAGATCATGCGCCTGGGCTGGAAGGTCTTCATCCCGCTGGCCATTCTGTGGATCGCGGTTACCGCCGTCATGGTGTTCTTCGGCGTGATTCAAAAGGGCGTCTAAAGTGATGAACAGGATTACCCATTACTTCAAGAGCCTGCTGCTGCTCGAACTGCTGGCGGGCCTCTGGCTGACGCTGAAGTACAGCTTCAAGCCGAAGTACACGATGATGTACCCGATGGAGAAGTTCCCGCAGTCGCCGCGCTTCCGTGGCCTGCACGCGCTGCGCCGTTACCCCAACGGCGAAGAGCGCTGCATTGCCTGCAAGCTGTGCGAAGCGGTGTGCCCGGCGCTGGCCATCACCATCGACTCGGCCAAGCGCGAGGACGGCACCCGCCGCACCACGCGCTATGACATCGACCTGTTCAAGTGCATCTTCTGCGGCTTCTGCGAGGAAAGCTGCCCGGTGGACTCGATCGTCGAAACCCACATCCTCGAGTACCACTTCGAGAATCGTGGCGAAAACATCGTTACCAAGCCGCAGCTGCTGGCCCTGGGCGACCGTCTCGAAAACGAGATCGCCGAGCGTCGTGCCGCCGATGCCGCTTACCGCTGAGGTCGAGAGATGGATTGGGTAAATATCGCTTTCTGGGTGTTCGCCATCGCGGCAACGGTTTCGGCCGGTGCGGTGATCAGCGTGCGCAACCCGGTTCACGCCGTGCTCTGCCTGGTGCTGACCTTCTTCTCCATTGCCTGCGTGTGGCTGCTGGTGGGCGCCGAGTTCCTCGGTGTGGCGCTGGTGCTGGTCTACGTCGGCGCGGTGATGGTGCTGTTCCTGTTCGTGGTGATGATGCTGGACATCGACCCCACCAAGCTGCGTGAGGGCTGGGTGCGCTACCTGCCGGTCGGCCTCATCGTCGCCGTCGCGATGCTGGTGCAGATGCTGATCCTGATCGGCGTCAAGGCGCGTTCGGCCACGCCGTTCCCGGCCGACAACGCCGCTGCGGTCGCCGCCGACACGTCCAACATCACCTGGCTGGCGCGCACGTTGTTCACCGAGTACCTGCTTCCGTTCGAGTTCGCCGCCGTCATCCTGACCGTGGCCGTGGTTGCTGCCGTGATGCTGACCCTGCGTCGCCGCACCGGCGTCAAGAGCCAGAACCCGGGTGAGCAGACCATGGTCAAGGCCGGCCAGCGTCTGCGCATGGTCAAGATGGGTGCCGAGGCCCCGGTCGTGCACAGCAACAGCAAGCCGGCCACCGGCGAGGAGACCCAGCCGTGATTACCCTTGGCCACATCCTTGCGCTTGGCGCGGTGCTGTTCGCCATTAGCCTGGCCGGCATCTTCCTCAACCGGAAGAACGTCATCGTCCTGCTGATGTCGATCGAACTGATGCTGCTGTCGGTGAACATCAACTTCGTCGGCTTCTCGCGCCAGCTGGGCGATCCGTCCGGCCAGCTGTTCGTGTTCTTCATCCTGACCGTCGCCGCCGCGGAAGCCGCCATCGGCCTGGCGATCCTGGTGACCCTGTTCCGTACCCGCCGCACGATCAATGTCGGCGAAGTCGATTCGTTGAAGGGCTGATCCACAGATGGAAATCACTCTCTCCAAGAGTCTGTTGATCGCAGTGGTGCTCGCACCGCTGTTCGGCAGCATCATCGCCGGCCTGTTCGGTCGCCAGGTCAAGCGCTTCGGCGCGCAGACCATCACCATCCTCGGCGTCGCGGTGGCCTGCGGCCTGTCGATGTACACGTTCTACCAGTTGATGTGGGGCGGCGCGCAGCCGTTCAACCAGAACATCTACACGTTCTTTGAAGTCGGCCAGTATTCGGCGCACGTCGGCTTCATGGTCGACAAGCTGACCGCGATGATGATGGTGGTGGTGACCTTCGTGTCGCTGCTGGTCCACATCTACACGATCGGCTACATGCAGGACGACCCGGGCTACCAGCGGTTCTTCAGCTACATCTCGCTGTTCACCTTCTCGATGCTCACCCTGGTGATGAGCAACAATTTCCTGCAGCTGTTCTTCGGCTGGGAAGCGGTGGGCCTGGTGTCGTACCTGCTGATCGGCTTCTGGTTCAAGCGCCCGACCGCGATCTTCGCCAACATGAAGGCGTTCCTGGTCAACCGCGTCGGTGACTTCGGCTTCCTGCTGGGCATCGCCGGCGTGCTGTGGGTGTTCGGCACCCTGGACTACTCGCAGGTGTTCTCGCAGGCCGGCATGCTGGCTGACCCGCGCGCCCAGCTGCAGATCTGGGACGGCACCATCCTGGGCATGCAGCTGCTGAACGAGCCGGTGATCTGGTCGATCGCCACCGTCATCTGCATCTGCCTGTTCATTGGTGCCATGGGCAAGTCGGCCCAGGTCCCGCTGCATGTGTGGCTGCCGGACTCGATGGAAGGCCCGACCCCGATCTCGGCACTGATCCACGCCGCGACGATGGTGACAGCCGGTATCTTCATGGTCACCCGCATGTCACCGCTGTTCGAGCTGTCGCAGACCGCGCTGAACTTCGTGCTGTTCATCGGTGCCACCACCGCGTTCTTCACCGGCCTGATCGGCATCGTGCAGAACGACATCAAGCGCGTCGTCGCGTATTCCACGCTGTCCCAGCTGGGCTACATGACGGTTGCACTGGGCGTGTCGGCCTATTCGGCCGCCGTGTTCCACCTGATGACCCACGCCTTCTTCAAGGCCCTGCTGTTCCTGGGCGCCGGCTCGGTCATCATCGCGATGCACCACGAGCAGGACATGCGCAAGATGGGCGGCCTGCGCAAGTACATGCCGATCACCTTCATCACCATGTGGATCGGTACCCTGGCGCTGGTGGGTACGCCGTTCTTCTCCGGCTTCTACTCGAAGGACACCATCATCGAGGCGGCCGAGCTGCACGCGCACCTGTCCAACAACTGGGTGGCCACCTACGGCTACTGGGCCGTACTGGGCGGCGTGATCGTCACCAGCTTCTACAGCTTCCGCCTGCTGTTCCTGACCTTCCATGGCAAGGAACGATTCCGCGACACGCATGATGACCACGCGCATGGCCATGGCCATGACGAGCACCATGCCGCCGACGCCCACCACGGCGATGCGCATCACGACGACCACGGCCATGGCCACGGTCCTCATGAGCCGCACGAAACCCCGTGGGTGGTGACCCTGCCGCTGATCCTGCTGGCCATCCCTTCGATCGCCATCGGCTTCTTCAGCATCGGTCCGATGCTGTATGGCACCGACTGGGCCGGCCACCACGCGCACGACGCCATCAAGGGACAGGCGCATACGTTCTTCACCGGCATCGTCGACTTCTACGATCCGGCCAAGAACACCATCGGCTTCCTGGGCGAGGAGTTCCATGGCCCGGTCGCGTTCGCGCTGCACGGCATGATGGCGCCGGCGTTCGTGCTGACCGTTGCGGGCTTCCTGCTGGCCGCACTGTTCTACCTGTGGAAGCCGGACCTGTCGGGCAAGGCCCGCAAGACCTTCGCTCCGCTGGTTTCGGTGCTGGAAAACAAGTACGGCTTCGACAAGCTGTGGATCGATGGCTTTGCCGGTGGCAGCGTCAAGCTGGGCAAGGTCTCGCGCTGGATCGACAGCAACATCGTCGACGGCGTGGTCAATCTCTCGGCACGTGTTGTGGACGTCGCAGCCGGCGTGCTGCGTCGTACCCAATCCGGTTTCCTCTATCACTACGCCTTCGCGATGATCATCGGCCTGATTGCCCTGCTGGGCGTGCTGATGCATTACCTGCGTTGATGACCTGTACGGAATAAGAAGACGTGTCGAACTGGCCTCTACTCAGTGTCCTCATCTGGCTGCCGATCATCGGTGGCGCCCTGATCCTTGCGATCCGTGATGCGCAGACCGCCCGCTGGGCGTCGCTGGGCGTAGCGGTGCTGACGTTCGTGGCGAGCCTCTCGCTGCTGAGCGGCTACAACGCGGGCGTCGACGGTCTGCAGTTCGTCGAGACCCACGCCTGGATCCCGGCGTACAAGATCGGCTACAACCTGGGCGTGGACGGCATTGCCGTGGCGCTGATCCTGCTGACCACCCTGGTCAGCGTGCTTGCCCTGATCGGCGCCTGGAGCGCCATCGACAAGCGCGTGAACCAGTACGTGGCGGCCTTCCTTATCCTGGAAGGCGTCACCGTGGGCATCTTTGCTGCGACGGACGCGATGCTGTTCTACGTGTTCTTCGAAGCGATGCTGATTCCGATGTTCCTGATCATCGGTGTCTGGGGCGGCCCGCGCCGCATCTACGCCGCGCTGAAGTTCTTCCTGTACACCTTCCTCGGCTCGGTGCTGATGCTGGTGGCGCTGATCTACCTGTACATGAAGGGCGGCAGCTTCCAGCTGGCCGACCTGTACGCACTGCCGCTGTCGGCCAAGGAACAGACCTGGATCTTCTTCGCCTTCCTGATCGCCTTCGCGGTCAAGGTGCCGATGTTCCCGGTCCACACCTGGCTGCCGGACGCCCACGTGGAAGCGCCGACCGCCGGTTCGGTGATCCTGGCCGCGATCGCCCTGAAGATCGGTGGCTACGGCTTCCTGCGCTTCAACCTGCCGATCGTTCCGGACGCGTCGCAGGAATGGGCCTGGCTGGTGATCGCGTTGTCGCTGATCGCAGTGATCTATGTCGGCCTGGTCGCCCTGGTGCAGGACGACATGAAGAAGCTGATCGCCTACTCGTCGATCGCGCACATGGGCTTTGTCACCCTCGGCACCTTCATCGCCCTGTGGCTGGTGCGTGAAGCCGGCAACGCCGATGCCGCCCGCCTGGGCCTGCAGGGCGCCATGGTGCAGATGATCTCGCACGGCTTCGTGTCCGGCGCCATGTTCTCCTGCGTCGGCGTGCTGTACGACCGCATGCACAGCCGCCGCATCGCCGATTACGGCGGCGTGGTCAACGTGATGCCGTGGTTCGCCACCTTCGCCATGCTGTTCTTCATGGCCAATGCTGGCCTGCCGGGTACCAGCGGCTTCGTCGGCGAGTTCATGGTCATCCTCTCGGCCTTCCAGCGTAATCCGTGGATCGCCCTGGGCGCGGCCACCACCCTGATCATCGGCGCCGCCTACACCCTGTGGCTGTACAAGCGCATCTTCTTCGGCGAAGTGGCCAACAGCCATGTGGCCGAACTGAAGGACATCAACGGCCGCGAATGGCTGGTGCTGGGCGTGTTCGCCATCGGCGTGCTGGCCCTGGGCATCTACCCCAAGCCGCTGACCGACCTGATGGAGCCCTCGATCGCGAAGCTGGCGATGCAGATCGCATCCAGCAAGCTGCTGTAATTCCAGGATTTGATGATGACCACCTCGCCGCTGCTGCCATTGACCGCCGCTGACCTGCCACCGCTCGCTCCCGAGCTGGTGCTGATCGGCAGCGCCTTCGCCCTGATGATCCTCGACCTGTTCGTCAGCAACCGGAACAAGATCGTCACCCACCTGTTCGCGCTCGCTGCGCTGGCCGTGGTGCTGTTCATGCTGGCCACCGGCGTGGGCGGGCAGGGGGAGGTCTTCCATGGCATGTTCGTGCGCGATACCGCCGCGGACGTGATGAAGACCGGGATCGTGCTGCTCAGCGGCCTGACCCTGATCTACGGCTGGCGCTACCTGCGTGACCGCAACCTGTTCCAGGGCGAGATCCCGGTGCTGATCCTGTTCGGTACCGCCGGCATGATGATCCTGGTCTCGGCCGGCAGCCTGCTGATGGTCTACCTGGGCCTGGAGCTGCTGGCGCTGTGCTCCTACGCCCTGGTCGCCAGCAACCGTGAAAACGGCCTGGCCTCGGAAGCGGCGATGAAGTACATCGTGCTGGGCTCGCTGGCCTCGGGCCTGCTGCTGTACGGCATGTCGCTGATCTACGGCGCCACCGGCAGCCTGCACCTGGACGTCATCCGCGATGCCATCCCGCACTCGGAAGAGCGCGTGCTGCTGATCACCGGTGCGGTGTTCATGATCGCCGGCGTCGCCTTCAAGCTGGGCGCCGCGCCGTTCCACATGTGGCTGCCGGACGTCTACCAGGGTGCCCCGGCACCGATCGCGCTGTTCATCAGCTCGGCGCCGAAGCTGGCGGCCTTCGGCATGGCCTACCGCCTGCTGGAAATGGGCGTGGGGCCGCTGTCGACCGAGCTGCAGCTGCTCATTGCCGGCCTGGCCGCAGTCTCGCTGGTCATCGGCAACCTGATGGCCATCGCGCAGAGCAACCTCAAGCGAATGCTGGCGTTCTCCACCGTCTCGCACATCGGCTTCCTGCTGATGGGCATCGCCGGTGGCGGCGCGCAGGGCTATGCCGCCGCGCTGTTCTACGCACTGGCCTACGCCATCATGTCGACCGCTGCCTTCGGTGCGATCATCGCCCTGTCGCGCGCCGGTTTCGAAGCCGAGAACATCGAGGACTTCAAGGGGCTCAACGCCCGCAATCCGTGGATGGCCGGCCTGGTGCTGTGCATCATGGCGTCGCTGGCCGGCATCCCGCCGTTCCTGGGGTTCTGGACCAAGCTGGCGGTGCTGGGCGCGGCCGTCAACGGCGGCCTGCTGTGGCTGGCCATCCTTGGCGTGCTGTGCGCCGTGGTGGGCTGCTTCTACTACCTGCGCGTCATCAAGGTCATGTACTTCGATGAGCCGGTGGGCGAGGCCATGCCGCGCAGCAACGACCGCGTGCTGGGCCTGGTGCTGGGCGTGAACGCGCTGGCACTGCTGGCGCTGGGCCTTGCCTGGAACCCGATCATGGTCTGGTGCCAGCAGGCATTTGCGCATCTTGCATAAAAATTGACACAAAGCTGCGCAATTCGTGTAATATGCGCAGCCTGAGTTGTCACTGCAGCGGTTCAGCCAGAACATCGTTGCGGTAGCCGTCCTCGAAAGAGCACGGCAGCAGTTCAAACACTTCCGGTGCGGGGTGGAGCAGTCTGGCAGCTCGTCGGGCTCATAACCCGAAGGTCGCAGGTTCAAATCCTGCCCCCGCTACCAACGTCGGATCGGCGCCAACCGATTTGATGGATGAGGGAAAGCTTGCATGTTTCGAAGCGATCGCTCATAATTCCGCTCCTGATGCGGGGTGGAGCAGTCTGGCAGCTCGTCGGGCTCATAACCCGAAGGTCGCAGGTTCAAATCCTGCCCCCGCTACCAAGTAAAGAGATCGCCTTCGAAGTCCTCCTTCGAAGGCGTTTTTCTTTGGGCTGGCCCGTTTCTGTAGAGTCGAGCCATGCCCGAACTGCCGGTGCGGAAAAGGGGCTGCCCCCAGGCCCGCACCTTGCACCAGCGCGGTGCGGCCGCTATCATCAGCGGCCTAGCAGTACCCCTGAAGGCGGCCTCCCAGCGGGAGTCCGGATCCGGAAGGAGGGCCGCGACCGGCAGGCAATGCAGGTCGCAACCGGAATCCAGTCACCGGAGTCTTTCCGGAAAAGGGGCCCAGCGGGCCCTTTGTCGTTTCCGGGGCGTCATGTTTTCACGCTGGCCAAGGCCGGCACCCAACCAAGAGATCAAGGCAGGCTGTGAGCGACAAGGCAACCGACATCGCGAATCTGCTCGCCCCGACCGTTGTGTCGCTGGGCCTGGAGCTGCTGGGCGTTGAGTATCTGCCGGCCCCCGGCGGTGCGACCCTGCGCCTTTACATCGACGTGCCACTGGCTGAACAGCCCGAGCGCATCATCAATGTCGACGACTGTGAGCGGGTCAGCCGCGAAGTGTCGGCGCAGCTGGACGTCGAAGACCCGATCAGCGGCAATTACACGCTGGAAGTGTCCTCGCCGGGCGTGGATCGCCCGTTGTTCAACCTGGAGCAGTTCGCTCGCCACCAGGGTGAATCGGCCAAGGTCACGCTGAAGCTGCCGCAGGACAACCGTCGTCGCCTGCAGGGGCGTATCGAGGCGACCGACGAGGCTGCGGGCACCATCACCTTCATCGTCGACAAGGCCGAAGTGGTGGTGTCGGCCGACAACATCGACAAGGCACGGATCATGCCCGACTGGGTGGCGCTGGGGCTGGCCCCGAGCAAGCCGACCGGTCCGGCACCGAAGCGTCCGAAGCCGAACACGAATTCTTCTTCCAACGAGCCGGCGGCAAAGAAGCCGCGCGCGGAGTGAGCCAATGAGCAAGGAACTGTTGCTGGTAGTCGACGCAGTCGCCAACGAGAAGGGCGTGCCGCGTGAAGTGATCTTCGATGCCATCGAGGCCGCTCTGGCCTCGGCAGCGAAGAAGCGCTATCCCGACGAGGAAGTGCTGACCCGCGTGGTCATCGACCACAAGGATGGCAGCTACGAAACCTTCCGCCGCTGGGAAGTGGTGGCCGATGATGTGGTCATGGAGTCGCCCGACCGCCAGATCCGCCTGATGGATGCCGTCGACGAAGCCGAAGGCGTCGAGGTCGGCGACTACATCGAAGAACAGATCGAGAACCCGGACTTCGGCCGCATTGCTGCCCAGGCCGCCAAGCAGGTCATCGTCCAGCGCGTGCGCGAAGCCGAGCGCCAGCAGGTCGTGGACGCGTGGAAGGATCGTGTCGGTGAGTTGATCACCGGCGTGGTCAAGCGCGCCGAGCGTGGCAACATCTATGTCGACCTCGGCGGCAACGCCGAAGGCTTCATTCCGAAGGACAAGGGCATCCCGCGCGACGTGCTGCGCGCCGGTGACCGCGTGCGCGGCTACCTGGCCGAGGTCCGTTCGGAACCGCGTGGTCCGCAGCTGTTCATCAGCCGCGCCGCCCCGGAATTCATGATCGAGCTGTTCAAGCTGGAAGTGCCGGAAGTCGGCCAGGGCCTGGTGGAAATCAAGGCCTGTGCGCGCGATCCGGGCGATCGCGCCAAGATCGCCGTGCTGGCCCACGACCAGCGCACCGATCCGATCGGTGCCTGCATCGGCATGCGCGGTTCGCGCGTGCAGGCCGTGTCCAACGAGCTCAACGGCGAGCGCGTGGACATCGTGCTGTGGAACGACAATCCGGCCAACTTCGTCATCAATGCGATGGCGCCGGCCGAAGTCCAGTCGATCATCGTCGATGAAGACAAGCACTCGATGGACTTGGCCGTTGCCGAAGACCGTCTCGCCCAGGCGATCGGCAAGGGCGGCCAGAACGTGCGCCTGGCCAGCCGCCTGACCGGCTGGCAGCTCAACGTGATGACCCAGGACCAGGTCACCGCCAAGTCGGAGGCCGAGCAGGCCGCCGCACGCCAGCTGTTCATGGACAAGCTGGAAGTGGACGAAGAGATCGCCGGCATCCTGGTCAGTGAAGGCTTCGGCACCGTCGAGGAAATCGCATATGTCCCGGTCGGCGAACTGCTGGCCGTGGAAGGTTTCGACGAAGACATCGTCGAAGAGCTGCGCGCTCGTGCCCGCGATGCGCTGCTCAATGAGGCCCTGGCAGTCGAGGAAGGCCTTGAAGACGGCCAGCCGGCGCAGGACCTGCTGTCCCTGAAGGGCATGGACGAAGCCACCGCGTATGCGCTGGCCGGCCACGGCGTGCGTACCAGCGAGGACCTGTCCGACCTGGCCGCCGACGAGGTCATGGACTTCGGCATTGAAGGGCTGGACCAGGAGCGCGCTGCGGCGCTGATCCTGGCCGCGCGTGCCGAGGAGATCGCCCGACTGGAACGCGGCGAATGAGCCGGCAATGAACAGGGCCCTGAGCCGCTCAGGGCGTAGAATCCGCGCCACCTCCAGATGCGGGGGGGCGCCCACAAGATCATAGGATCCGAATGTCGCAGCAAACCACCATCCGCAAGCTTGCCGAACTGGTCAACACGCCGGTCGAAAAACTGCTGGAACAGCTGGCCGGTGCCGGCATGAAGTTCAGCGGTCCCGACCAGGTCGTGACCAGTACCGAGAAGGTGAAGCTCCTGGGCTTCCTTCGTCGTTCGCACGGCAAGCCCGAGCAGGCCCCGGAAGAGACGGATCAGTCTGCAAAGAAGATCACGCTCAACCGCCGGAAACAGCAGGAAGTGACGGTCAGTTCCGGTCGCAGCAAGACGACCGTGAATGTCGAGGTGCGCCAGAAGCGTACCTACGTCAAGGATGGTGCTCGCGCCATGACGCCGGACGAAGAGCGCGCCGACATCCTGCGCAAGCTGGAAGAGTCGCGTGCGCGCAACCTCGCCGAACAGCAGGCGCTGGCCGAAAAGGATCGTCTGCGCGACGAAGCCATCGTCCGTGCCCGCGAGGAAGAGGCCGCCGCCAAGGAACGCGCCGAGGCCGAGAAGAAGGCCGCCGAGGAAGCTGCGGCTGCCGCCAAGGCGGCCGAGACGCTGGCTGCCAGCAAGCCCAAGCGTGCTCCGATCGACGAAACCGCGCCGCGCCCGCCGCGCGCCCCGGCGACAGCCCCGGCTGCGCCGCGCAGTGCGCCGCCGCCGCGCAACGACGACCGCAACAACCGCAGCGCGCCGCGCAACGAGCGTGGCCCGGGTGATCGTTTCGCCGGCCAGATGCACCTGTCCGCGGCCGATCGTGCGCGTCGTGGCAACAGCAACAACAGCAACACCCGTGGTCGTCCGGGCGGCCGCAACCAGGCCGGTGGCCGTCGCGACATGTCGCGTGGTGGCAACAACGCCGGCCCGCACGCGTTCGAACGTCCGACCGCACCGGTGGTGCGTGAAGTGGCGATCGGCGACACCATTACCGTGGCCGACCTGGCGCAGAAGCTTGCGCTGAAGGGTGGCGAGGTGGTGAAGGCGCTGTTCAAGATGGGCGTGATGGCCACCATCACCCAGTCCATCGACCATGACACCGCCGCGCTGGTGACCGAAGAACTCGGCCACAAGGCGATCCGTGCCAACGACAACGACGCCGAAGACGCGCTGCTGGCCTCGGCCGGTGAAAACCAGGGCGAAGCCACCCAGCGTCCGCCGGTGGTCACCATCATGGGCCACGTCGACCACGGCAAGACCTCGCTGCTGGATTACATCCGCCGCACCAAGGTTGCCACCGGCGAAGCCGGCGGCATCACCCAGCACATCGGTGCCTACCACGTGGATACGCCCAAGGGCGTGATCAGCTTCCTGGATACCCCGGGCCACGCGGCGTTCACCTCGATGCGTGCGCGCGGCGCCAAGCTGACCGACATCGTGGTGCTGGTCGTTGCTGCCGATGACGGCGTCATGCCGCAGACCAAGGAAGCGATCCAGCACGCCCGTTCGGCGGGTGTGCCGCTGATCGTGGCGATCAACAAGATCGACAAGTCCGACGCCGACCCGATGCGGGTCAAGAACGAACTGCTGTCCGAGCAGGTCGTGGCCGAGGACTTCGGTGGTGACACCCAGATGGTGGAGATCTCGGCCAAGACCGGCCTGGGCATCGACGACCTGCTGGACGCCATCTCGATCCAGGCCGAACTGCTGGAACTGAAGGCGGTCGACGAAGGCCGGGCCTCGGGCGTGGTGATCGAATCGTCGCTGGACAAGGGCCGTGGCCCGGTCGCCACCGTGCTGGTGCAGCAGGGTCGCCTGAAGAAGGGCGATTACCTGGTGTGCGGCATCCAGTACGGCCGCGTGCGTGCGCTGTTCGACGAAACCGGCAAGCAGCCGGAGTTCGCCGGCCCGTCCATCCCGGTGCAGGTCCTGGGCCTGTCCGGCGTGCCGGAAGCCGGTGACGACTTCGTGGTCGTCGAGGACGAGCGCCTGGCCAAGGACGTTGCCCAGCAGCGTGAGACCAAGCGCCGTGAATCGCGCCTGGTCGCCACCGCGGGCAGCCGCATGGAAGACATCATGGCGACCCTGGGCAAGGGCGAGGGCCAGCAGGTCCTCAACCTGGTCATCAAGGCCGACGTGCAGGGTTCGGTGCAGGCCCTGAGCCAGGCACTGGTCGCGCTGTCCAACGACGACATCCGCATCAACGTGATCCACTCCGGCGTGGGCGGCATCACCGAGTCGGACGCCAACTCGGCGGCCGCTTCGAAGGCCACCGTCATCGGCTTCAACGTGCGTGCGGATGCTTCGGCCCGTCGCATCATCGAATCCAACGGCGTGGACCTGCGTTACTTCTCGATCATCTATGACGTGATCGATCAGGTGAAGCAGGTGGCCTCCGGCCTGCTGGGCGTGGAGATCCGCGAAGAGATCATCGGTATCGCCGAGGTCCGCGACGTCTTCCGCAGCTCCAAGCTGGGCGCTGTTGCCGGCTCGATGGTCATCGAGGGCGTGGTCAAGCGCAACAAGCCGATCCGCGTGCTGCGCGACAGCGTGGTGATCTTCGAGGGCGAGCTGGAATCGCTGCGTCGCTTCAAGGAGAACGTCGAGGAAGTCCGCAACGGTACCGAATGCGGTATCGCGGTGAAGGCCTACAACGACGTCAAGCCGGGTGACCAGATCGAGTGCTTCGAGCGTATCGAAGTGCCGCGCACCCTGTAATGCTGCAAGGCGGCCCGACCAACGGTCGGGCCCTACCGTGATGTAGAACCCGACCAACGGTCGGGTACCATGGTAGATGTAGCGCCCGACCGTTGGCCGGGCGACAATCGAATCAAAGATGGCGCCCGACCGTTGGCCGGGCGACAATCGAATCTAAGGTAGCGCCCGACCGTTGGTCGGGCGACAACTGAACCAAGAGCTCCTCGTGCCCAAGACTTTCCATCGAACCGACCGTGTCTCTGCCCAGCTGCGCCGCGAACTCGGCACCCTGGTGCACAACGCCGTGCGCGAGCACGGGTTGCCCTCGGTGAGCGTGTCCGACGTGGAAATCACCCGCGACATGGCTCATGCCAAGGTCTTCGTCACCGCGCTGATGCCGGAGCGTTCGGCGGAAGCGGTGGCCGGCCTGAAGGAACTGGGCTACCGCCTGCGCATGGACCTGGCCCGGGCGATGAAGCTGCGCCATGTGCCGGAGCTGCATTTCCACTACGACGACTCGGTCGATCGTGGCGAGCATATCGACAACCTCCTGCGCGACCTGCCCGATACGCTGGCCGCGGAGAAGCGTCGCGAGAGCGACGAAGAATAAGCCAGCGCCGGGCCCATGCCCGGCGTCTTTTCATTCTGACCGTGCGAGGCCGGACGCTGGCCGCGCTTCGCGCTCGCCGGGCATGGCCCGGCGCTACCCGTATCTGTCATGACCCGAATTCAGTTCCGCCGCCTGGATGGCATCCTGCTGCTCGACAAGTCGACCGGCATGAGCTCCAACGCCGCCCTGCAGGTGGCCCGTCGCCTGTTCCGTGCCGAGAAGGGCGGCCACACCGGCAGCCTCGACCCGCTGGCCACCGGTCTGCTGCCGCTGTGCTTCGGCGAGGCGACCAAGATCGCTGGGCTGCTGCTGGGGTCGGCCAAGGCCTACGATGCCGAGATCGTGCTCGGCCAGACGACCGATACCGACGATTCCGAGGGCCAGGTGCTGCTGCAGCGCCCGGTACCGGCGATCGGTGCCGAGGCCCTGCAGGCCGCGTTGGCGCCGCTGACCGGCAACATCCGCCAGCGTGCCCCGGTCTATTCGGCACTGAAGCAGGGTGGTGAGCCGCTGTATGTGAAGGCCCGCCGCGGTGACGTCATCGAGGCGCCGGAACGCGAGGTGCAGGTGCACGCCATCGACGTGCTGGAGCAGCAGCCTGAGCGCTTGCGGCTGCGCGTGACCTGCGGTTCGGGCACCTACATCCGCAGCCTGGCCCGCGACATGGGCGAGGCGCTGGGATGTGGCGCACACATCAGTGCGCTGCGCCGGCTCTGGGTGGAGCCGTTCCGCGAACCGGCGATGGTCACCCTGGACCAGCTGCGGGCGATGGCCGAGGCCGGCGACGAGGCGGCCATGGATGCGCTGCTGCTGCCGCTGGCGGCCGGCCTGGCTGAATACCCGCGGGTCGATCTCGATGCCGACCAGACCCATCGCTTCTGCGTCGGCCAGCGCCAGCGCGACCCGTCCTGGCCCCACGGCCTGGTGGCGGTGTTCGGTCCGGGCGATGCTGTCCAGGGGCTGGGCCAGGTCGATGACAGTGGCCTGCTGGCTCCGCAGCGTCGTTTCAACCTCTGACCGGGGCCAGGGCGGTTCAGACCCGGTCCTTGTCCCGGAAGCCCCTGGCCGTTACAATTTCGCGGCCGTTTTCCGGCAGCCTGCCTCGTGCAGGTTTCATCCTCGTAGTCCACGGCGAGCCTGGCGGTGCGCGAAGCGCGTTCCTGCCGGCCACGCATCACAGAGAAAAAAGAAATGTCGATCGACACCCAGAAGGTCATTGAAGACAACAAGCGCAGCGCCGCTGACACCGGCTCCCCGGAAGTCCAGGTGGCCCTGCTGACCGCCCGCATCGAACTGCTGACCGGCCACTTCAAGACCCACAAGAAGGACCACCACAGCCGCCGCGGCCTGCTGCAGATGGTCAACCGCCGTCGCAGCCTGCTCGACTACCTGAAGAAGAAGGACGTCGAGCGTTACAAGGCCCTGATCGAGAAGCTTGGCCTGCGTCGCTAAGCAACGAATTCCCCGCGGCGCAGCGATGCGCCGCGGTTTTGTTTTGTAGTACCGCAATCCCCGATTCAGGCCGGAACGATCCGGTCACCCGCTGGCGGCAAGGGTCGCCGACGGTCCAAATTCGCAGACAGCATCCCCAAGGACACCCTCCGTGGCAAAAATCACCAAAACCTTCCAGTACGGCAAGCACACCGTCACGCTTGAGACCGGCGAAGTCGCCCGCCAGGCCAGCGGTGCCGTCATCGTCAAGATGGACGACACCGTACTGCTGGTCACCGCCGTCGCCGCCAAGAGCGCGCGCGAAGGCCAGGACTTCTTCCCGCTGACCGTCGATTATCAGGAAAAGTTCTACGCCGGCGGCCGTATCCCGGGTGGTTTCTTCAAGCGTGAAGGCCGTGCGACCGAGAAGGAAACGCTGATCTCGCGCCTGATCGACCGTCCGATCCGCCCGCTGTTCCCGGAGGACTACAAGAACGAAGTGCAGATCATCGCCACGGTGATGTCGCTGAACCCGGACGTGGACGGTGACATCCCGGCCCTGATCGGTGCCTCGGCTGCCCTGGCCCTGGCCGGTACCCCGTTCATGGGTCCGATCGGCGCTGCCAAGGTCGGTTACAAGAACGGCGAGTACATCCTGAACCCGACCGTCAGCGAACTGGCTGACTCGCAGCTGGAACTGGTCGTCGCCGGTACCTCCAACGCCGTGCTGATGGTCGAATCCGAAGCCGCGCTGCTGTCCGAAGAAGTGATGCTGGGCGCCGTGACCTTCGGTCACCGCGAAATGCAGAAGGTCATCAACGCGATCAACGAGCTGACCGTCGAAGCCGGCACCAAGCCGTCGACCTGGGAAGCCCCGGCCAAGAACGACGCGCTGATCTCCGCCCTGAAGGAAGCCATCGGCCCGCGCCTGGGCGAAGCTTTCCAGGTGCGTGACAAGCTGCAGCGCCGCGACGCCATCTCGGCGATCAAGAAGGACGTATTCGAAGCCCTGGCGGGCCGCGTGGCCGCCGAAGGCTGGAACCCGGCCGAGCTGTCGAAGGAATTCGGCGAGCTGGAATACCGCACCATGCGTGACTCGGTGCTGGACACCAAGGTCCGCATCGACGGCCGTGCGCTGGACACCGTCCGCCCGATCACCGTGAAGACCGGCGTGCTGCCGCGTACCCACGGTTCCTCGCTGTTCACCCGCGGCGAAACCCAGGCCATCGTGACCATCACCCTGGGCACCGCCCGTGATGGCCAGGTCATCGACGCCGTTGCCGGTGAGTACAAGGAAAACTTCCTGTTCCACTACAACTTCCCTCCGTTCTCGGTGGGCGAGTGCGGCCGCATGATGGGCCCGAAGCGCCGCGAAATCGGCCACGGTCGTCTGGCCAAGCGCGGCGTGCTGGCTGTCATGCCGTCGCTGGAAGCCTTCCCGTACACCATCCGCGTCGTTTCGGAAATCACCGAGTCGAACGGTTCCTCGTCGATGGCCTCGGTCTGCGGCTCGTCGCTGGCCCTGATGGACGCCGGCGTGCCGGTGAAGGCCCCGGTGGCCGGTATCGCCATGGGTCTGGTCAAGGAAGGCGATCGTTTCGTGGTCCTGTCCGACATCCTGGGTGACGAAGATCACCTGGGCGACATGGACTTCAAGGTCGCCGGTACCGCTGAGGGCATCTCCGCCCTGCAGATGGACATCAAGATCGAAGGCATCACCGAAGAAATCATGAAGCAGGCCCTGCAGCAGGCCAAGGCTGGCCGCCTGCACATCCTGGGCGAGATGGCCCACGGCCTGACCGCTCCGCGTGAAGAGCTGTCGGACTACGCGCCGCGCCTGCTGACCATCAAGATCCACCCGGACAAGATCCGCGAAGTGATCGGCAAGGGCGGCTCGACCATCCAGGCCATCACCAAGGAAACCGGCACCCAGATCGACATCCAAGACGACGGCACCATCGTCATCGCGTCGGTCAACGCCATCGCTGCCCAGGCTGCCAAGGCCCGCATCGAGCAGATCACCTCGGACGTCGAGCCGGGCCGCATCTACGAAGGCAAGGTCGCCAAGATCATGGACTTCGGTGCGTTCGTCACCATCCTGCCGGGCAAGGATGGCCTGGTCCACGTCTCGCAGATCTCCAGCGAGCGCGTCGAGAAGGTCGGCGACAAGCTGAAGGAAGGCGATGTGGTCAAGGTCAAGGTGCTGGAAGTCGACAAGCAGGGCCGTATCCGCCTGTCGATGAAGGCAGTCGAAGAAGGCGAAGGCGCCAGCGCCGAATAATCGGTACTGCTGATCGTGCGGTGGGTGAGGACCGTTGGTCCTCACGCTTTCGCAAATGAAAAAGCGGGCTTCGGCCCGCTTTTTCTTTGCCTCGATGTTGCGAAAAGAAGCTCATCCAGGTCGCTGCATGTCCTGCTGCAGTGCATGATCGCCGCCACGCGGCCATCGTTCTGTCTCGGTTGTACGGATCGCGCCTGTCCATGGGACGACATGCCGCGACACCCGTACCGCAGCCCCATCGGTTTGCTAACGTGGCGGCGCCTTCGAACCGGGAGATCTCCATGTTCCGCCAGACCGTGGCCGTCCTTGCCGTGCTGATTGCCGGTGTCTTGCCCATCGCCGCGCACGCGGCGCCCGCGCAGCCGCCGATCTTCGGCGCCTACTACCCGGGCGGCTCGGCCGAACGCTATCCGGTCTCGAGCATTCCAGCCGAGCGCCTGACGCATCTGTTCTATGCGTTCTCCACCATCGAGGACGGGCGCTGCACGATCGGTGCGGAAGCGCCGAAGAATTTCGCCGCACTGGCCGAACTCAAGAAGGCGCATCCGCACCTGCGCACGCTGATTTCGATCGGTGGCTGGGGTGCGGGTGGGTTCTCCGATGCAGCGCTGACCGAGGCCAGCCGCAAGCGCTTGGTCGATTCGTGCATGGCGCTGTTCTTCGATCGCCATGCCGGCAGCTTCGACGGCGTGGACATCGATTGGGAGTTCCCGGTCAGTGGCGGACCGAAGGAGCTGGCGCATCGCCCGCAGGATCGCGTCAATCTGACCCGGCTTGCCCAGGCCTTCCGCGCGGCACTCGATGCGCGCGGCCGCAGGACGGGGCAGTCGATGCTGCTGACTGCCGCGCTGGCCGCCGGTCGCCTGCAGACCGATGGCCCCTACGATCCAGCAGCGAGCTATGACCTGCCGGCGCTGGCCAAGGTGTTCGATTTCATCAACCTGATGAGCTACGACATGGGCACCGGCTTCTCCTCGGTGTCGACCTTCAATGCGCCTCTGCATGAAGTGCCGGCCGATCCGCTGGCGCCGGAGCTGCGGCGCTGGAACAACGTGGCCGGCGCGGTGCAGTTCTACCGCGAGCACGGCGTGCCGGCCGGGAAGCTGGTGCTGGGCGTACCGTTCTACGGGCGCGGCTTCAAGGTCACCGGCGACGCCCCGGATGGGCTGTACCAGCCCTACAGCGCACCGGCCGATGCGGGCGACTGGCGGGTGATCAAGGCGCGCTATTTCGACCAGCCGGGCTGGACCAGGCACTGGCAGCCGCAGGCGCAGAGCCCGTGGCTGTACAACGCCGCGCAGAAGATCTTCATCAGCTATGAAGACCCGCGCTCGATCGGGCTGCGTGCGCAGTTCGCCCGTGAGCAGGGCCTGGCCGGGGTGTTCATGTGGGAACTGACCGGCGATGACGAACAGGCCAGCCTGCTCAATGCCATGCTGGGCCCCTGGCAGAAGGCGCGCATCGGCGATTGAGTATCGGGTGGCGCGTCGTGCTGGGCCCATGCCGCAACGTCACCGATCTGATACACACACTGCGGTGTACG
The DNA here is from genome assembly GCF_059372295.1 of Stenotrophomonas sp. YJH_SMC_33. Classification (NCBI taxonomy): domain Bacteria; kingdom Pseudomonadati; phylum Pseudomonadota; class Gammaproteobacteria; order Lysobacterales; family Lysobacteraceae; genus Stenotrophomonas; species Stenotrophomonas sp. YJH_SMC_33. The sequence continues at coordinate 152,486 of NZ_JCAFVJ010000003.1, forward strand.
TCGTTGCCCATGCCAAGCCGACTTCCAGTAGCACCGGGCCATGCCCGGCGAAGGCTCAATCGGCCCAGACGCTGTTGGGATCGCCGTTGCGGGCGCGGCGTTGGCTGGCCACGGCCAGACGCGCGAAGCCGAAGGCCATCGCCAGCGCGATGGCATCGACCCAGAACAGCGGCCAGTGCCCCCCTGCGGCGGCGCGCCACAGCCAGTCACCATTGAGTGCGCCGTGCAGCACCGGCACCAGCGCGGTACTGACCGCCGCCGCCCACAGCAGTTCGCGTGCCGCCTGCGCCGGGCGGCGCAGCGCGGCCCATAGCGCGCAGGCCGCCCAACTGCCGAAGCAGGCCCAGCGGATGCCGTGGTCGACCGCCGACGGTGCCAGCCGCTCCAGCACCAGTGCGGTGCCGAACGCGATCGAGATCGCCACGCACAGGCCGATGCACACGCCGACCGTGGCCCGCGCCATGTTCACACCGGCACGTGGCTGTTGCGGCTGGCGACGCTTGCGCCGCGACTCGATCCACAGCAGGTTGCCGGAGTAGAACAGGAACGCACCGCCGAGTCCGAGCAGGAAGTACAGCCAGACCACCACGCCATTGCCGAATTCGCCGAAGTGCAACGCGTAGGCGGCGCTGAGCGTGGCGTGGTTGGCGTCGCGCTGGCCCGGCAGCTGCGACGCGAGCAGATTGCCGGTGGCGACGTCCAATGCCACGGCACCAAGCGGGCCGAGGGTGCCACTGGCCTCGCCGGTGATCTCGATCGTCGCGTTGGCATCGCCGCCATTGGCCAGCTTCAGATAGGCCGGTTCGAAGTTGGCCACGCCCTGTGCGCGGGCCACTTCAAGTGCGCGCGCATGCAGCACGCGCAGGCTGCCCGGCGGTGCCGGGATGCCACTGGCATTGCGCACCGGCGCGGTGTCCATCGCAGTCGGTACTGCCTGCAGCGCTTTGCCGTCGTAGATCAGCGGATTGAGCAGGGCCATCTGCACGAACACCAGGCAGAGCAGGGCGCCGGTGACCGCGAACATCAGGTGGAAGGGCAGGCTGAGCACACCGACCACGTTGTGCGCGTCCTGCCACAGCTGCTTCAGGTTGCGCCCCGGACGCAGCGCGAACAGGTCGCCGAGCAGCTTCGGCAGATGGATCACCAGGCCGCTGAGCAGTGCCATCCCGTACAGCAGGCTGACAATGCCCATCACGTAGATCCCGGCCACGGGCAGGCCGAGACTGTAGTGCAGTTCGTTGACCAGTTCGGCCAGTCCGGACTGCGGCGGCGCGGGGCTGCCGGCGATCTGCCCCGGCCACGCATAGCGCCAGCTGCCGTCATCGGCCTGCCAGTACGCCAGAGGCTGCGGGTGTTCGGTGCCGGGGAAGGTCATGCCGACGTGGCGGCGCGCTTCCGGATGCGCCGCCAGCACGTCTTCCAGGAGGTACTGGGCGTCATCCAGGCTGGCCGGGAGTGCCGTGGCGGCGCCCGGTGTCTGCCACCGCGGCAGGTCATGGTGGAACAGGGTCAGCGAGCCTGCGTAGAAAGCCACGAACAGGCCGAAGCCGGCCACCAGGCCGACCCAGGTGTGCAGGGTGGTGAACGTGCGCAGGGTCTGCGAACTGAACTTCATGGCGTGGATCTCATTGCACCGCGCCGGTCAGGCGCAGCAGCCCGAGCACGACGAAGCCGGTGGCGGCGCTGCCGCCCAGCACCAGCCAGGCGCGCAGCGCGCTGCGGAAGCTGAACGCCCACAGGGCGGCCAGCATCCACAGCGGGATGAAGGCGATCAGGGTAGGTACCAGCGCTCGCTGCCAAGGGCCCGGCGGAAGCCAGGCCAGCAGGCCGGTAACGGCGGCTGCAAGCAGGAAGCCGACGATGATGCCGGCGAAGGCGCGCGCCCACATCAGGGCAACTCCGTGCCCGGTCGGTGCCAGGCGGCCAGCGCCGGCAGCAGCATCGCCGCGAGCATCCAGGTGCACAACATCGCCACCAGGCCGGCGGCAAAGCCGAGCTCGGCCATCCACAGCCACAGCGCGGCGGCAGCGGCGACCAGGCCGATCTGGCGGCCCAGGCGGCCGGCGCGGCGCAGGCGCGGCCAGCGGCAGTGGGGCGAGGCCGCATAGAAGGCCAGTGCCGAGAACATCGCCGCCAGCATGCCCAGGCTGCAGAAACCCAGCGTGGAGAGGCCGACGGTGATCATCGCGGGCAGCCTGCGCGGCGGCGGGTCGGCGAACGCGGGGCACGGGCGGGGCCGGCGGCAGCCGGTCGAAGCGGGTGGCGCATCACGAGGTCCTGGGGGAAAGCGGGCAGGCTGGCACGGGGCGGGCTGCGCGCACATGGTAATCATTGCGTTTTCACGCCGCCAGCGCGGCTCATTCAGCGGGCCGTACGGTGGCCCTTGGGCTTTCCGGTGCGCTGGTTTAAGATCATCGCAGAACCCCTGACTGGAACAAGGTGGCCCGCGCCCAGCGCCGGCCGAGCGTGCGACATGAGCACTACCACCGCCCACTGTTGACCTGCCCCCGAAGGCCCTGCGTTCCAGGCGCCCTCGCGGCGCTTTTTTATTGCCCGGGCAACGGCCCGGGAACGCTTTCCAGCCCGCCCGGCGGGCCCCGCACGAAGCCACTGCGATGATCAACATTACCCTTCCCGACGGCAGCCGCCGCGAATTCGAAAACCCTGTGAGCGTCATGGAGGTTGCCCAGTCGATCGGCGCCGGCCTGGCCAAGGCCACCATCGCCGGTGCCGTGGATGGCGTGCTGGTCGATGCCAGCGACGTCATCGACCACGACGCCAGCCTGCGCATCATCACCGCCAAGGACGAGGAGGGCGTGGAGATCATCCGCCACTCCTGCGCCCACCTGGTCGGCCACGCCGTCAAGCAGCTGTACCCGGATGTGAAGATGGTGATCGGTCCGGTGATCGCCGAAGGCTTCTACTACGACATCTATTCCGAGCGCCCGTTCACCCCGGACGACATGGCCGCGATCGAGAAGCGCATGGGTGAACTGATCGCCCAGGACTACGACGTCATCAAGAAGATGACGCCGCGCGCCGAAGTGGTCGAGATCTTCAAGGCCCGAGGCGAGGACTACAAGCTGCGCCTGATCGAGGACATGGCCGACGACATCCAGGCGATGGGCATGTACTACCACCAGGAATACGTGGACATGTGCCGCGGCCCGCACGTGCCGAACACGCGCTTCCTGAAGGCCTTCAAGCTGACCCGCATCTCCGGCGCCTACTGGCGCGGTGACGCGCAGAACGAGCAGCTGCAGCGCATCTACGGCACCGCCTGGGCCGACAAGAAGCAGCTGGAGGCGTACATCAAGCGCATCGAAGAAGCCGAAATGCGCGACCACCGCCGCATCGGCAAGCAGCAGGACCTGTTCCACCTGCAGGAAGAAGCCCCGGGCCTGGTGTTCTGGCACCCGAAGGGCTGGGCGCTGTGGCAGGTGGTGGAGCAGTACATGCGCAAGGTCTACCGCAACAGCGGCTATGGCGAAGTGCGTTGCCCGCAGATTCTGGACGTGAGCCTGTGGAAGAAGTCCGGCCACTGGGACAACTACCAGGACAACATGTTCTTCACCGAATCGGAGAAACGCACTTACGCGGTCAAGCCGATGAACTGCCCGGGCCACATCCAGGTGTTCAACCAGGGCCTGCACAGCTACCGCGACCTGCCGATCCGCTACGGCGAGTTCGGGTCGTGCCACCGCAACGAGCCGTCCGGCGCGCTGCACGGCATCCTGCGCGTGCGTGGCTTCACCCAGGACGACGGCCACGTGTTCTGCACGGAAAACCAGATCGAGTCGGAAGTGACTGCCTTCCACCAGCAGGCGCTGGCGGTCTACCAGCACTTCGGCTTCGACGAGATCCAGATCAAGATCGCGCTGCGCCCGGAATCGCGCCTGGGTGACGACGCCACCTGGGACAAGGCCGAAGGCGCGCTGCGCTCGGCACTGACCGCCTGTGGCGTGGAATGGCAGGAGCTGCCGGGCGAGGGCGCCTTCTACGGCCCGAAGATCGAGTACCACCTGAAGGATGCCATCGGCCGTACCTGGCAGCTGGGCACGATGCAGGTCGACTTCATGATGCCCGGCCGCCTGGGCGCCGAGTACGTGGACGAGAACAGCCAGAAGAAGCACCCGGTGATGCTGCACCGGGCCATCGTCGGCTCGATGGAGCGTTTCCTGGGCATCCTGATCGAACACCATGCCGGCCAGTTCCCGGCCTGGCTGGCGCCGACCCAGGTGGTGGTGGCCAACATCACCGACGCCCAGGCCGACTATGTCTCGGGCGTGACCAAAACCCTTGCGGAGCAAGGCTTCCGCGTCAGCTCGGATTTGCGTAACGAGAAGATCGGCTATAAAATCCGCGAGCATACGTTGCAGCGCGTGCCCTACCTGCTGGTCATCGGTGACCGCGAGAAGGAAAATGGGGCTGTGGCGGTGCGTACGCGTTCTGGCGAAGACCTGGGCAGCATGAGCCTGCAGGCCTTCATCGAGCGGCTCCACGCCGAGGGCGCGTAAGCAAAGGTCCGGTCCGGGGGCACAGGCACCCGGGCCGGTTCGATACCCTTGGGAGAACGTAATATCAGCACCCCTGACAACAAACAGAACCGCAAGAATCAGGAAATCCGTGTGCCGCGCGTCCGCGTGATCGGCAGTGACGGAGAAATGATCGGCGTGTTGTCGCGCGACGAAGCGCTGTCCATGGCCGAAGATGAAGGCCTGGACCTGGTCGAAATCCAGCCGCAGGCCGATCCGCCGGTCTGCAAGATCATGGACTTCGGCAAGTTCAAGTTCGAAGCGCAGAAGAAGGCCAGCGAGGCCAAGAAGAAGACCAAGCAGGTCGAGATCAAGGAAGTGAAGTTCCGTCCGGTCACGGACGAGGGCGACTACCAGATCAAGCTGCGCAAGATGCGCGGGTTCCTCGAAGATGGTGACAAGATCAAGGTCAACATCCGCTTCCGTGGCCGTGAAATGAGCCACCAGGAGCTGGGCCGCGAAATGGCCAACCGGATCGAGGCCGATCTGGGCGAGGACATCGTCATTGAATCCCGTCCGCGCCTGGAAGGGCGTCAGATGGTCATGATGATCGCGCCGAAGAAGAAGACCTGAGGCCTGACGGCCTGCCTTTCGGGGCGCCTGGCTGAATGGTTCAGGGTAAGGGGGCGCCGCTGGCGTCCCTTTGCTTTTGTGGCGGGCCGGCGGGTTGCGGATGAAAGGCGAGCAGGGGCTGGTGGCAGGGCCGTTTTGCCTGTATCATGCCCGGCTCGACCCACCCAGGACGGGTCGTACGCCGATCATGGCAGGACGGAAAGAGCGGCCCAAGCCGCCGCCAGATCAGTCAGAAACCAGGGTCAAATCCCATCAAGGACATTGCAATGCCCAAGATCAAGACCAACCGGGCAGCGGCCAAGCGTTTCCGCAAGACCGCCTCGGGCAAGTACAAGTGCGGCCACGCCAACCGTAGCCACATCCTCACGAAGAAAGCGACCAAGCGTAAGCGTAATCTGCGTCAGACGGGCCATGTCCGTGCAGAAGACGCAGGCCGTCTGGACCGCATGCTCCCTTACCTCTGAGGAACTGAAAAATGGCACGAGTTAAGCGTGGCGTACAGGCGCGTCGCCGCCACAAGAAGATTCTGGATCTCGCCAAGGGCTACTACAACGCCCGTCGCAAGGTCTTCCGCGTTGCCAAGCAGGCGGTCATCAAGGCACAGCAGTACGCCTACATCGGCCGTAAGCAGAAGAAGCGCAACTTCCGTTCGCTGTGGATCACCCGCATCAATGCGGCTGCCCGCATCAACGGCCTGAGCTACAGCCGCTTCATGAACGGCCTGCTGAAGGCCGGCATCACCCTGGATCGCAAGGTCCTGGCTGACATCGCCGTGCACGACGCAGCCGGTTTTGCCGCGCTGGCCGAAAAGGCCAAGGGCGCGCTGGCGGCATAAGTCCTTCCCGATGCCGTAACCGTTCACTCGGAACGGTGTCAGGTCAAGGCAATGCATGGGGAAGGGCGCAAGTCCTTCCCCATTCTTTTTTGGGTCCCGGTGCGGCCACAGCGGCAGCGCGGGGACGGCGGTGGCGACAGGGGTCGGCCCTTCGCGCATCGCGATGGCAGATCGACTGGAGTTCCGGCCCCCCATGAGCGACATCCAATCCCTCACCACCCAGGCGCTGGCCGATGTGGCCGCCGCACAGAGCCCTGACGTGCTGGAACAGCTGCGCGTGGCCCTGCTTGGCAAGAGCGGCAGCATCACCTCGCAGCTCAAGCAGCTCGGTACCCTGCCGGCCGAGGAGCGCAAGGCCGCCGGTGAAGCGATCAACCAGGCCCGCGACACACTGACCCGTGCGCTGGCCGAGCGCAAGGCGCTGCTGGAAGACGCCGCACTGGACGCGCGGCTGGCTGCCGAAGCCATCGACATCACCCTGCCGGGCCGCAATGGCGACCGCGCTGGCCTGCATCCGATCACCCGTACCCTGGAACGCATCACCGGTATTTTCGGCCGGCTGGGCTACGAGCTGTCGGAAGGGCCGGAGATCGAGGATGACTGGCACAATTTCGAGGCGCTGAATTTCCCGCCGCACCACCCGGCGCGCGCCATGCACGACACCTTCTACTTCGGCGACGGCCGCCTGCTGCGCACGCATACCTCCGGTGTGCAGGTGCGCTACATGGGCGACCACGCGCCGCCGCTGCGCATGATCGCTGCCGGCAAGGTGTACCGCAGCGACAGCGACCAGACCCATTCGCCGATGTTCCATCAGGTCGAAGGCCTGCTGGTGGACGAGCACTCGACCTTCGCCGACCTGAAGGGCACGCTGGCAGAATTCGTGCGCGCGTTCTTCGAGCGCGATTTCGAGATGCGCTTCCGTCCCAGCTACTTCCCGTTCGTCGAACCGGGTGCGGAAGTGGACATCGCCTGGCAGCAGCCCGATGGCAGCACCCGCTGGCTGGAAGTGCTCGGCTGCGGCATGGTGCATCCGAACGTGCTGCGCAATGTCGGCATCGATCCGGAGCGTTACACCGGCTTTGCCTTCGGCATGGGCGTGGAGCGTTTCGCGATGCTGCGCTACGGCGTCAACGACCTGCGCGCGTTCTTCGAGAACGATGTGCGGTTCCTGAAGCAGTTCGCGTAAGCCGCAACCGTGTAGAGCCGGGCCATGCTCGGCTGCCTTTCTGGATGGACGCCTCCTTGCGCATGCGCTGGGCGACCACAAAAACCGCAACGGGAGGCACGCCTCCCACCAGGGTGACACCATGAAATTCTCCGAAAACTGGCTGCGCAGCCACGTCCCGACCTCCGCCTCGCGCGATGAGCTGAGCGCGGTGCTGACCGCCATCGGCCTGGAAGTGGAAGAAGTATCCGCGCTGGGCGAAGGCCTCGATCACGTGGTCGTGGCACGCATCGTCGAGGCCGCGCGCCACCCGGAAGCCGATCGCCTGCAGGTGTGCAAGGTCGATGCCGGGCAGGGCGAGCTGCTGCAGATCGTCTGCGGTGCGCCGAACGCCCGCGCGGGCCTGGTCGCGCCACTGGCGATGGTCGGTGCGCAGATCGGCGAGCTGAAGATCAAGCCGGCCAAGCTGCGTGGCGTCGAGTCCAACGGCATGCTGTGCTCGGCCAAGGAGCTGGGCCTGGACAACGATGCCTCCGGACTGCTGGAACTGCCCGATGACGCCCCGGTCGGCCAGACGTTGGTCGAGTACCTGGGCCTGCCGGACGCCAGTATCGAAATCAAGCTGACCCCGAACCGCGCCGATTGCTTCAGCCTGCGCGGCATCGCCTACGACGTCGCCGCCGCTACCCGCAGTGAAGTGCTGGATTTCGCCGCCGACGCCATTCCGGCTGCCGGCAGCCGTGAGCTGGCCATCCAGCTCGACGCTGGCGCCGAAGCGCCGCGTTATCTGGGCCGTGTGATCGAGGGCGTCAACGCTGCCGCCAAGACCCCACTGTGGATGGCCGAGCGCCTGCGCCGCAGTGGCGTGCGCCCGGTCTCGCTGCTGGTCGACATCACCCAGTACGTGATGCTGGAACTGGGCCAGCCAATGCATGCCTACGACCTGGCCACCCTGCAGGGCAGCATTGCCGTGCGCCGTTCGCGCGCGGGCGAGACGCTGAAGCTGCTGGACGGCCGCGATGCCGCGCTGGACGACAGCTTCCTGGTGGTCACCGACGCCGATCGTGCGGTCGGCCTGGCCGGCCTGATGGGCGGCTTCGACACCCGTGTCACCGACGCGACCACCGCCGTGTTCCTGGAGGCCGCGCACTTCGCGCCGGCCGCGATCATGGGCCGTGGCCGCAAGCTGGGCCTGCACACCGATGCCGGCCACCGCTTCGAGCGCGGTGTCGATCCGGCACTGCCGCGTACCGCGATCGAGTACGCCACCCGCCTGGTGCTGGACCTGGCCGGCGGTACCCCGGCGCCGGTCACCGAAGCTGTGCGCGAGGCCGATCTGCCGCAGCCGGCCACGATCGTGCTGCGCCGCACGCGCATCACCCGCGTGCTTGGCATCACCATTGACGATGCCGAAGTCGAGCGCATCCTGCGTGCGCTGGGCATGGACGTGGCCGCCACCGCCGACGGCTGGCAGGTCACCGCGCCGAGCCGCCGCTTCGATATCGCCATCGAAGAGGACCTGATCGAAGAACTGGCCCGCATCCACGGTTACGAGCAGATCCCGACCACGCTGCCGGGCGGTGCCTCGCGCGTGGCGATGCCGAGCGAGACCCAGCTGGACGCGCTGAGCGTGCGCCGCCAGCTGATCGCTCGCGACCTGCAGGAAACCGTCAATTTCGCCTTCGTCGACGACGCACTGCTGGCCCAGTGGCAGCTGCGCGACGCCCTGGTGCCGCTGGCCAACCCGCTGTCGGCCGAACTGGCGGTGATGCGCCCGTCGCTGCTGCCGGGCCTGGTTGCCACCCTGGGCCGCAATGCCGCTCGCCAGCTCGGCCGCGTGCGCCTGTTCGAGCTGGGTCGGGTGTTCGCCCAGCAGGCCGGAGATGCGTCGCTTGGCGAAAGCCAGCCGGCACCGCTGGAAACCCCGCGCGTGGCCGCTGCGGTCTGCGGTGATGCGCAGGCGGTGCAGTGGGGCCTGCCGACCCGCAAGGTCGATTTCCATGACCTGAAGGGTGACGTCGAATCGCTGGCGGCCGCCAGTGGCGCGCAGCTGGAGTTCCGTGCGTCCACCCGCGCCTACGGCCACCCGGCGCGTTCGGCCGAGGTGTTGCGCGATGGCGTGGCGATCGGCTGGATCGGCCAGGTTCACCCGCGCCTGGCCAGGGCGATGGACATCGAAGCCGACGTCTACGCCTTCGAACTGGACCTGGAACCGCTGACCGCCCGCCGCCTGCCGCGTGCCGGCGAACTGTCGCGCTTCCCGGCGGTGCGCCGCGATCTGGCATTCCTGGTGCCTGAACAGGTGGCCTGGGCCGATCTGGCGGCGACCGTCCGCCAGGCCGCCGGCCCGTTGCTGCGCGACCTGAACCTGTTCGACCGCTATGTCGGCCAGGGCGTCGAGCCGGGATTCAAGAGTCTCGCTATGGGCTTGATTTTGCAGGACAAGTCGCGCACTCTGACGGACCGCGACGTGGAAGCGGTGGTGGCCGAGGCGGTCACTGCCATCGAGCGTGAACACCACGCCCGGATCCGCGGCTGAGCGGGCAGCACTCGGGGGTAGCAGGCAATGGCATTGACCAAGGCGGAGATGGCGGAAAAGCTGTTCGACGAAGTCGGTCTGAACAAGCGGGAAGCCAAGGAATTCGTCGACGCGTTTTTCGATGTGCTGCGTGAAGCATTGGAACAGGGACGTCAGGTGAAGCTGTCGGGCTTCGGTAATTTCGATCTGCGGCGCAAGAACCAGCGCCCGGGTCGCAACCCCAAGACCGGCGAGGAAATTCCGATTTCCGCCCGTACGGTGGTCACCTTCCGTCCGGGCCAGAAGCTCAAGGAGAGGGTGGAAGCTTATGCTGGATCCGGGCAGTAACCGCGAACTACCGCCGATTCCGGCCAAGCGCTACTTCACCATCGGTGAAGTCAGCGAGCTGTGCGACGTCAAGCCGCACGTCCTGCGCTACTGGGAAACCGAGTTTCCCAGCCTTGAGCCGGCCAAGCGCCGAGGCAACCGCCGCTACTACCAGCGCCACGACGTGCTGATGGTCCGGCAGATCCGCAGCCTGCTGTACGAACAGGGCTACACCATCGGTGGTGCACGCCTGCGTCTGGACGGCCCCGATGCCCGCGAGGAATCGGCGCTGAGCAACCAGATCATCAAGCAGGTGCGCATGGAACTGGAAGAAGTGCTGCAGTTGTTGCGCCGCTGATCCCATTTCCATCGTAATCCGCTATACTTCACGGCCCGCCGCACTGGCGGGCACATCGCAGCATCAGTCGGGGCGTAGCGCAGCCTGGTAGCGCATCTGCCTGGGGGGCAGAGGGTCGTCGGTTCGAATCCGGCCGTCCCGACCAAAAGCAGCGATAGAAAAAGGGCTTGCGCCATACGGTGCAGGCCCTTCTTCGTTGTGCACCCTATCGCCATCCTATCGAATGGCGAGGATGCCCGTGTTGATCTCGGTCCACGGCCTTTCGTGGCCTTCCAGATACACCTCGGTCATCGCCGGCGAGCTGTGTGTGAGAAGGTGCTGCACTTGTTCTTCCGACCAACCTCGACGGTTGTGTGGAAGAGCACCGCCAAGCCTGCGGATCTCCTGGAGTGACACCTGATGCATGCCGATCCAAGCTGATTGACTCGCGGACGTCCTGGAACTCGCGGCTCTCCGCTGATGCGCTCGATTGCCAGGCGAAAGGCGTAGTTCTTCGACGCTTCACTGAAGTCCAACGGTCTCGCCGGCGATGGCCTTTGCGATGATGGCCGAGCTCGGCACAGTGGCGTAGGCGCGGTAGCAAAAGATCCTGGAGGTCAGCGCCTGCAAAAACGTGATTCTTATGGCGGTTCGAAAATTTAATCTGCGGTTCGGGGAAGTCCTACAGATCGATGGCTGAGGTTCGGGTTGGAAAATGCTGATCTGTATGTTAATAACGCATCTTGAATCATGGAAGAAGGCGGGTGGCGGAATGAAATCACCCATTAAAGTGGCAATGCTGTTCATCGCGCTTTGTAGCAGCAATGTTGCGATGGCCGACGCTCGGCTACAAGTCGAAATAGTTCCGCTGAAGGGCGACCTGGGAGAAACTTCAATCGCGTTGAAGCTCTCGAATGTCGGTGACCAGGTTGCGGTAGTCGCTGAGTCTTCTCTGCCGACGCTCAATGCTCGCAAAATGTTGTTGGATGATCCCTTCATAGTGAAACAGCAGGATGGGCGCGAAGTCCAGTTCTTCGGGATAATGAGGGATACGCTCTCCGAAACTCCGAGTTCTTTGTCCATACCTCCTGGCGGCAGTTTCAGCCTAGATATAAATCTTGCAAGTGGCTATAGTCTGTCGCCAGGGCTGGGTTACACCATTGGCTTGCGAGCCCCGATTTCCTATCGCACCGCCGACGGCAGGAATGCGGAAGCTGGGCCCATAAAGCGGCAATCAGGCAAGTGGCAAAGTGCGTATCCCGCACCCCGCACGGTTGTTGTACCCGTTACTGGAAGAACAATGAAGCAAGCCCGGGCGGGGGAGTTTCTTGAACCTGTGGCATGTGTCGATCCGGCCGGCACCCCGCCTTCGGCCAAAAAAGTGCAATTTTCCAGAGTGTATTGGCTGGGGTAACGATTGGTGCAGGAAATGCGCTGAGCCAGCTCCAGCAGATGACTGAGGTCGATACAACATCTGAAACTGAGTTGTGGCTGAGGTTCAGCCCCTCAGTTCACTATACGCGCTATTTCGGGGAGCATGGCCCGGACGTCAACGTCGTTGCCGGTGAAGATGTCAACGAAGATGATGCGCTGGTTGATAGCACTTTGATGGCGATCATCTGGAGAATTTCGGGAGACGGAGTGACCCCCGAAGCCGCCGGTGTCCCTCTCCTGCCGGTGCAATGCTGACGAAGTGCCGGCAGACACCATTGCTTATGTGCAGTCAGGTGCTCCATACGTAATTCACGCATGCCCTGTATTTTGGTCCCTATCTATGCTGCCCGCCAATCACATTGGTGAACCCTCAAAGGTTGGCACGATGGTCCACGAGTTCACTCATTTTACTGACGACAAGGGCATGGCGCTGCGGCATCCGCCGGTCCCCGGCAAGAATGTCTCATCTCTTTCGTACGCACTAGAGTTGGCGGCCAGCTCACATCCAGGCGCTGTTCGATTCCCGAACGCGTACAAGTTTTTCGTTTTGGGTCAAGCACACGGTTTTTCTCCGCCGGAATAGTCCGAGGCAGGAGGGTGCGGTCATTGGAGCCCGCCAAGCCGCCGCCGGTGACCAAGCTCCGTCCGAGCGACGCCCGTAGGGCGTAGATGAGGGCAGGGCCGCAGCAGATGCGGAGCCATGTTTAGTCCCGGTGGCTGCAACCCTATCAGCGCGGAAGTAATTGATTGAATTGGGCCTCAATCGGCACTTCTGGGAGGCCCGGTGCAGGCCTGAAACCCTTATAGATCAACGGGATGGGGCAACCAGTGATGATGCCTGGGGACAGAGGGTCGTCGGTTCGAATCCGGCCGTCCCGACCACTGTGATGAATCAAGAAGCCCGCGCAGCGATGCGTGGGTTTTTTTTGTGCGTGCGGTGTATGCTGCGCGCCACTCGTACTACCGCGGCTGCTGAACCCGGTACTCACGAGAACACATCATGGAATCTGCAAGAAACCGTGCCTGGCGTCGCAGCCAGGCCCGCAACCATGGTGGCGACCGCGCCACGACCGCCTACAGCTACAAGCCCGAGAAGAACTGGAAGCTGCTGTATACGCGCGATGCCAAGCTCGCGCGCGCACGCCAGCTGGGCTTCACCTATCCGGTCCTCAGCGCCCGCCAACTGCAGGAACAGGAATGATCAACCTGCTGTTCGTCTGCAGCCGCAACCAGCTGCGCAGCCCGACCGCCGAAGCCATGTGGCGACGGCGGCCCGGCTTCAACGCGCTGTCGGCCGGTACCAGCCCGCACGCACGACGCCCCATCGGCCCGGCGGATATCCGCTGGGCCGATGTCATCTTCGCGATGGAGGCCAAGCACCAGCATCGCCTGCAGGCCACGTACGCGCGACTGCTGGAACACAAGCGCCTGCATTGCCTGGACATCCCCGACGACTATCGCTGCATGGATCCGCTGTTGATGGACCTGCTGGACGCCAAGGTGGCCGTGTATCTCGATCAGCTGCCGGCAAAGCAGTAGATCAGTTCCGGATCGCCTTCGTCCAATCCATGCACGATGCCACTTTCGATGAAACCCGAGGCGGCGAGCAGGCATTGCATGCTGGTGTTGGATGCATTCGTCGAAGTAAACAGCTTGCCTTGCCCCTGCAGCGCGATGGCATGGCGCAGCAGGGCGGCGCCGGCGTCCTGTCTGCGTTGTTCGCGCGCCACCATGAGCATCTCGGCGAAGGCTTCGCCGAAGAAGTGACGATGGATGACCAGGTAACCGGCCAGCTGGCCGGACCGTTCGGCCACGTGCATGCCACCGCTGGCCTGCCAGTCGCTGATCTGCCGTGCGCGCCGCGGATCGTGGGCCGCAACGCTGTCGAGCGCGATCAACGCGGGAACGTCGGCGGGCGTTGCCTCGCGGATATGCAGCGTCGTCGAGGAAGGATCGGGCGGCACCATCGAAGCTCCTGGGCTGGTTGCGCCCAGTCTATCGATCACGTCGGCCGTGTCCGCGCATGCGCCACAGCCAGCGCGTGGCAGGCAGTCAATACACCCGGAACTCGGCACGACAGCCGTCGCTGACCCACACGCCGCGACGGTCCCATCCCCAGTTGCGGTCCTCGATGCAGGTCGTCACCGATTTCTGCTTGACCAGCCGCACCTCGTGGCGGACGCGGATGCGGCACTCCTTGCCCTTGTTCTCGTAGGACTCGCAGACCAGGCGTTCACCCTCGTTGTCGCGATCACGGCCACGGCCACGTCCCGGCCAGCGCCCGTATCCGTCGGCGACGAACTCGGCGCGGCAGCCGTCGGTCACCCATAACGTGCGGCGGCTCTGGCCCCAGTTCTGGTTCTCCACGCAGCGGGTGACCGACAGTTGCCTGGCCAGGCGCATCGGGCCCTCAATGGGGCATTGCTCGGTCTTGTTGAACTGGGATTCGCAGCGCAGCGCTGGAATGTGATCAGTGTCGTGGTCCTGGGCGGCCACGGCGGTGGCGGCCAGCAGCAGGGCAAGGACGGCACCGGTGATCGGCAGCAGCGGGCGAAGGGTCATGGGGAGCCTCGAGCGGGGGATTCGGGCGGCAAGAATGACCCAGCACGGGGCCGTCGGAACGCATCGTTCCGGAAGTGGCTCAGTAAGGATTTAGTAGTGCGCACGGGCCCATGCAGAGGCTTACATCCCGTATCATCGCTGCACATCCGATCGCATCGGTTTACACCTTCTTACATGTCTTCCACGCCTGTCGGCGCAGCCTGTGGCTGCCGTCACTGGTGTGCGGGCGGCCTGTGCGGGAGGATGCGCGGACCACGACGACCACAGGGGGTTGCGTTGATCAGCAGTACCGTCATTCATCGCTCGGCCGACGCAGGCGGCGCCGAGGTGCGGGTCCTGGACACCACGTTCAAGGGCAAGCACGTGTTCACTGCCTGGGGCCTGCGCGGGCCGGAACTGACCCGCAGCGCGGACCCGGTTGCGACCGTGGCCGCACGCAAGGCGCTGCACGCGGTTGCCGGCCACAGCGAAGGGCCGCGCAGCCCGGAAGTGTTCATCGCCAACCAGTCGGCGGTGGCGATCACGGTCTATCGCCTGCTTACCGAAGCGCGCTCCGGCGATGCCATCTTCTTCCTGTGCGATTCCCAGGCGGTGGTCGAATGGCTGATCACCGCGCTGGAAGTGCAGGGCGCGGACTGATTCCGCGTTCCGGCGCGCATTGATTCACGCCAGCGCCGCGTCCACGGCGGCCCGCGCATGCAGTGCAGTGGTATCGAACAGCGGCACTGTGCTGTCCTCCGGCCGTACCAGCAGCATGATCTCGGTACAGCCGAGGATGATGGCCTCGGCGCCGCGCGCGACCAGTCTCTCGATCACGCCGGCGTAGACCTGTCGTGAGTGTTCGCTGACCACGCCGGCGATCAGTTCCTGGTAGATGATGTCGTGCACGCTGCGACGATCATCGGCTTCGGGAACCAGGACCTCCAATCCGAAGCGATCCTGCAGCCGGCCGCGGTAGAAGTCCTGCTCCATGGTGAAGGCGGTGCCGAGCAGGCCCACCTTTCGCGCCCCTGCCTGCACGATGGCCTGGGCGGTGGGGTCGGCGATATGCAGCAGTGGCAGTGGGCAGGCCGCCTCGATGCGGTCGGCCAGTTGGTGCATGGTGTTGGTGCAGACCAGCAGCAGTTCGGCACCACCGGCCTGCAGGCGCCGTGCGGCCTCAACCATGTGGTCGCCCAGTGCATCCCAGTCGCCGTCGTGCTGCAGCTGCTTGATCGGGGCGAAGTCCACCGACCACAGCAGCAGCTGCGCCGAATGTGCGCCACCGAGGCGCTGCCGCACGTCCTCGTTGATGAGCCGGTAATACTGCGCCGAGCTTTCCCAGCTCATGCCGCCGATCAGGCCAAGGGTCTTCATGCACAGCTCCATGCCGGGGAGCCGTCATTGCAGCACAGCCGATGCGGGAGTTGCACTACACATTAGTGATTGCTAATGTATTGGTCATGATCGAGAACGCCCTCTTCAAAGCGCTGGCCGACCCCACCCGCCGCCACATCTTCGAAAAGCTGGCCGAGGGCGGGCAGCATGCCAGCGCGCTGCGCGAGGGCATGGCGATCAGCCAGTCTGCGATGTCCCAGCACCTGGCGGTGCTGCGCGATGCCGGGCTGGTGAGCGAACAGCGCCAAGGCCGCTTCGTCTACTACGAGGTCGATCCGCGCGGACTGGCCCACATCGGCAACTGGCTGCAGCGATACCGGGCCTACTGGCCCGCGCGTATGGATGCCTTGCAGGATCTGCTGAAGGAGATGGATTGATGGACGACGTTCTGAACGAAGCGGCTCCTGCGTTGGTGATGGAGCAGTGGCTGCCAGCGCCACCGGAACGGGTCTGGCGCGCACTGTTGGACCCGGCGCTGCGTGAGCGCTGGTTGCCCGCAGCCGATCTTGCCGACCCGCAGCCCTGCCTCTGCGAGGAGGGACGGGAGCTGGGCTTCCGCTTGCGCGATGCGCAGCCCCCACATCTGCACAGTCTGGTGTGTTTCCGGCTGCGCGCGGATGAGGGTGGAGGGACGGTGCTGACCATCGTGCATCGGCTCACTGACGGGCGTTCTCTGATCCGGCCGGCTTCCAACGATGAGCATCGCACGGTGATGCGCGCGGCTTGAACCAGCGCTTGGATCGAACGCTATAGGGAGCAGGCACATGCGGGACAGGATGCAGCTGGTACCGATGGTGGTGGAACGCAGCGAGCGCGGCGAGCGTTCCTATGACATCTACTCGCGGCTGCTGCGCGAGCGCATCATCTTTCTCAACGGCGAAGTCGATGACACCGTATCGGCGCTGGTCTGCGCGCAACTGCTGTTCCTGGAATCGGAAAACCCGGAGAAGCCGATCCATCTGTACATCAACTCGCCAGGCGGAGTCATTTCCAGCGGCTTGGCGATGTACGACACGATGCAATACATCTCTGCTCCGGTGCATACGCTGTGCATGGGCACCGCGCGGTCGATGGGGTCGTTCCTGCTGATGGCCGGCGAGCCGGGTCACCGCGCGGCGTTGGCCAATGCCAGCCTGCACGTGCACCAGCCGCTGGGCGGGGTACAGGGCCAGGCTTCGGACATCTTCATCCACGCCGAGGAAATGCAGCGCACCAAGCAGCGCATCACCCGGCTGTATGCGCAGCATTGCGGACGCAGTGTCGAGGAGGTCGAGCAGACCCTGGACCGCGATCGTTTCATGAGTGCCGAGCAGGCATGCGAATGGGGCCTGATCGACCAGGTACTGGTACGGCGCGACGAGCACGCGGCCTGAGCCTGCCTCTGTAACCACCACATCCACGCTGTGCTGTATGTGCCGCGCGTTGCAGACGCACTCTATGCTCGTACGGTCTTCTGAAGTGGATGTGCGCCATGGCCCTGCATACCTGGTGGTGGTTCCTCGCCACGGTGTTCGTTCTGTGTGGCACGCCGGGGCCGAACATGCTGCATATCCTCGGCCGCAGCGTCGGACTCGGCTTCCGCGGCAGTGTACCGGCGATGGCCGGCTGCCTGCTGGCGATGCTGCTGGTGCTGGCCGCGTCCGCTGCTGGCCTGAGCGCATTGCTTCATTCCTCGCCGATGCTGTTCGAAGTGCTGCGCTATCTGGGCGTGGCCTACCTGGCCTGGCTGGGCCTGAAGGCATGGCGCGACAGCTGTCGTCCCGCGCCTACGGTGACGGTGGATGCCGCACTGCCGATGATGCCGACGCTTGGTGCCTGGACCGTGTTCCGTGGTGGCCTTCTGGTGGGCCTGAGCAATCCCAAGCTGCTGCTGTTCGCGGCGGCGTTCCTGCCGCAGTTCGTTGACCCGTCACGTGGCCAGGCGTTTCAGTACAGCGTGCTGGTGGCCACCTTCGCCGCTTGCGAACTGTTCTGGTACGTGATGTATGCAGCCGGTGGCCATGGCCTGCGCCGCTGGCTGGCCGAACCCTTTGCGCGACGCTGGTTCGAGCGGTTGGTCGGTAGCGTGTTCCTGGCGTTTGCCGTCGCGCTGCTGCGCTTTCGTCCGCGCTGATTCACGCCGCGCACGCGGCCTGTTCACGACTGCCGCATCGGTGACGGCCTAGCCTGATCATCCAGTACGCAGTCCCCGCAGGGAGAGGTTTGACATGATCAAGTGGGCCATCATCTTCGCCATCATCGGTGTGATCGCAGGCGTGCTCGGCTTCGGTGGCATCGCCGGTGCCTCGGTCGGCATCGCCAAGTTCCTGTTCTGGGCCGGCATCATCATCGCCGTGGTGCTGTTCCTGCTCGGCATGACCGTGGCCAAGAAGGTCAGCTAGCGTTGATCGCGCAGCAGCGTGCTCAGTGCGCGCTGCTGCGCGAAAACAGGTTGATCACGAGTACACCGGCGCAGATCAGGCCGATGCCGATCAGCGCGGGTGCATCCAGGCGCTGCTTGAACACCACCAGCCCGATCAGCGAGATCAGCACGATGCCGACGCCGGACCAGATCGCGTAGGCGATGCCGGTCGGGATCGACTTCATGGTCATCGACAACAGGTAGAAGCACAGTCCATAGCCGACCAGTGCGCCCAGTGTCGGCGCCAGCCGGCTCATGCCGTCGGACGCCTTCAGCAGTGATGTGGCAATCACTTCCAGCACGATGGCAGCGGCAAGGTAGAGATAGGAATTCATTGACCGCTCCAGCTCATTGCGCTCAGTTTCAGCGCCTGTTCGGCCATGGTCAATGCGCTGGCACGTTCCTGCGCGTCCAGCGGGTAGGCCGTGGCCCAGAAGCCATTGGCAGCGTGCAGCGCGCCGCGTACCGTTGGCGTCGCCAGGATTCGGCCAGCATCGCACGCTTCCAGGACGTCAAGCGCAGGCAGCGCTGGTTCCATCGGGTTGCCCGCGCTTCGAAATCGCCGATCAGCGCGCCGGTGGCTTCATCCACCAGCAGCCAAGCCATTACGGCAGGCTACTTCGATGGTGGCCCGCAGCAGTGATTGGCGCACGCGGTCGGCTGCCTTGCAGCGCGAACAGGAGCGGATACCGGCGTGGCGGGAAGAAACCGACTGGACGGTACGACTGTAGCGCAGGCCCACCGCGTTGCCGCGCGCTGCCGGCCAAGGCCGGCAGCGGAGCCATCATGCGTCGATGCGGGCGAAACGCGGTTGCGGTCCGTGCTCGCCCGGCACCTGCTCGACGAACATGGTGTACGGGCGTACCCACAGGCCACCTTCGCCATACAGCGCGCGGTACAGCACCATCGGCTGCAGGGTCTCACTGCTGCGGACGATGTCGAGCACTTCGTACTCGCCGCCCTTGAAGTGGCGGTAGCGGCCCGGGGCCAGGGTGGGTAGCGGACTCAGCTCGGCCATGGGCGGCGCGACTCACTTGCGCGCCGGGCTGGCCGGCTTCGCGCAGTAGGCATCGATGGCTTCGGCGGTGTTGGCCAGACCCTGTGCCTGCGCCAGTTCCCACGGACGTTCGCAACGCTGGCTGTGCTCGCACCACTGGTAGCCGGCCGAACCGATGCAACCGTGGGCATCGCGGTCGCCACCGACCTTCGGCGTTGCAGGCGAAGTGGCCGCCGTATCGGCACGCGCAGCGGCCTGATGCTGGTTGGCACAGGCGGACAGCACCAGCAGGGCTGGAATCAGAAGAAGCGCTTTCATCGGGCGGGCTCCGTGCCTAAAGCGACAGTGTCTGCCGCAAATAGCCCTGCAGCAAGCGCTCAGTGCATGGCGGCGCGGATCAGTTCCTCGATCAGCACGAGGTAGCTGGCCACGAAGTAGAACTTCAGCAGCGTCCAACGCTGCTGCGAGAAGAAGGTGCGCATGTGGAAGGGGCCCCTGTTGGTGACGGTAGTGTGAAGCTCCGCCAACTCCGTGACAAGGGTCACGAAAGGGGACTCACTAAACGGCCTCAGGGATGTGATGGCGGGGGCCCTGACAGCGCGGCGCGGCATTTTCGTACAAATCTGATGGGCCATCCCGGAGGCGATCGCTAGCCTGCTGGGGTACCGGTGCTCAGGGCCTTCCGTCGCCGGCTTGACCCATTCCGCAGGAGTCTCCAATGGTCATTACCGTTCAATGCAATGCCCGGCACTGGTCCGTACTGGACCCGCAGGCGCATGACGCAACCCGTTATGCACGGGGCGCCGAGGCCTTCGATGTCGCCGCAGCGCGGGCCCAGGAGCACCACCGCCGCACCGGCCAGTGCAGCACGGTACGGGTCGAGGCGCTTGGCAATTCCGTGGACGCACTCCACTTCGGACGTTGACACCACCCGGCCGAGGTGCAGTCAGCCACGGTTGAGCTGTTTGAATGGGGAAAGAACCGCCTTGGGGGCGCCCCCTGTCCGCCGCGCCGCGAATCCCGGATGCTTGCGCCATCGTATTCATGTGGAGATTCCGATGGGCAAGGCACTCACCTGGCGCACCCTGGCCTGCACGCTGCTGCCGATGTTGGCCGCCGCAGGCGGCGCGCAGGCGCAGAGCTATGGCTACGGTTATGACGACGATCGCTATGGCGGTCGCGACGGCGGCGGCATCGTACGCTGCGAATCGATCAAGAACCGCAGCAATGAATGCCGCCTGGAAGGCCGTGCCCGGATGATCCGTCAGTTGTCCGGCTCGCCGTGCGTGGAAGGCGAGACCTGGGGGCAATCGCGCTACGGCGTCTGGGTCACCCAGGGCTGCCGTGCCGAGTTCGTCGGCGAGTACCGCCGCGGCGGTGGCTGGGGTGGTGGCCATGGCAACGGCTGGGGCAATGGTGGCAATGGCTGGGGCGGGGGCGAGGTGATCACCTGCCATTCCAACGGTCACCGCCAGGAATACTGCGATGCCCGCATCCGCCGTGGCGTGCGCCTGGTCCGCCAGGATTCACGCAGTGCCTGCATCGAAGGCCAGACCTGGGGCTGGGACCGCCGTGGCATCTGGGTCAGCGACGGCTGCCGGGCGCAGTTCCAGGTGAATTGAGCGCGCCCCTCGAAAATCAGAATAATCTGATACAGCTCACATTTTGAACGTCGTATCTTCTGCGAATCAGGGCACCCCTGCGTGCCCCTGATCCGTCGCGATGACGTCTGCCGTAACCGGCACGCCCATCCCGCCACCGTCGATACGCTGCCTCAAGGAGTGAGCTGCATGTTGATCCGCCTGCAATGCGAGCAACGCCAATGGCGCGTGCTGCACCCGGACCGGCCCGAACCGATCGAGTTCCGCGACGGTGCCAGAGCCTATGATTTCGCCGAGACCCTTGCACGTCTCCACTTCGTCGACACCGGGCAGCGCGCTGCGGTGCGGGTGGAAGCCAGCGGCGCCTTCGTGGAAGCGGTCAGCTACGGCTGAGGGTTGGGGCTTCCGGCCAGATCCGGTTCTGGGACCCCGCTATCCACGCATGGCGTCGATCTACTTTGCATCTGGCGTGGGTCTGCGCCTCTGTTCCGCAGGAGATCCACGCCATGCGTGGATCCACGGATTGGCAATCGGCCTCAGCCGGCCGCGCTGAGCGGCGGTGTGCCGGCGGCCAGCTGCGGCCAGCGCTTGAGTACCGCCGCGCGGATGCCCGCGGCATCGATACCGGCTTCGGCCAGCAGGTCTTCACGGCTGGCGTGGTGCTGGTAGCTGTCGGGCAGGCCCAGGTGCAGGATGGGGCGCAGCACGCCTTCGGCGTTGAGCAGCTCACCGACGCCGGAGCCGGCGCCACCGGCCACCACGTTGTCTTCGATCGTCACCAGGCCCTCGTGCTGGGCGGCCACAGCCAGCAACAGCTCGCGGTCCAGCGGCTTGATGAAACGCATGTTGACCACGCTCAGGCCCAGTTCGCGGCCGACCTGCTCGGCGGCGGCCACCGTGCTGCCGAAGGCCAGCAGGGCGATGCGGCTGCCCTGCAGGCGCAGCTCGCCCTTGCCGATCGGCAGGGTGGACAGGTCGGTGCCGGCAGCCACGCCGGTGCCGGTGCCACGCGGATAACGCACGGCTGCCGGGCCGGGGTGCTGCAGGCCGGTGCTGAGCATCTGCCGGCATTCTGCTTCGTTGGAGGGGGCCATCACCACCATGTTCGGCACGCAACGCAGGAAGCTCAGGTCGAGGTTGCCGGCATGGGTCGCGCCGTCCGGGCCGACCACGCCGGCGCGGTCGATCGCGAACAGCACATCCAGGTCCTGGATGGCCACGTCATGCACCAACTGGTCGTACGCGCGCTGCAGGAAGGTCGAGTAGATCGCCACCACCGGCTTGCCCCCCTGGGTCGCCATGCCGGCGGCGAGGGTGACCGCGTGCTGTTCGGCAATGGCCACGTCGAAGTAGCGCTGCGGGTATTCCTTGCTGAAACGCACCAGGCCGGAGCCTTCGCGCATCGCGGGGGTGATGCCGTACAGGCGCGGTTCGGCGGCGGCGGCATCGCACAGCCAGTCGCTGAACACATCGGTGTAGGTCGGCTTCTTGGCACCGGCCTTGGCCACCAGGCCCTTGTCCGGATCGAACGGACCCACCGCGTGGTAGCCGATCTGATCGCCTTCAGCCGGCTCGTAGCCCTTGCCCTTTGTCGTCATCACGTGCAGCAGCTTCGGGCCCTTGGAGGCGCGCAGCGTCTTCAGCGTGGACAGCAGGGCGGGCATGTCGTGGCCGTCGATCGGGCCGGTGTAGTGGAAACCCATTTCCTCGAACATCGTGGACGGCACGAACATGCCCTTCCAGTGTTCTTCCCAGCGCTTCACGAAGCGCGCCGGGTTGTTCTTCTTGTCACCGAGGATCTTCTTGCCGCCTTCGCGCAGCGCATTGAGCGTGCGGCTGCCGGTAGCACGGCCGAGCATCTTGGTCAGGCCGCCGACCGCCTCGGAGATCGACATGTTGTTGTCGTTGAGGATCACCAGCAGGTTCGGTTCCGGCTCCATGCCGCCGGCATGCATCAGCGCTTCGAACGCCATGCCGGCGGTCATCGCGCCGTCACCGATCACGGCCACGATCTTGCGGTCGTCGCCTTCGGACTGGCGGGCGATGGCCATGCCCAGTGCCGCCGAGATCGAGGTCGAGGAGTGGCCGACGCCGAAGGTGTCGTACTCGCTTTCCTCGCGCTTCGGGAACGGCGCGACGCCGTCCTTCTGCTTGACGGTATGGATCTCGTCGCGGCGGCCAGTCAGGATCTTGTGCGGGTAGGTCTGGTGACCCACGTCCCAGACCAGCTGATCGACCGGAGTCTGGTAGAGGTAGTGCAGGGCCACGGTGAGTTCGATCACGCCCAGGCCGGCGGCGAAGTGGCCGCCGCTCTTGCCCACCGATTCGATGAGGTAGGCGCGCAGTTCGTCGGCGACCGCCCTCAATTCGGATTCGTCGAACGTGCGAAGGTCATCCGGAGTCTGGATGCGCGCGAGGCGGGGATAGCGGGCAGAGTCGATCATCATGTTCGCACTTTTTCTGAACGCCCATTTTCGCCCTCAAACGGGGGTGGGGCAAGCAAACGCCGCCGCCCGTGACAAGACGGTGAGGGTTGCATTTTCGGGCGTTCAGGTGCTCAGTTTCGACCGCTTGGGCAATTGCGCCTTCAGGAAGGCCATCTGGTCGGCCAGGATGTTGCGGTTGGACAGGATCAGGTGCTCGATCCAGCTGGGCCGGTAGGGGACTGCCAGCAGGGGCATGCCGGCCTGCTGCGGGGTGCGGTCGCTCTTGCGCGAATTGCAGTGGAAGCAGGCGGTGACCACGTTTTCCCAGCAGTCCAGGCCGCCCTTGGACAGCGGCACGACGTGGTCGCGGGTGAGCGTGGGGCGGTTGAACTGCTGGCCGCAGTACATGCACAGATGGGCGTCGCGGGCGAACAGGGCCGGGTTGGTCAGGTTCGGTGTCGGATCGATCGCGCGGGAGCGGGCGTGGCCGCGGGCGGCAATGATCGGGTGCAGGTCCATGCCGCTCTGCAGGCCGCTGAAGCGGTTGGTACCGCCGTGGATGTGCAGGCAGGGATCGCCCAGCGTCCAGGCAACCGCTTCGCGGGCGTAGAGGCAGGCTGCGTCCTGCCAGGTGATCCAGTCCAGTACGCGTCCGTGGGCATCAAGCGAGAGCAGCCGGACCGATCCGGGGCGATGCAGCGTCGTGGCGTTGGGCGATGCTTCGGCGCCCGGAGCAGAAAGGGGAGCTCCGGCTTCGATCAGACCCAAGCGTGTAGTGTCTGTCTCCATCGGGAGAACAGCTTATACCTGAATCATTGCGATTTGGGTATCGCCCTGTGGGCGAAACCCAAATCGCAAGATTCAGGTCCGCGCATTCCGCATCCCAGCCCGCCGATGGCGGGTTGGGATGCCCACGCATTCCTCCTATCCCCTGCGCCATTGGCGCGCCCCCCTTAACAAGGGGGGGCTTTTCCCCAGGGGGATTTCGGTGGCTTTCATCCACGCGTGGCGTGGATTTCAGATCGCGGGGAACTGTCAGAGGCGGGGCGGTGTGGGTTGGCAGGACCGTTGGCGCCATGGGCCCGAGGCATGCCTCGGGCGGGTTGGGCAGGACGCCCCAACCCCGGTCTTGCCGTGTGCGCAGGACAGCGCACACGAGCAAGGCGCCATCGAGCCCCCAGGGGTGAGGGCGCTTTGCTTGCGAAGCACTGCTTCGCAAGCGCCCGAACGCCCAGCCGCCAGCGGCTGGGCCGGACCGCGGAGCGGGGTTTACGGCGTGTCCTGCCAGCCCACACCGCCCCGCCATCCACCGGGATCCAGCTGTTCCTATTGCGGTTGCCGGCCAGCGGCCGGCACTACCGCGGGTGCCGGGCGGCAGCCCGGCTCAGGCGCCGAAGCGCTCGTCGTCCATTGCCATCAGCGGGGCGGCGCCGGCCTGGATGGCGGCGGCGTGGCTGAGGGTGCGCGGCAGCACGCGGGCGAAGTAGAAGCGCGCGGTTTCGCGCTTGCCCTGGGCGAAAGCGGCACCGTGCGCGCTGGCATCGGCGGCGGCCACGCTGCGGGCCCACCAGTAGGCCAGCACCACGTAACCCGAATAGAACAGGTAGTCGTAGCTGGCTGCGCCCAGTTCGTCCGGATTGCCGGCCGCGCGCTGCAGCACGTCCATCGTCAGCTTGCCCCATTCGGCGGCCTTGGCGCGCAGCGGGCCAATGAACTCGGCCAGCGCTTCGTTGCCCTCGTGTTCCTTGGCGAAGGCTTCGATCTCGGCCAGCATCAGCTTCAGGCCGGCGCCCTGGCTGGAGGCGGTCTTGCGGCCGATCAGGTCCAGCGCCTGGATGCCGGTGGTGCCTTCATACAGCGTGGTGATGCGCGCATCGCGGGCCAGCTGTTCCATGCCGTGTTCGCGGATGTAGCCGTGGCCACCGAAGCACTGCAGGGCGTTGTAGGTGTTCTCGATGCCCCATTCGGTCTGGCAGGCCTTCGAGATGGGCGTGAGGAAGCTCACCAGGGTGTCGGCGCGCTCGCGCTCGGCGGCATCGCCGGCATGGTGGGCAATGTCGATCAGGGTGGCAGCGTGCAGCGCCAGCAGGCGGCTGCCTTCGACCAGCGACTTCACCGTCAGCAGCATGCGTCGCACATCCGGGTGGACCAGGATCGGGTCGGCCGGCTTGTCCGGGAACCTGGCGCCACTCAGGGCGCGCGACTGCAGGCGCTCACGGCTGTACTTCAGTGCGTTCTGGTAGGCGCGCTCGGACAGGCCGATGCCCTGCAGGCCAACGCCCAGGCGCGCGGTGTTCATCATGGTGAACATCGCCTGCAGGCCCTTGTGCGGCTGGCCGACCAGGTAGCCCTGTGCGCCATCGAAGTTCATCACGCAGGTGACCGACCCCTTGATGCCCATCTTGTGCTCGATCGAGCCGCAGCGCAGTGCGTTGCGCTCGCCGACGTTACCTTCGCGGTCGACCTTGAACTTGGGGGTGACGAACAGCGAGATGCCCTTGGCGCCCGGAGGGGCGTCGGGCAGCTTGGCCAGCACCAGGTGCACGATGTTGCCGGTCAGGTCGTGCTCGCCGGCGGTGATGAAGATCTTGGTGCCGGTGATCGCGTAGCTGCCATCGGCATTCGGCTCGGCCTTGGTCTTCAGCAGGCCCAAGTCGGTGCCGCAGTGCGGTTCGGTCAGGCACATGGTGCCGGTCCAGCGACCTTCGATCAGCGGCTTGAGGAAGGCCTCGTGCTGCCAGGCTTCGCCGTGCTGCTTCAGCGCTTCGATGGCGCCGTGCGAGAGCAGCGGGAAGTTGCCCCACGCCAGGTTGGCGGCGTTGATCATTTCGTTGAGCGGCACGCCCAGGGTGTGCGGCAGGCCCTGCCCACCCAGTTCCGGCGAGGCGGTCAGGCCGGTCCAGCCGCCATCGACGAACTGGTCGTAGGCCTGCTTGAAGCCGGGCGGGGTGGTCACTTCACCGGTGGCCTGGTCGAGCACGCAGCCGATCTCGTCGCCGACGCTGTTGAGCGGGGCCAGCACGGTGGCGCTGAAGCGGCCGGCTTCCTCCAGCACGGCATCGACCACGTCGGCGGTGGCGTCGGTGAAGCCCAGGCGGGCGAACAGGGGTTCGACCTTGAGCACGTTGTGCAGGGCGAAACGGAGGTCGGAAAGCGGGGCGGTGTAGCTGCTCATCGGTACGTCTCGGTTTGATCAGGGCAGGGGAGAGTGGCGCCAGGCGCCGCGACGGAAGGTGGAAATCAGCGCAGCACGCCCGGCAGGCCGGGCGCCTGGTTGAGGGTGCTGCGGCTGCTGATATCGAAGCTGCGCTGCTTCTTTTCCTGCGGCGTGGCCGCCACCGTTCCCTTCAGGCCGTAAGCCAGGGTGCGGTTGCTGGCCAGCGCGTCGGCCACCACCAGGCGTGCGGCCGAGCTGGGCACGAGGTCAACATTGATGACATCGGCTGAGGTGCCGCCAATGGAGATGCCCGGCTTGGCCTGCAGGGTGCCGGCGTCGCTGTCGCCGACGGTCAGCGCCAGCGCGACGTCATCGAAGGTCATGGGCATGGAGCTGTAGTTCTGCAGGCGCAGGGCCACGGTCCAGTTGCCGTCGGCGCGCACGGTCAGCTGCTGGAGGCTGGCCGCCGGTTCCGAAACACGCTTGACGATGCCGTTGTTGCAGGCAACAAGGGCGAGGGTGCACAGGACGATCAAGGCGATACGGAAACGGTGGAGCATGGGCGCAGTTCCTCTGAAGGGGTGCGTTGGATAAGCATACTACGGCGTATGGTCGTTTGGATCGCCTGTGGCGACCCGTCGCAGAGGGTAGCGCGTGAAGATGGCGGCCGGGCGTGCGCGGCGCCGGATGGCGCGCGCGTGGTGCGCCGGATGCGGGGAGGTTCAGTCGGCGGGTGTATCGCGAATCGGGGCCATCAGGCGCAGCGGGCCGAGGTCGTAGCCCATCGTCTCGGCCTTGGCTTTCAGCTGTTCGAACTGGGCGCGATCCATTTCCGGCAGGCGCGAGAGGATCCACAGGTACTTTCGGTCCGGTTCACCGACCAACGCCCACTGATAGTCCGGGTCCAGTGCCAGGACCCAGTAGTCGGCCCAGACCAGTGGCACCCAGCTCAGCCAGTCCGGAACGAATCGCACCTGCAACTGGCCGGGATGGCCGGCAACCGGGCGCGCCACGCCTTCAGCAACCACGCGTTCTCCGTCGCCGTTGCGGCAGGCATTGGTGACGCTGATGCGGCCATCGCGGCGCAGCCCGTAGTTGGCGGTGATATCGCCCACGCATTGCTTCTGGAACGAAACCGGAAGATGCGCAATCTCGTGCCACTGGCCGGCGTAGCGATCGATGTCCAGGCGCTCGACCGCGCGCACAGGTTCAGTGGCGATCACCGGGAAGGCGGCCAGCAGCAGGCAGGCGAGCAGGGCATGGCGCAGAGGCATCGTTAGGCTCCAGGCAGGAGTCTGGAGCGTAGGTGCCGCCGCGCATGCCGGTGTAAATGTTTCGTCAACCGGGCGTGTGCGCAGGCGCCGCATCCGCAACTTGTGCAGTGCGCGAAGCACGGACAAAAAAAAGACCCGCATTTCTGCAGGTCTCGAAAGATGGTGGCCGAAGACGGAATCGAACCGCCGACACGGGGATTTTCAATCCCCTGCTCTACCAACTGAGCTACTCGGCCAAACTGTGTGGCAATCACGATCAACTGCGATTCCCGAAAAAAGACCCGCATTTCTGCAGGCTGTCGAACGTGGTGGCCGAGGACGGAATCGAACCGCCGACACGGGGATTTTCAATCCCCTGCTCTACCAACTGAGCTACTCGGCCACGTAGTTCATTGCAGCGAGGTCGCTGCCAAGGACGCGCATATTACGGAGGTCAGTCGCCTACGGCAAGCATTTTGGCAAAAAACCTTCACATTGCCGTCTGCGCAGGCGCAAGTACTTGATCCGCCGTCGCGGGGCGGGGGCGCGCTGGATGCCGATTCATCCGGGCGCGGCGGCGCGGTGATCATCGCCTGCGGCGGAATTCAGCGGGCCACGGTGATCGACAAAAGCGGTGTGGCGGGGCCAGCGCTTGGACGGCACCGACACCTGACATGGAACGCTGTTTTCGTGACCGCCATTGGGGCACGCTGCGGCGTAGTGTCGGCGTTCTCTTCCTGACGCTGGCAACAGCAGAGATCGTTGTCATGTCCGATTCATCGACCACCACCCGCATCGTGCTGGCGTCGCGTCCGCTGGGGGCGCCTACTGCAGCCAATTTCCGCTTGGAGCATGCCGCGCTGCCGCCCTTGGGCGACGGCGAGGTGCTGCTGCGCAATCGCTATCTGTCGCTTGACCCGTACATGCGTGGACGCATGGATGAGGGACCGTCCTATGCCGCGCCGGTGGCGGTGGGCGCGGTGATGGAAGGGCAGACCGTGGCCGAGGTGCTGCAGTCCAACGCCGAGGGTGTAGCTGCAGGTGAGCTGGTGCTGGCGCCGGGTGGCTGGCAGACCCACGCGGTGCTGCCGGCCACGGCACTGGGGCGCCGCCTGGACCCGGCCGGACTGCCGCTGAGTACGGCGCTGGGGGTATATGGCATGCCCGGCTTCACCGCCTATTCCAGCCTGCATGAAATCGCCCGTCTGAAGCCGGGCGAGACGTTGGTGGTGGCTGCCGCAACGGGGCCGGTCGGCGCGACCGTAGCGCAGCTGGCCAAGCTGCAGGGCGCGCGCGTAGTGGCTATCGCTGGTGGCGAGGCCAAGCGTGCCTATCTGCAGACGCTGGGCGTGGACGAGGCGCTGGATCATCGCGCGGCTGATTTTGCCGAGCAGCTGCGCGCGGCGGTACCTGCCGGCATCGACGTGTACTTCGAGAATGTCGGTGGCCATGTGCTGGATGCAGTGCTGCCGCTGCTCAACAACTTCGCCCGCATTCCGGTGTGCGGCACCATCGCCACCTACAACGAGCGGGGCGTCGAGCAGCCCGGCCCGGACCGGTTGCCGGCACTGTTCAGCCAGATCCTGCGCCAGCGCCTGACCGTGCGTGGCTTCATCGTGCACGACTTCAACCATCTGTGGCCGGACTTCGAACGTGAGATGCGGCAGTGGCTGCGCGAAGGCCGCATCCAGTACCGCGAGGATGTGGTGGAAGGGCTGGAGAATGCGCCGGAGGCGTTCTTCGGGCTGCTGCAGGGACGCAACTTCGGCAAGCTGGTGGTGAAGCTGGATTGAGGGCTTGGCGGTGTGCCGACCAAGGTCGGCACCCACTTCAGGCAGTCGAGGCCTTTTCCCTGCGCAGCAGTTCGCGCTTGCGTGCCACGCCCCAGGCATAGCCGGACAGGTCGCCGTCGCGGCGCACCACGCGGTGGCAGGGGACTGCCACCGCCAGCGGGTTGCTTGCGCATGCACGTGCCACCGCACGACTCGAGCGTGGCGCACCGATACGCGCAGCGACATCCGCATAGGAGGCGGTTTGTCCACGCGGGATCTGTTGCAGCGCCTGCCACACCCGTTGCTGGAATGCGGTGCCGCGGATATCCAGCGGCAGCGTGGCGCCCCGCGAAGGATCCTCGACCAGGCCCACGACCTGCGCCACCAGTTGCTCATAGCCCTGGTCGGCGCCAATCAGTTCGGCCTGGCGGAAGCGTTGCTGCAATGACTGCAGCAGCGTCTCCGGATCGTCGCCGAGCAGTATCGCGACCACGCCGGTGGCACTGCTGGCCACCAGCACGCTGCCCAGTGAACTTTCGGCAAGCGCGAAGTGGATGACTTCGCCGCGACCACCTGCGCGCCATTGCTTGGGCGTCATGCCCAGCAACTTCGGTGCGTTCTCGTAGAAGCGCCCACTGGAACCGAAGCCGGCATCATGGAAGGCATCGGTGATGCGTTCCTGCTGTTCCAGCCCGGTGCGCAGGCGGTCGGCGCGCAGCGCGGCAGCGTACTGCTTGGGGGTCAACCCTGTGGCCTGCTTGAACAGGCGGTGCAGCCGGGTCGGGCTGCAGCCGGCGATGTCGGCCAGTTCCTGCAGTGAGGGTTCGTCGAGGCTGGTCTGCAGGTGGCGGCAGACCCGTTCGACGCGGGCATCGAGGGCGGTGGTGGCGGTACTGTCCATGGCCGGATTCTGGCACGCGCCGGTTCTGCGGAAACTCCGTTTCCTGCACCGACGGGCCAGGCCCGGAAACGGAGTGTTGGCAGGCCGAAGGCGCGGCATCGTGGCGGCCACTTCACAACCGGCACCACGACCATGCGCCTGAACAACAAGATCGCTCTCATCACCGGTGCCAGCGCTGGCATTGGCCGCGCCAGCGCGCTGCGCTTCGCCGCCGAAGGGGCGAAGCTGGTGCTCAACGCACGGCGGCCGGAGCCGCTGCAGGCGCTGGTCGAGCAGATTCGCGCCGCCGGTGGCGAAGCCGTGGCGCATGCCGCTGACGTGGCTGACCCGGGCACGGCACAAGCGCTGGTCGATCTGGCCCAGCAGTCCTTCGGCGGCCTGGACATCGCGCTCAACAATGCCGGCATGCTCGGGCCGGGCGTGCCGGCAGCGGAGTTCCCGGTGGACGCTTGGCGTGAAGTGATGGCCACCAATCTGGATGCCGCGTTCCATGCCGCACGTGCGCAGTTGCCGGCACTGCTGGCGCGCGGCGGCGGCTCGCTGGTGTTCGTTGGCACTTTCGTCGGTCACACCGTGGGATTCCCGGGCATGGCGGCCTATGCGTCAAGCAAGGCCGGGCTGATCGGCCTGAGCCAGGTGATCGCCGCCGAATACGGTGCGCGCGGCGTACGCAGCAATGTGCTGCTGCCCGGTGGTACCGATACCGAGATGGGCCGGCAGGCGGCTCCCACCGGCGATGCACATGACTTCGTGCGCTCGCTGCACGCACTCAAGCGCTTGGCCGAGCCGGAGGAGATCGCCAATGCGGCGCTGTTCCTGGCCAGCGATGAAAGCAGTTTCGTTACCGGTACCGCGATGCGTGTGGAGGGCGGGGTATCGATTACCCGCACCTGAGGACGGTCACCGACGTGGCCGGTAGCGGATACCGCTGCTGGCCATGAAGCCCTTCGGATCGAAACGGGCCCATGCCTCGCCCCAGTCGAAGCGGGCGTGGCCGCCGGCCAGTTTGCGCCCCAGCGCCGCACCCAGCGTGCGGCGCATGAAGGCGACTTCGGCATCGATTGCCGCCTGGTTCGGCCAGCCGTCTTCCAACGTCGCACCAGGCAGATCGACGCCGATCGTCACCATGTCGAGCTGTTGCCCGAAGAAGCACAGGCTGATGCCAGCGGGCACACCGCCCAGGCTGAGCCGGTGCAGGCTGAGCCAGCGATAGCCGGTGCCGACATCGCGCTCCCCCCGCACCAGCGGGGCAAAGGCGGCACGCGCTTCGTCCAGTAACAAGGTGGGGCCGATCAATGCTGGCAGGTTGCCGAGCTGGATGCTGCCGTCGGCCGCATTGAGGAGCATCGGCAACGCGTGGGCTGCGTGCTGGGCAGAGGAGGGCATGGCACACCGGCGAGCGTGGTGCCCCGGATTCTGGCTGGGCGGGGCGGTGGCGGCAAGCCGCTTCCTGCACAGGATGTTGGCGCGGGACTGACCTGCGGCTCACTCGGCAACCTCTAGCGTGGTGGCAGCGCTGGCCTGCTGCCGGCGAGGGAGTTTTCGATGAACGAGCAAAGCAGGGATCAGGACCCGAAGCAGGGCGTCCAGGAAAGCCGCCAGGACAGGAAGCAGGACGATGTGGCCAAGCAGCGGCCCGGGCAGCGCGACCAACAGGTGCGCGATGCGCACTCACGCGGCCCGCAGCGCAAGGACGGCGACCAGGAGCCGGCCTGAGTTGCGGGCGCTAAAAAGAAAAGCCCGCAGATCACGAAGATCTACGGGTTCTTCTGAATAGTGGTGGAGCCAAGGAGGATCGAACTCCTGACCTCGTCATTGCGAACGACGCGCTCTCCCAGCTGAGCTATGGCCCCACGGCAGGGCTTCAGTCTAGCCAAGCGCTTGCCGCTTGCCAAGCCGATCAAAGGAATTTCATGTCGAGACGCGAGGCACATCAGCGGGTGACTGTGCCGAAACCGCTTGTTTCGACGGGCTTGGGCACCACGCAACGAAATCGTAACAATTTGGGGGATAATGGCCGCTTGCGCAGTTCTCCTCCCTTTTGCCGCCCGGCTCGCGCAGGCCGCACGGACGCCTCCTCAGAGCATTCCATGCCCTCCCATTCCGATTCCCGCCGCCTGTCGGGTCTGTCGTCTTCCTTTGTTTCCTTCCGCCGTCACCCGCTGGCCCTGGCCTGTGCTGGCCTGGCCCTGGCGGGCAGCTTCGGTGCCGCCGCGCAGGACAGCGCGCCGACCCCAACCGGCCTGGACACGATCACCGTGACCGCCGAACACCGTGAGCAGAACCTGCAGGAAGTGCCGGTCTCGGTGGGTGTGGTGCAGGGCGAGCGCATGCGCGACTTCACCGCCGGCGGCGACGACACCCTGCTGGCACTGTCCGGCCGCGTGCCGAGCCTGTATGCGGAAACCACCACCGGCCGCATCTTCCCGCGCTTCTACATCCGCGGCCTGGGCAACATCGACTTCTACCTGGGAGCCTCGCAGCCGGTGTCGATCATCCAGGACGACGTGGTGCTGGAGCACGTGGTGCTGAAGTCCAACCCGGTCTATGACGTAGACCAGGTGGAAGTGCTGCGCGGCCCGCAGGGCTCGCTGTTCGGCCGCAACACCACCGCCGGCATCGTCAAGTTCGACACCCTGAAGCCGACCCAGGACTACACCGGCCGCGTCAGCGCCAGCTACGCCACCTACAACAGCGTGTCGATCGACGGCGGCTTCGGCGGCCCGATCAACGACATCGCCTCGTTCCGCGTGTCGGCGCTGTACCAGCACCGCGATGACTACGTCGACAACACCTACAGGGGCCCGAGCGCCGATGGCACGGTCAGCCCGAAGAAGAACGCCATGGGCGGCTTCGACGACCGCAACGTGCGCGCCCAGCTGCTGCTGACCCCGAGCGACCAGTTCTCGATCCTGGCCTCGGCCCACGCCCGCGACTATGAAGGCACCTCGACCCTGTTCCTGCGCGGTGCGCTGACCAAGGGCTCGAACAAGACCGACGTGCCGCGCGACAAAGTCGCCTACGACGAGGCCGACAACAACCCGCAGGCCTACAAGACCTACGGCGGCTCGGTGAAGGCACGCTACGACTTCGGCGCGATCGACTTCACCTCGATCACCGCCTACGAGACCACCTCCGGTTACAGCCGTGGCGACACCGACGGCGGTGCTGCGGTGAACTTCCCGGTCAACGGCGTGCCGAACGGCTACGGCCAGTCGATGGGCCGCATCCGCGACCTGGACCAGTGGACCCAGGAATTCCGCCTGGCCAGCCATGACGACAGCGCGCTGCAGTGGCAGGCCGGTGCGTTCTACTTCAACGGCAGCGACACCACCGACTTCTACCAGCGCGCCTGGTTCCTGCAGGGCGCGGCACGCAACCCGAACAACTGGGTGCGCCTGCGCAACAAGAACACCTCGTGGGCCGGTTTCGGCCAGCTGAGCTACGCCTTCACCGACAAGTTCACCGTCACCGCCGGCCTGCGCCAGACCAGGGACGAGAAGCACACCCGCCTGCTGAAGACCGCCGACACCGCTGCCGGCGTGGTCACCTACAAGGGCCGCACCGACGTCAAGATGTCCGACACCACCCCGAGCTGGGATCTGAGCGCGATGTATCAGATCACGCCGGACGTGAGCGTCTACGCCAAGGTCGCGCGTGGCTTCCGTGGCCCGACCATCCAGGGTCGTTCGGCAGTGTTCAATGCCGACTTCACCACCGCCGATTCCGAGACGATCCTGTCCTGGGAAGCGGGCGTGAAGAGCAGCCTGTGGGACAACCGCCTGCGCCTGAACGCCACCGCGTTCACCTACACCGTCAACGACATCCAGCTCAACGGCAACGATTCGGACGGCAACGGCGTGCTGTTCAACGCCGACAAGGCCAAGGCCTACGGCTTCGAAGCCGACATGGAGCTGCGCCCGATCCCGAACCTGACCTTGAGCGCCGGCCTGAGCCTGCTGCACAGCGAGATCAAGGACAAGCGCGTCTACGCACAGGTCTGCGGCCTCAACGGCCAGGTGGTGTGCACGGTGAATGACCCGACCATCAAGGTCGGCGCCAACACCTTCGCGCAGATCGACGGCAACCCGCTGCCGAACGCACCGAAGTACAACGTGAACCTGGCTGCCCGCTACGACTTCCCGGTCAGCGACGCTGGCACCATGTTCGTGTCCACCGACTGGAACAAGCAGGGTTACACCAGCTTCGTGCTGTACGACAGCAAGGAGTTCAACTCCAAGGGTGACTTCGAAGGTGGCCTGAAGATCGGCTACTCGGGCAACTACGGTGCCTACGAAGTTGCGCTGTTCGCGCGCAACATCACCAACGAGAAGAACCTCAAGGGTGTGATCGAGAACTACATGGCGGCGGTCTACAACGAACCGCGCACCGTGGGTGTCTCGCTGAACATGAACTGGTAAGCCTCACCCCGTCGTGTACCGGAAACGGCGCTCATCGAGCGCCGTTTTTCGTTGCTGGCCAGGCATCATCCGTGCTCAAGGCGTGGCGCTGACGCCCTTGCCCAGCGCTGCATCGGACGGCGCACTGGGGCCCAGCACCTGCAGCTGCATCGCCTCCATCCGCTCCAGTACCTTGCGCTGCTTGCCGTTGAGGCCGCGCGAGGTGATTGCGATGTGCTTGCGTGCAGCGTCCAGCGGCGCGGGTTGGTAGTGCACCGTGAAGCGGCGCAGGGCGCATCCCATCAGCTTGTCGACCGGTGCGCAGTCGTTGGCGTTGAAATCGATATCGCCGTCGGCGGCAACAATGAAGGGGCTGAGCAGGATCTGCCCTTCGCGGGCAGTGAAGGCCAGTGGCGCGTGGGCCTTGGCGATGACCGCCTGGATGCGTACGGCAGGGATGTCTTCAGGGACGATCCTGTCATCCCAGTAGCCTTCGGTCGGGCGCGAGGTTTCGTAGTTCTGGGTGCCCCATGCCACGCAGTTGCCGGAGGCCACATGCACCGAGATGCAGACCTGCTGGGAGTGCTGATCGGTCAGGACGCCGGGTGGTACCCAGACCTTCTTCCAGGAATAGAAACGGTAATCGACGTCGGCCAGGCGGGTGACGCCGATGTCCTTCGATACTTCGTCCGTGGTCCCCAGCGGCTTCAGCTTGGCCACGCGGGTGTTCAGGCGGTAGTTCTCCGCACCGTTCAGCAGATAGGTGCCCGGCGGAATCAGATGCACCTCGAACACGTCCATCAACACCGTCCGCTGCGGGCCGGTTTCCAGTTCGTTGGTGTTGAACAGCTGCACATAGCCCTGGGAGGGAATATCCTTGTGCTGGAAGGACACCCGCGTCGAGAAC
This sequence comes from Stenotrophomonas sp. YJH_SMC_33, assembly GCF_059372295.1. Classification (NCBI taxonomy): domain Bacteria; kingdom Pseudomonadati; phylum Pseudomonadota; class Gammaproteobacteria; order Lysobacterales; family Lysobacteraceae; genus Stenotrophomonas; species Stenotrophomonas sp. YJH_SMC_33. The sequence goes on from NZ_JCAFVJ010000003.1 coordinate 187,967, forward strand.
CCGGGTAGGTCGGTCGAGCGGTTGCCCAGATGAAAGCCGGGGACCGGGGAGCCGACACCTGGCCCGCCGTTGTGCACGACATACGGGGCCGGCACCAGCACAGCAACCAGACCGTCGCGGGTGGCACCGTCAATGATGTCCACCAGCTTGGCTGTGTTCTCCTTTTCCTGTGCATAGGAAAGCGGTGCGGCCTGCCCAGAGCATGCCAGGCCCAACGTGGTTAGCAGCAGTGCGCAGGCGGTCGCGATCTTGAGGGTCTGCATCGACGTCTCCTTGTCAGTACCGCCAAACCCTAGCACGGCCCCTGCAGGCTTGAGGTGCACGACGCCGGCGTGGTCCGGCGCCTTGTGCCATCAACGTGCGGGCAGCAGCGCCTGAAGCTGCGATTCCAGTTCCTGCTGGCGCCAGCCCGCCAGTGCGGCCGGCCATTTGCGGCGTTCCAGATAGCTTTCCAGATGCTTGCGGGAGGCCAGCACGCCATCCGGCAGGCCCAGCTCGCGGCTGCGTTCGGCAACGGCGTCCTGCAGCCTCTTCAGTACCTGCTTGTTGCTGTCGTTGGCGGGCAGTGCCAGCGGTGCCTCGGCCTCATCGGCCAGCGGCGTGGATAGTGCCTGCCAGACCGCGCCTGCCAGCTTGCGCGGTGCCTTCGGGAACTGTTCAAACAGCGTGGCCAGCGCGGCGGCATCGGCCGGTGGCGTGCGTGCCAGCGTGGCGGCCAGTTCGTTGTCCAGGATCCAGCTGCGCGGGCGGTCGCTGCTGCGTGCCTGCACATCACGCCAGCGCAGCAGGCGCAGCAGGCGGCGCTGCGCGGGAGCATCGAGAAACTGCGCTGAGCGCATCGCCAGATGCGGCCAGCGGTCCTCGTCATTGGCGACGCTGGCCAGCAGGCGCTCGCCGTCGTCGTGCAGCCACTGCTGGCGGCCCAGTGCCTGCAACTTGGCATCAATGGCGTCATGCAGCGCGAACAGGTGCTCGACGTCGTCGGCGGCGTATTGCAGTTGCGACTCCGAGAGTGGACGGCGCATCCAGTCCGAGCGGGTTTCGCCCTTGGTCAGCGCCACGCCGGTGATTTCCGCGACCAGCTTCTGGTAGCCCATGCCGCCACCAATGCCGGCCAGCGAAGCGCCGATCTGTGTGTCGAACAGCGGTCGCGGCAACACGCCGCAGGTCCACTTGAAGGCAACCAGGTCTTCGCTGGCGCTGTGCATCACCTTGGTGATTGATTCATCGGCCAGCCACGGCGCCAGTGCCTCGGTCATGCCGGGAATCAGCGGATCGATCAGCAGGATGTCCTGCCCGACCGCCATCTGCACCAGAGCCAACTGCGGCCAGAAGGTGCGTTCACGGATGAATTCGGTGTCCAGGCCGATGCGGGCCGGACGCTGCTGGAAGTACGCATCCAGCTCGGCGGGGGTGGTGATCCAGGTTGCCACGGGTCAGGGCCTACTACTCGGGTTTGCTCAGGCAGGGGAGAATAGCCTAACGTCGGTGCGCGTCCCTGCCGAAGGAGATCCTGCTTGCGTTTTCCGCTGTCGTCCGCGCTGTGCACCGCCTTGGCCATGGCCCTGGCAGGCTGCACGCCGTCGCCCCCCACGGCAGTGGACCGGAGTGCCGGGGAGGAGGCGCGCCCGTCCGCGAACGCAGACAGCGACGAGCGCCCGCAGGCCGGGCAGGGCAGCGTGACCATCGCCGGTGAGGATGCCGCCGAGGATGTACAGCAGTGGACGCCGCCGCGGGTGGACCGCCAGGGCCGCAGCCTGGCCCAGTTGCGCCGCGCGGCCGGGCAGGCCTTCACTGAGGGCCGGCTGTATGAGGATGCCGATGCCGCCATTCCGCTGTGGCTGGCAGTACAGGAAGAGGACCCGGATGACCGCCAGGCCCGCCAGGGCCTGCAGCGTGCCCGCCAGCGCCTGCAGCAGCAGGCGGGTGCGTTGCTGGTGCGGCCGCTGAAGCAGCGCGAGGCGCTGGCGGAGGCCAGCCGCCAGGCGCTGGTGCTGCTGACCCTGGCGCCCAAGGACGAGAAGGTACGCGCACTGCAGGGTCGGGTGGAGCTTGCCCAGCGGGTGGTGGCTTACAACCGCGCCGGTGAAGAGGACCTGCGCTCGGGCCGGATCGGCGAAGACGGGGACGGGGCTATTGGCAACTTCCGCGAGGCACTGGCACTGGATGGGAACAACAGCCGTGCGCGGCAGGGACTGGCCGCAGCCGAAAGCGGGCTGATCCGCCGCGCAGAAGATGCTGCACGCGCGCGCGATTTCGCCAGCGCGGGCACTTGGTTGGCCGAAGCCAGCAAGGTGCGCGACTCATCGCCGACCATTGCCGACGCGTTCGAGCGCATCGAGCAGATCCGTGCGGCGGTGTTGCTGCAGCTGCGCGATGACGGCCTGCGCGACCTGTCCACGCCGCAGGGCCTGAAGCCGGCACGCGAGAAGCTGGCCGAGGCCCTGCGCATCGCCCTGCCGGGAGACCCGGTGGTGGCCCAGCTGCGTGAGCGCATTGACCTGGCCACGCACTACGGCAGCTTCCGCCCGGGGCAGGTATTCAGCGATGCCATGCGCGATGGCGGGCGCGGGCCGCAGATGGTGGTGGTCCCGCACGGCGGCTTCCAGATGGGGGCCGGTGATGCCGAGCCGGGCGCCAGCGATGCCGAGCGGCCATCGCATTATGTACGCTTTGATCGAGGCTTCGCGATGGCGATCACCGAGGTGACGGTCAGCGATTTCCAGCGCTACGTGAAGGCGACCAATGCGCGCCCGCGTGCGACCCGTCGCGGCCATTCGGTGGTCTATGACGAACGCAGCGGCAACTTCATCCGCCGCAGCGGCGTGGACTGGCGTTCGGACTACGACGGTGGCCTCGCGATGGCCAATTCGCCGGTGATGCATGTCAGTATCCGCGATGCCGAAAACTATGCGGCGTGGTTGTCCGAGCAGACCGGGCGCAGCTACCGGTTGCCCAGCGAGGCCGAGTTCGAATACGCGCTGCGCGCCGGCAGCAGTGGCCGCTATCCGTGGGGCGCCGCCGGCACGCCGCCGCCCGGTGCTGGCAACTTCACTGGCAGCAAGGATGTCTCGCCATCGGGACGGCACTGGCACAACGCCTTCATCGGCTATGGCGATGGCTGGTGGGGGCCCGCGCCGGTGGCCAGTTTCCAGGCCAATGCCTTCGGCCTGCACGACATGGCGGGCAATCTCAGCGAGTGGGTGGCCGATTGCTGGCATGCCAGCTACCGGCGCGCGCCCTCCGATGGCGCGGCCTGGTTCAACCCGGGCTGCCGCGCACGGGTGATCCGCGGGGGCAACTGGGCCAACGCGCCGGAGCAGACCCGTGCGGCGTGGCGGCAGTCGCAGGATTCGGACACCACCAGCGCGCGCATCGGTTTCCGCCTGGTGCGGGGCATCTGAGCGGCACCGGGCTTCACCCGCTGCTGGCGCCCGCGCACTAAGATTGCGCCGTGCCCGCCGGCCGGCGGGGCCTGCTGGACGACCCCTGATGCGCAATGATCCCTTTTCCCGCTCGCCCCAAGGCCCGCAGCGTCGCGGCCTGTTTGGCAACATCCGCTGGTGGGTGCTGCTGCTGGCCGCCGCCTATGCGCTCTTCTACTGGTTTTCCAATCGCACGGTGGACCCCTACACCGGCGAGAAGGTGATGATTGACAGCAGCCTGGACGCCCGCCAGGAGACCGCCTTGGGCCTGCAGGCCTACCAGCAGATCCTCTCGGAGGAGCCGCCGATGGACTCCAACGCGCCGATCGCCCGCGATGTGCGCGACATCGCCCAGCGCCTGATTGCCAAGGTTGATGTGGTGGAGACTGCACTGGCGCAGGAGCACGGCGTTCAGCCGGCGCATTTCGCGCGTGATTTCCAGTGGGAAGTCAACGTGATCCCATCTGAACAGGCCAACGCATTCTGCCTGCCTGGTGGCAAGATGGCGGTCTATACCGGCCTGGTGCCGGTGGCGCGCACGCGCGACGCGATGGCGGTGGTGATGGGCCACGAGATTGCCCATGCGCTGCTGCGCCACGGTGCGCAGCGGATGGCGCAGCAGAAGCTGACCCAGATCGGGCAGATGGCCGGCGCCGCCAGCGGCATGGATGCGCAGCAGCAACAGATGATGATGTCGGCGATGGGCTACGGGTATCTGTTGCCGTATGCGCGCAGCCACGAGACCCAGGCCGACGAAGTGGGACTGATGCTGGCCGCAGCGGCGTGCTTCGACCCGCGCGAGGCGGTGCCGCTGTGGCAGCGCATGGGCCAGGCCAGTGGTGGCCAGTCACCGCCGGAGTTCGCGTCGACTCACCCGAACCCGGGTACCCGTATCCAGAACCTGCAGGCGTTGATGCCGAAGGCACTCGAGTACCGGCAGAAGTTCTGCGAGCAGGCAAAGTAGGGGGTTGTTCGGCAGGGCTTGCAGCCCTGCACCTGCCGAAGCAACAGCAACAGCAACAGCAACAGCGTGCATTCCTTGGGATGGCGGGGTGGGTCCGGTTGCGGGGGCCGCTGCAAGTACGTCCATGTAAGCTCGGTCGCCGCATCCATGCGGCTCACGCCCCCGCAACCGGACCCACCCCGCCTTCGACAGATGTCCGCGATCTGCCGGAATGGCGCTTGGGGTCAGATCCGTTTTCCGCAGGAAAACGGATCTGACCCCGAATTGATTCGATATCTGAAAGAGATTCATCCACGCATGGCGTGGATCTACCGACCGTCATCGGGACACTGTCTAGGGTGGGGCGGTGTGGCTGTGAGGACCGTTGGCGCCATGGATGGCGCCATCGAGCCCCCAGGGATGGGTTTACGGCGTGTCCTGCACAGCCACACCACCCCGCCAAGCTATCAGCAATCCAGAGCCGCTTTCGCTGTTGCTTCGGCTGTTGCATTTGCCTCTGCAGGTGCAGGGCGCAGCCCTGCCGAACCCCTTTACTTGACCTGCACGTCGATCACGCCGTCGCCCACGCGCGCCTGCAATGCGTCGCCGGGCTGTACCTGATCGACCTGGCGCACCAGCGTGCCATCGTCACTGCGGGTCAGGATGCTGTAGCCGCGCGCTACAGTCGCCAGCGGGCTGACCGCTTCCAGCGAACGCGCCAGCCCGCGCAGGCGCAGCGCATCGCGTTCCAGCAGACGCTGCATCGCTGCCTGCGGTCGTCCGCGCAGGGCGGCCAGGCGGCGTTGCATCGTGTCGAGTTGGCGCTGTGGGTGGTGCCCGCGCAGGACCGCCGCTGCATGGCGAAGGCGCGCAGCACGGCGCTCCTGCTGCTGGTTGAACGCGGCATGCAGGCGCCGGCCCAGATCGAGCTGGCGGCGGCGCAACAGGTCCAGTCGCGCCTGCGGGCTCTGCGCGTTCAGGCGCAGCAGGGCACGGTCAGCACGTTGCATCGCCTGCTGCATCGTGTGCCGCTGCAGCTGCGCCATGCGTGCCGCGGTGCGCCGCAGGCGCAGGGCCAGTTCGCGCTGGTCCGGTACCAGCAGCTCGGCTGCCACCGATGGCGTCGGTGCACGCAGGTCGGCGGCGAAGTCGCTCAGGCTGAAGTCGGTTTCATGGCCCACCGCCGACACTACCGGGGTGCGGCTGGCGGCGATCGCACGGGCCAGTGCTTCATCGTTGAAGGCCCACAGGTCTTCCAGTGAACCGCCGCCACGGGTCAGCAGGATCACGTCGTAGCGGCCACTGGCATCGGCGGCCTGCAGCAGGCGGGTGATCTGTGCAGCGGCGCTGCTGCCCTGCACCAGGGTCGGCAGCAGGTCCACTTCCAGCAGCGGGAAGCGGCGGCCGAGCACGCTCAGCACGTCGCGCACAGCGGCGCCGGTGGGGGAGGTGATCACCGCAAGGCGCTGCACGTGCGCCGGCAGCGGCCGCTTGCGTGCCGGGTCGAACAGGCCTTCGGCCTCCAGCCGTGCCTTCAACTCCTCGAAGGCGCGGCGCAGTGCGCCTTCGCCGGCTTCCTCCATGTGGTCCAGCACCATCTGGTACTCGCCACGGGCGTCGTACAGGGTCACTTTGCCGCGCACCAGCACGCGCATGCCTTCGCGCGGCACGAACTTCAGGTACTGCGCCTTCATCCGGAACATCGCCGCACGCAGCTGCGCGCGCGCATCCTTCAGGGTGAAGTAGAGGTGTCCGGAGGCAGGACGCGCCACGCTGCCCAGTTCGGCCTCGACCCAGATCGCCGGGAAGCTGCCTTCCAGCAGGTCGCGGGCCAGGGTGTTGAGCTGGCTGGGGGTGAGGATGTCGTTGTTGCGTGGCTGCATGGGAACGGCGTGCTGCGGGCGGAACGGGGGCTCAGGATCGCACGTCAGCGCACCGTGTGCTGGCCCAGTGCCCACTGCACGTGTTCACGCACCAGCGGCGAGGGATCGTCGATGCGGGTCTGCAGGGCAGCCAGCGCTTCGGCCGAGGACGGCGCATTGCCCAGCGCCACGGCGATGTTGCGCAGCCAGCGCTCATGGCCGCTGCGCCGGATCGGGCTGCCTTCGGTGCGGCGCAGGAACTCGGCTTCGTCCCAGGCGAACAGCTGGTCCAGGCGCGCGGTATCGAGGTTGTTGCGCGCGCGGAAATCGGCTTCGTCGGTACGCTTGGCGAACTTGTTCCAGGGGCAGACCAGCTGGCAGTCGTCACAGCCGTAGATGCGGTTGCCGATCAACGGCCGCATGTCTTCGGGGATGGCACCGTCGTGCTCGATGGTCAGGTAGGAAATACAGCGCCGCGCGTCCAGCCGCTGCGGGCCGGTGATCGCGCGGGTAGGGCAGACATCGATGCAGCGCGTGCAGGTGCCGCAGTGTGCCGTAGCCGGCGCATCGATCGGCAGCGGGATATCGATGTAGATCTCGCCGATGAAGAACCAGGAACCGCCGTTGCGGTCGATCAGGCAGGTGTGCTTGCCGATCCAGCCCAGCCCCGCGTTGCGCGCCAGTGCGCGCTCCAGCACCGGCGCCGAATCGACGAATACCCGGTAGCCCAGCGGTGCCACTTCATCGTTGATCTGCGTGGCCAGCTTCTGCAGGCGGTTGCGCATCAGCTTGTGGTAGTCGCGGCCCAAGGCGTAACGGGCCACGTAGGCGCGGCCCGGGTCGGCCAGGGTTGCCCAGGCTTCGGTGTCGTCCTTGTGGCTGTAGTCCATGCCTACCGAGATCACCCGCACCGTGCCGGGCAGCAGCTCGGCCGGGCGCGCGCGCAGGGTGCCGTGGCGCGCCATCCAGTCCATCGTGCCGTACAGGCCCTGGCCCAGCCAGTCGGCCAGGTGCGCCTCGTCCTCGCCCAGCTCGATGCCGGCGATGCCGCAGCGCTGGAAGCCATGCGCACGCGCCAGTTCGCGGATGCGCTGTACGGCCTGGACCGGATCGACAGGGGAGGGGGCGGGAGACATATGCACCAGTATAAAATCCCCGCATGGCCAACCTTGCCGCTCTGTTCGATTCCGCTGCCGCGCGCGCGCTTGATGCGCAGGCCTCGGCACTGGCTGCCGAGGGCGGCTGGAGCCTGATGGCGCAGGCCGGCCACGCCGCCTGGCAGTGCCTGCTGCAGCATTGGCCACAAGCGCAGCGGATCGGCGTGGTGGTTGGCGCAGGAAACAACGGCGGCGATGGCCTGGTGCTGGCCCGCCATGCACGACAGGCCGGGCGTACGGTGACGGTGATCGCCTTGCCGGGCAAGCCACCGGCGACGTCGCTGGCGCAGCGTGCCGCATCGGAATTCACGTCCGACGGCGGCACCATCACCGATTTCGACGGCGCGCTGCCCGAGGCCGATATCTGGGTCGATGCCCTGTTCGGTCTGGGCTTCGACCGTGCGCCGGAAGGTGTGGCGCAGGCGCTGATCGTCGCCCTCAACGCGCAGGCGGCACCGGTTCTGGCGCTGGACGTCCCCAGTGGCGTCGATGCCGATCGGGGCGCCGTACCGGGCGAGGCGGTGAAGGCTGCTTTGACCCTGCAGTTCATCGTGCCGCATCGCGGGCTGTATACCGGCGATGCGCTGGATCACTGTGGCCAGAAGGCGCTGGCGCCGCTGCAGCTGCCCGCGGCCGCATGGCAGGGCGTGTCACCCGCCGTGGAGCACTGGACCCAGGCGCGCTTGCCGGCACTGCTGCCGCCGCGCCGCGCCAACAGTCACAAGGGCGAATCCGGCCACGTGCTGTGCGTCGGCGGCAACCACGGCAGCGGCGGTGCCATCGCCATGGCAGCCGAGGCCGCCTTGCGCGCAGGGGCGGGGCTGTTGAGCCTGGGCACCCGCCGCGACCACGTCGGTCCACTGCTGGCTCGGCTGCCCGAGGCGATGACCCATGCACTGGAAGACGGCGATGTGCTGCCGGCGCTGCTGGACAAGGCCAGGGTGGTGGCGATCGGGCCGGGCCTGGGCCAGGACGAATGGGCGCGCGCGCTGTTTGCGCGGGCGCTGGCCAGCGCCAAACCGCTGGTGGTCGATGCCGATGCACTGAATCTGCTGGCGCAGGATCCGCGCGCGCTGCCGGACGCCATCCTTACGCCACATCCGGGCGAGGCCGCGCGCCTGCTCGGCTGCAGTACCGCTGACATCCAGGCCGATCGCTACCGTTGTGCGCAGGCGTTGGCCGAACGCTTCCACGCCGTGGTGGTGTTGAAGGGCGCAGGCAGCATCGTGACGGCGCCCGGGCAGGCGCCACGGCTGATCGCTGCAGGCAATCCCGGCATGGCCGTGGGAGGCATGGGCGATCTGCTCACCGGCATCATCGCCAGCCTGCGCGCGCAGGGCCTGGCCGCCTTCGACGCCGCCGCGGCCGGTGCGCTGCTGCATGGGCTCGCGGGCGACGCCGCGGCCGCCGATGGCGCGCGCGGCCTGCTTCCTACTGATCTGCTGTCGCCGTTGCGGCGACTGGCCAACCCGGAACTTTCCCGATGATCGATTTCTTCCTTGCCGACAGCGATGCCACTGAACTGCTCGGGCAATGGCTGGCGGCCACGCGGCCGCCGCAGGCGCTGGTCGAATTGCGCGGCGACCTGGGGGCCGGCAAATCCACCACGGCCCGCGCACTGCTGCGCGCGCTGGGTGTCCAGGGCGCCATCCGCAGCCCGACCTACACCCTGGTCGAGCGCTATCCGCTGGCCGGCGGTGGCGAGGCCTGGCATCTGGATCTGTACCGGATCGGGCAGGCCGGCGAACTCGATTTCCTCGGGCTGGACGAGGGCAGCGCGGTACTGTGGCTGGTTGAATGGCCGGAACGCGGTGCCGGTGCGCTGCCGCCAACCGACCTGGTGGTGGCGCTGGAGATCGAGGGACAAGGGCGTCGCGTTCGTCTCACTGGCGCCAGCGACGCGGGGCATGAATGGCTGAAACGGCTTCCCCAAGGAGGCGACTTGCAGGCCATATCTGTCGGCTGACGAGAACAAACACCGGCAGGTTACGGATTATTAAGGAAAAAGGTGTTGCATTCCGTTCAGCGCGGTGATTGAATCCTGAGCCATGCGCCCGGGGAACCGTCTCATCGCCATCTGTGCCGCCGTCGGACTGGGTCTGGCGAGCGTCAGCGCGTGGGCCGGTGAAATTCGCCAGGTCCTGCTGAATACCGGTGCCACCGGCACCCGTGCCGAGATCTCGCTGGTGGGCAGTGGCGGTTACAAGACGATGTCGTTGGCCGGACCGAACCGCCTGGTGGTCGATTTCCCGGACTCCAGCGCCGTACGCAACCTGAAAATGCCAGCGGCGCAGGGCGTGGTCACCGCGGTGCGCACCGGACAGCCGGTGCCGGGTACCTTCCGTGTCGTTTTCGACCTTGCTGAATCGGTGGCGCCGTTCCGCCCACAGATGCAGCGCGAGGGCAATGAATCCAAGCTGGTGATCGAATGGCCGGGCGATGGCCCGGCCGTGGCCGCCAGCCGTCCGGCAGCGACGCCAGCGGTGCCGCCGCAGGCGCCGGCCAACACGCCCGCACCGACGCCGACGCCGACGGAGAGCGCGCAGGCGCGTACCGATGCCGCGCGTGCCACGGCGCTGCTGACTGCCCAGGTGCGGCAGCAGGCCAGTGCCACCGCCGCCGCGCCGGCCACGCCTACCCCGGCGCCATCCACCGCGCCGGCCCAGGTCGCGGCGGCGGGTACCGTGGCCAGCAGTTCGCCTTCTTCCTCGCCGGCCGCGATCCTCGCTGGGCAGCGCACCGCAGCGGTGGTGACCACGCCGCCGGCCACGGTGCCTGCGCCGGCACCGACGCCGGTGGAACCGCCGCGCCCGGCCATGCCCAGTGATGCCTCCCGCATCCGCATGCAGGCCGGCATGCGCCATCTGGTGGTGGCCATCGATCCCGGTCACGGAGGCCAGGATCCGGGCGCGATCGGCCCGACCGGCAAGCGTGAGAAGGATGTCACCCTGGCGGTGGCGCGGGAACTGGCCCGTCAGGTCAATGCGACGCCAGGCCTGAAGGCCTACCTTACGCGCGACAGCGACGTGTTCATTCCGCTGCCGATGCGCGCGCAGAAGGCGCGTGCAAACAAGGCCGACATCTTCATTTCCATCCATGCCGACGCGGCCGAGAACCGTTCGGCCACCGGTTCGTCGGTGTACGTACTGTCGACCAAGGGTGCCTCTTCGCAGCGCGCCCGTTGGCTGGCAGACAAGGAAAACGCGGCCGATCTGGTCGGTGGCGTTCGCCTGCAGCAGACCGAGGGCACGCTTGCCAATGTGCTGCTGGACCTGGCGCAGAGCGGCTACATGAAGGCGTCCGAAGACGCCGCCGGCCACGTGCTGGGCGGCCTTAAGCGGATCGGCAACAACCACAAGCCGAACATCGAGCGCGCCAACTTCGCGGTGCTGCGTACGTCGGACATGCCGGCGATGCTGGTGGAAACCGCGTTCATCTCCAACCCGGATGAAGAGCGTCGCCTGACCGACCCGGCCTACCAGCGCAAGATCGCCGGTGCCGTGCTCGATGGCGTGCACACCTTCTTCAGCCGCCAGCCACCGCCGGGCACGCTGTACGCGGCCCGTGCCCAGGCCGAGATCGACGCCGCAGCCACCATGGCCGGCGGCAGCAAGTAATCCGCTTCCTGTAGAGCGCGGTAGAGTCGACTGTTGGTTGACTACGTGCGCAGCGCGGGGCTTTTCGGCGCCCGGGCGGAGAGCAGTCGACTGACAGTCGACTCTACCCACGGGCGCTCCGCTATCATCGACCCATGAAGTCTGCTGCCCATCATCTCCCATGAGCGCGCCCGGTCCGCGCCCGATCCGGCCCTTGCCGGAGATCCTGATCAACCAGATCGCCGCTGGCGAAGTGGTCGAGCGTCCCGCTTCGGTGGTCAAGGAGCTGGTCGAGAACGCGATCGACGCCGGTGCCAGCCGCGTAGATATCGATCTTGAAGAGGGCGGTGTACGCCTGATCCGCATCCGCGACAACGGCAGTGGCATCGCGCCGGAGCAGCTGCCGCTGGCGGTATCGCGCCACGCGACCAGCAAGATCGCCGATCTGGACGATCTTGAATCGGTGGCCACGCTCGGTTTCCGTGGCGAAGCGCTGCCGTCGATCGCCTCGGTCAGTCGCTTCACCCTGGCCTCGCGTCGCGCACATGACGAGCATGGTTCCGCGCTGCAGATCGAAGGCGGAAAGATCGGTGAGGTGACGCCGCGCGCGCATGCGCCGGGTACCACGGTGGAAGTGCGCGAGCTGTTCTACAACGTACCGGCGCGGCGCAAGTTCCTGCGCGCCGAGCGCACCGAGCTGGGCCATATCGAAGAATGGCTGCGCTCGCTGGCCCTGGCGCGGCCGGACGTCGAACTGCGCGTGTCCCACAACGGCAAGGCCTCGCGCCGTTACAAGCCGGGCGATCTGTATTCCGATACGCGATTGGCAGAAACGCTGGGCGAGGATTTCGCCAACCAGGCCGTGCGCGTGGATCACAGTGGCGCCGGCCTGCGCCTGCATGGCTGGATCGCGCAGCCGCATTACTCGCGTGCCAGCGCCGACCAGCAGTACCTGTACGTCAACGGCCGTTCGGTGCGTGATCGCAGCGTCGCCCACGCGGTGAAGATGGCGTACGGCGATGTGCTGTACCACGGTCGGCAGCCGGCCTATGTGCTGTTCCTCGAACTGGACCCGACCCGTGTTGATGTCAACGTGCACCCGGCCAAGCACGAGGTGCGCTTTCGTGATTCGCGGCTGGTGCATGACTTTGTCTATCGCACGCTGAAGGACGCGTTGGCTGATACCCGCGCGGGCATGTCGGCGCAGGAGATCGGTGCGGGTCCGGTGCATCCGGTGGACGCCGCTGCTGCATCGATGGCATCGAGCGCGGGCGCATCGGGTTTCGGGCTGGTGCGTGGGCCTGCGCCCGGTGCCGGCTCGGGCGCAGGCGGCGGTGGCTTTTCCGGCTGGCGCCCGCAGCAGCCCCTTGGGCTGCAGGTTGCTGATGCACCGGCGGCCTACGCCGCGCTGTATGCCACGCCGGCCGGTGCCGAGCCCAGGGCGGCGCTGCCGCCGATGCCGACCGAGAACGGACTGCCGGTCACCAGTGCCGATGCCGGAGTGCCGCCGCTGGGCTATGCGATCGCGCAGCTGCACGGCATCTACATCCTGGCCGAGAACGCCGAAGGCCTGATCGTGGTCGACATGCATGCCGCACACGAACGCATCGGCTACGAGCGGCTGAAGAACGCGCACGATGGCATCGGCCTGCAGTCGCAGCCGTTGCTGGTGCCGATCACGCTGGCGGTGGGCGAGCGCGAGGCCGATACCGCCGAAAGCGAAGCCGACACGCTGGCCGCACTCGGCTTCGAAGTGACCCGTGCCAGCCCCGGTTCACTGCACGTGCGCAGCATACCGGCACTGCTGGCGCATGCCGAACCGGAAGGCCTGCTGCGCGACGTGCTGACCGACCTGCGCGAGCACGGCCAGAGCCGCCGCGTGGCCAGCGCGCGCGACGAGCTGCTGTCGACCATGGCCTGCCACGGCGCGGTGCGTGCCAACCGTCGCCTGACCGTGCCGGAAATGAACGCGCTGCTGCGCGACATGGAGATCACCGAGCGGTCCGGCCAATGCAACCACGGCCGGCCGACCTGGGCCCGTTTTTCGCTGGCGGAGATCGACCGCTGGTTCCTGCGCGGACGTTGAGGGGAGCATCGATGCGTTATCGGGGAATGGGCGGCCTGCTGGTCGCCATGGTGTTGGCCGCCTGCAGCCCCGCGCCGCCGCCGGCACCGGCTTCGGCCGCGGAGGATCCGTCCTATGCCGCCGGGCAGCAGCAGTGGCGGGTGGCACGCTATCAGGACCTGACCCGCCCGGACGGTTGGACAGCGCTGGTCGGCCTGCACTGGCTGCAGAACAGATCGCACTTTGTCGGCAGTGGCGCGACCAATGGCATCCGCCTGGCGGTGGGGCCGGACAAGCTGGGCCTGCTGCGCCGCGAAGGCAGCCAATGGTGGTTCACTCCCGAAGCCGGTACGGATGTCAGCCATGGGGGCAAACCGGTCCGCGGCCGCATCCGCATCGACACCGACAAGGATCCGCAGCCGACGCTGCTGGCCTTCGATGGTGGCAAAGGCCAGCTCAGCATCATCCGTCGCGGTCCGCGCGATGCGCTGCGGGTCAAGCACGCCGATGCGCCTGCACGCCGTGGGTTCGCCGGCCTGGAGTACTGGCCGGGCGGTCCTGACTGGCAGGTGCAGGCGCGCTTCATCGCGCACCCGCCAGGCAAGACCCTGCCGATCGTCGATATCACTGGCTTGACCACCGAGATGCCGAACGCGGGCGCGGTCGAGTTCCAGCGTGATGGCCGCAACTGGCGGCTGGAGGCGATAGGTGCACCCGGGCAGCCGCTGTTCCTGATCTTCGCCGACCGCACCAGTGGTCGCGGCAGCTATCCGGCTGGGCGTTACCTGGACACCGATGCGCCAGGCGCCGATGGTACGGTGCGCATCGATTTCAACCATGCCTACAACCCACCGTGTGCGTTCACCGCCTATGCAACCTGCCCGTTGGCGCCGCCTGAAAACCGGCTGGACCTGCGCGTGGAAGCGGGCGAGAAGGCCTACCACCTGCCTGAAGGAGAAGGCTGAGATGCCGATCAGATCACTGTTGCGTGCCGCCGTTCTGTTGGCGGCCTGTGCGCTGGCACCGCTGGTTGCAGCACGTACCCTGCAAGCCGACACCGCTGGCGCAGCGGCGGCCAGGCCGCCGGTGCCGTTGCTGTGGAAAGTGACCGGCCCAGGCGACTCACGCCTCTACCTGCTCGGTTCCTTCCACCTGCTGAAGCCGCAGGACTACCCGCTGTCGCCCGATGTCGAACAGGCGTTCGAGGCCTCACAGCGGGTAGTGTTCGAACTGTCGCCGGAAGACATGCAGTCGCCCCAGCTGGCCAGCCGCATGGTGCAGGCGGCGATCCGCACCGATGGCAGCGAGCTGAAGCGTGATCTGGATGCGGCCACCTGGCAGAAGCTGCAGGCCTTTGCTGCCCAGAACCAGTTGCCGCTGGCGCAGATGCAGGGCATGAAGCCCTGGTTCGTCGGCCTGAGCATTTCGATCGGGCAGATGCAGAAGCTCGGCCTGGACCCGGCGCTGGGCCTGGACCGCCACTTCATGGAGCGCGCGCAGAAGACCGGCCGCAAGACGGCGGGACTGGAGGACATTGATACCCAGATCGGCATGCTTGACGGAATGACGCTGCAGGAACAGCGGCAGATGCTGGCCGAAGCACTGGACCAGGCCGGCAAGGCCGATGAGCAGGCGCGGCTGCTGCATGATGCGTGGCGCCGCGGTGATGATCGCCTGCTGTGGACCAAGATGGCGGCAGAGATGCGCCAGCAGTACCCGCAGCTGTACCAGCGCATCAACACCGGGCGCAACGATGCCTGGGTGCCGAAGCTGCAGCCGTACCTGCAGGCCGGGCAGGGCGGTACGCTGGTGGTGGTCGGCACGCTGCACCTGCTGGGCAGTGATGGCGTGGTCGAGAAACTGAAGGCGAAAGGGTACAAGGTCGAGCGCGTGTGCTCGGCGTGCAAGGCGAAACGCTGACGTATCGTTGGCGCGATCCAGACAGAAACGGCGCGCCAGGGGCGCACCGTTCTCGTGTCAGCCTGTGAAGCGGCTCAGCGGCGGGTCTTGCTGCCGGTGCCGGTGCCCGGTTCGTTCGGCTTGTTGCCGGTGCCCGTACCGGTGCCGCCCGGGCGCGGGCCACCGAAGCCGCTGCCCATGCTGCGCTGGAATTCCTGCCACAGCTCCAGGTTGCGCTCGGTCAGCTGGTTCATCATCGCCCACGGGGTCTGGCCCAGCAGGTTGCCCATCTGCTGGCGGAACTGTTGCTGCTGGTCGAGGAAGACCTGCATGCTGCGCTCCAGGTAGTTGCCCATGAAGCCCTGCAGGGAATCGCCGTAGAAGCGGATCAGCTGGCTCAGCAGCTGCGTGGACAGCATCGGTTCGCCGTCCTGTTCCTGGTCGGCGATGATCTGCAGCAGGACTGAACGGGTGAGGTCGTCGCCGCTCTTGGCGTCGCGGACTTCGAAGTCTTCACCGTCCAGGATCAGCTGGCGCACGTCCTCGATGGTGATGTAGCTGGAGATCTCGGTGTCGTAGAGACGGCGGTTCGGATACTTCTTGATGATGCGGGTCGCAGCCATGAAGCGGTACTCGTCACAGTAGACGCGCAGCATGGCGCAGTGCAGCAGCGGTTGCAACCGCCCCAGCCCCCGCCAGGCTTGGCTTTCAGGGGCGATCATGTTGCGCAACAAGGGTTTGCGTGCTGCGCAGCATGACCATCGGCAGGGGCCGCCGGTGCATGCCGCGGCGCCCCCTGCGCGGCTCACCAGCCCATGTGGTGGCCGCCGTTGATGTCCAGGTTGCTGCCGGTGATCCACGAGGCTTCCTCGGCCACCAGGAAAGACACGCCATAGGCGATTTCTTCCGGCTTGCCGAGGCGCCCGGTGGGAATGTCGGCGATGATCTTGGCGCGCACGTCCTCCGGAACCGCCATCACCATGTCGGTGGCGACGTAGCCGGGCGAAATGGTGTTGACCGTGATGCCGAAGCCGGCGTTCTCGCGGGCCAGCGAGATGGTGAAGCCGTGCATGCCGGCCTTGGCCGCAGCATAGTTGGCCTGGCCGTACTGGCCCTTCAGGCCGTTGATCGAGCTGATCTGGATGACCCGGCCCCAGCCGCGGCGGCGCATGCCTTCGATGACCGGCCGGGTGACGTTGAACACCGAGTTGAGATTGGTGTTGATCACATCGTGCCACTGGTCCGCGCGCATGCGGTGGAAGGTGGTGTCACGGGTGATGCCGGCGTTGTTGACCAGGATCTCGACCGGGCCCAGCTCGGCCTCGACGGCGCGCACCAGCGCTTCGGCGCTGTCTGGATCGGAGACATCGCCCGGGAAGATCGCCACGTGGTAGCCGCGCTCGGTCATCGCCTGCTGCCAGACGCGGGCCTTGGACTCGTCGCGGTAGTTGGTGGCGACCCGGTGGCCCTGGTCGGCCAGGCGTTGGCAGATGGCGGTACCGATGCCGCCGGTTCCGCCGGTGACCAGTGCGACGCGAGATGTCATGGAGTGCTGTCCGGGTATCAGGTGGGTGAAGGGGGATTCTGCAACATCGGCGCGGAAAGTGCGCCGGCCGGCAACAGGACGTCGGTCCGCGGCAGCCGCGCCGGGTCGAACGCCCGTTGCGCAGCCTCCAGCAGCGCATCCCGCTCATCGGCGCCGTCCAGTGCGGCAGGCGCCTGGCCCAGCAGCTGCCAGAGCGCGCGCAATACCGGCACCGGCCGCGTGCTGTCCACCGGCAGCGACGCCAGCGACTTGGACAGTTTGTGCCCCGGGGCATCGAGCAGCAGCGGCAGGTGCCAGTAGCGTGGCACGGCCAGGCCCAGCGCCTGCTGCAGCAGGATCTGCCGCGCGGTGGAATCGAGCAGGTCGGCGCCGCGCGCCACTTCGGTCACGCCCTGTTCGGCGTCATCGACCACCACGGCCAACTGGTAGGCCCAGCAGCCATCTGCACGGCGCAACACGAAGTCGCCAACCTCGGCATGCACGTCCTGCTGCTGCGGGCCGCGCAGGCCATCGTCGAAGTGCACGATGCTGCCCGGCGGCACGCGGAAGCGGACGGCAGGGTCCGGTCGCGGTTGCCGCGCAACGCAGCGGTGATGGATGCCGCCGTTGGCAGCCAGTTCGCTGCGGCTACAGTGGCAGATGAAGGCCTGGTCGCTGGCCAGCAACACATCCAGCGCGGCCTGGTAGGCCTCGCCTCGCGCGCTCTGCCACAGGACCGGGCCGTCGTGGACCAGTCCGAACGCAGCCAGTGCCTGCAGCTGCGACTGCGCGGCGCCGGGCACGGTACGCGGCGGGTCAACGTCTTCGATGCGCAGCCGCCACAGGCCGCCATGGTGGCGGGCCAGCAGCCAACTGCCGAAGGCGGCAAGCAGGGATCCGGGGTGGAGCAGGCCGGT
This sequence comes from Stenotrophomonas sp. YJH_SMC_33, assembly GCF_059372295.1. Taxonomy (NCBI): domain Bacteria; kingdom Pseudomonadati; phylum Pseudomonadota; class Gammaproteobacteria; order Lysobacterales; family Lysobacteraceae; genus Stenotrophomonas; species Stenotrophomonas sp. YJH_SMC_33. The sequence continues at coordinate 205,356 of NZ_JCAFVJ010000003.1, forward strand.
CGGCGAGGGCGCGAAACGGCCGCAGGGAATGGGGGAGGTCATGCTGGCTGAATCGTCGGTCAGGTTGGCGCTTGAATTCAAGCTGACCACGCCGCAAATTGACCGGTATCGACCCCTTCCGAGCCGGATTTTCCCATGTTTACCCGCATTGCCCTGTTCCTGGCGACCAACTTCGCGGTCCTGATCCTCGCCAGCATCGTGATGTCGCTGGCGGGAACCGACCCGAGCAAGATGAGCGGTCTGCTGATCATGGCCGGCATCTTCGGTTTCGGTGGCTCCTTCATCTCGCTGCTGCTGTCCAAGTGGATGGCCAAGCGCTCCACCGGTGCGGTGGTGATCACCGAGCCGCGCAACCAGACCGAGCGCTGGCTGCTGGCCACGGTCGAGCGCCAGGCCAAGGCCGCCGGCATCGGTATGCCGGAAGTGGCGGTCTATGACGGCCCGGAGATCAATGCCTTCGCCACCGGCGCCAACCGCAACAACGCGCTGGTGGCGGTGTCCACCGGCCTGCTGCACAACATGAGCGAGGACGAGGCTGAAGCGGTGCTGGGCCACGAGATTGCCCACGTCGCCAACGGTGACATGATCACCATGGCGCTGCTGCAGGGCGTGCTGAACACCTTTGTGATCGTGCTGGCCCGCGTGGTCGGCGGCATCATCGACAGCGCGCTGTCGGGCAACCGCGAAGGCGGTGGCCGTGGCTTCGCCTACTACATCATCGTGTTCGTGCTGGAGATGGTGTTTGGCCTGTTCGCGACGATGATCGCCATGTGGTTCTCGCGCCACCGCGAGTTCCGCGCCGATGCAGGCGGTGCCTCGCTGGCTGGCCGCCAGAAGATGATCGCCGCGCTGGAGCGCCTGCAGTTGAACCACGGCCAGAGCACGCTGCCGACCCAGATCGCCGCGTTCGGTATTGCCGGTTCGACGGCGAAGAAGCTGTTCATGAGCCACCCGCCGCTGGAAGAGCGCATCGCCGCGCTGCGGGCGTCGACGGTGGCGTAACTCTCTGCTCCTTGTTAGTGCAGGAACGCCTGGCCCCGCGCCGGGCGTTTTTGTTTTGCGCGCGCACGCATTGGTGGCGCCAGGCGATGCCTAGGATCATTTCCGCGACCGCGGAGGGGTGTCACTTTCTTTGCGCGCAAAGAAAGTAACCAAAGAAACGCTCCGCCAGCCGCGAGCCGTCGCTACGCGCCGGTACCCTGCGCTTCTCGGTGAATCAGGGGACGGCGCCGAACTCGCTGCGCTCAGACACCGGCGCCTCTTCGCCCCTGATTCCCCTGCGATGCTCGGCTCGCTCAAGGCGGACTGGAAGATCAAGATCAAGATCGACAGCATCCACACGTGGCGCGGATCTACTGGGTGCAGCTGTGGCATTTGACGTTGGGTCCGCCTTGAGCGAGCCGAGCACCGCAGGTCCGGCGAGGGCGAAGAGGTGCGGGTGTCTGAGCGCAGCGAGTTCCCGCACCGTCCCTCGACGGTCCGAGGAGCGCAGGGTACCGGCGTGCGCAGCACGTCGGCTCGCGCCCCGGCGGCGTGTTTCTTTGGTTACTTTCTTTGCACGAGCAAAGAAAGTGACACCCCTCCGCGGTCGCGGAAGCGACTCTCCGTGCGCACAAACGAAAACGGCACCTTCGCAGATGCCGTCCCCATGAACCGCTTTACGCGAAACCTCAGAACTTCGCGTCGAACTCGGCGGCGTAGCCGGTGTTCACCAGCACCTTCTGCAGCGACTCGGCCACCTTCAGGTTGCCGGCTACGATCTGGTGGGTCTCCGGGCCACGGTTGTCCATGCGGCCCAGGGTCGCGCCCTTGAAGTCACAGACCTTGCCGCCCGCCTCGCGGACCAGCAGCAGGCCGGCGGCGATGTCCCACGCCTTCACACCGGCTTCGAAGTAGGCGTCGGCGCGGCCGCAGGCCACGTAGGCCAGGTCCAATGCGGCCGAACCGGTGCGGCGGATGTCTTCGCCGTGCACCAGCAGGGCGTCGACCGCCTTCAGCTGGGCGCTGGCGCGGCTGCGCTCGCGCGGGGCGAAACCGGTGTGGATCATCGTGCCTTCCAGATCCTTGCGGTCGGCCACGCGGATGCGGCGGTCGTTCAGCACGGCGCCGGCACCACGGCTGGCGGTGAACAGTTCATTGCGCAGCGGGTCGAAGATGACCGCGTCGGTCGGCTCGCCGTTCTCGACCAGCGCGATCGACACGCAGTAGTGCGGCACGCCACGCAGGTAGTTGCTGGTGCCGTCCAGCGGGTCGATGACCCACATCTGGCGACGCTCGCCCTGCACGCCACCTTCTTCACCGAAGATGCCGTAGTCCGGGTAAGCGCGCTTGAGTTCCTTGACGATGACCTTTTCCGCGTCCGCATCCACTTCGCTGGCGTAGTCCATCCGGCCCTTCTGCACCACGTTCAGTGCCTCGAGCTTGTTGATGTTGCGCAACAGGACGTTGCCGGCGAGGCGGGCGGCCTTGACCATGACGGTGACGGCGGGTTTCTGCATGGCGTGGGCTCCCGGAAAGGCAGAAGAGATGGACTGGCGGGGGAAAAGAGCGGGTCCGGCGCAGTGGCCGGCCGCACAGTTTACCATTGGTCATCGTCCAGCTCGACCTTTTCCCTGTTCATGTCCCAGTTTCCCGCCGCCACCCGCCTCCGATTCGTCCTGGTCGGTACCCAGCATCCCGGCAACATGGGGGCCGCCGCCCGTGCCCTGAAGACCATGGGCCTGGCCCGCCTGGTGCTGGTCGCTCCCGAAAAGCCTCTGGACGAGGAGGCCTTCCGCCGCTCGGCCGGGGCCGAAGATGTGCTGGGGGACGCCCCGGTGGTCGCCACCCTGGCCGAGGCCGTGGCCGATTGCCGCCTGGTGCTGGGCTGCACCGCCCGTGCCCGCCGCGTGCAGCTGGAGGAATACCTGCCGGCCGATGCCGCCGCCCGCGCGGTGGCCAAGGCGGGCGAAGGTGCCGAGGTCGCACTGGTATTCGGTCGTGAGCGCACCGGCCTGACCAACGAGGAACTGCAGCTCTGCCATGCGGCGGTGCACATCCCGTCCGATCCTGAGTTCAGCTCGCTCAACCTGGCGGCCGCCGTACAGGTGCTGGCCTATGAAACGCGCATGCAGCTGCTGGGCGCGCAGCCGGCCCCCAATGCCGAGCCCGGCTTCCGCGAACAGGCCGCCAGCCATGAGCAGATGGAGAGCTTCTTCGCCCAGCTCGGCGACACGCTGGACGAGATCGATTTCCACAAGGGCCGCGCGCCGGAATCGGCGATGCGCAAGCTGCGCCGCCTGTTCCTGCGTAGCGAGCCAAGCGAGCAGGAAGTGCGCCTGTTGCGCGGCATCCTCGCCGACACCCAGCGCATGGCGCGACTGGCACAAGCAGGCAACAAGAACAGCTGACGACGTTCTCATTTTTTCGGGTAGTCTGTCTGGATACCCAGGGGGGGATGAAGCCTGTGTCGGGTCTGCGAAAGGCAATGCAGGGGGGACTGCTGAGCCTGGCCATGGTCCTGCTGGCCGGGACGGTGCGTGCAGCACCGGACCACGTGCTGGTGCTGGGCCGGATCAGCGATGATCCCAAGGCCCACTACGAGCAGCTTCAGCCCTTGCTGGATTACGTGGTGGCGCGCATGCACGACGTTGGCATCAAGGAGGGAAGGATCCTGATGGCACGCGATCCACAGCAGATGGCCAGCTATCTGCGGCGCGGTCGTGTCGACTGGGTCACGGAAACCTCGGGTACGGCGGTGGCGCTGGGCCAGCGCAGTGGCGCCCGTCCGCTGCTGCTGACCGAGCGCAACGGTGTGCGGGAGTACCAGACGGTTTTCTTCGTGCGCCGCGACAGCCCGATCCAGCGCATGCAGGATCTGCGGGGCCATCGCCTGGCCCTGCAGAACACGGCGTCCACCAGTGCCTACCTGGTGCCGGTGATGACGTTGCTGCAGGAAGGCCTGTCGCCGCAGATCCTGGCCGGTGCATGGGACATGCCGGGCCCAGATAGCGTGGGCTACGTATTTGCACGCAGCGAGCTGAACATCGCGACGTTCGTGCACAAGGGGGTGGTTGACGTGGGAGCAGTGAGCAGCGTGGACTGGAATGACGAACGGCGGATGCCAGCAGCGTTCCGGCGCGACTTCCGCGAGCTGCTGCGCACCGAACCCTACCCGCGTGCGGTGGAGATGGTCCGCGCCGACCTTGATCCACGCGTGCGCGATCGCCTGCAGGAAGTGCTGCTGCAGGCGGCCGGCGACCCGAGGGCACGGGGAGCGCTGCATCGGTTTTTTGGCACTTCCGGGTTCCACCGCGTCGATGCGCATGCGCAGCAGCGGCTGGATGAATTGAAACAAGGATTGACGCGCGTGCGGATGGAAGTGGAATGAAGTGGCTTGGCTCGGGGATGCAGGCCCGGTTCCTGCTCGCGATGGGCGGGGCAATGGTCGTGGTGATCGCGATCCTGGCAGTGTTGTTGGGGCGGCAAGCGGCGATGCAGGGCGAGGTGCGCAACCTCAGCGGTGGCGTCATCCATGAATTGTTCGACCGCAGCGTGCGCAGCCGCGGCGAGGCGATGGCGCGCGAGTTGTCCGATGCGCTGGCCAACCCGTTGTACTACCGTGACCTGGACCAGGTTGGCGTACTGGTGCGCAGTACTGCGCGCCAGCCCGTGGTGCGCTACGTGCTGGTGTTCGACGAACGCGGCCGGCTGGTTCACGACGGCTCGGTCGAAGTATCCGGTTTCGGCCAGCCGATGGCTGATCCTCTTGCACCCAGGGCCGCGGCTGCGCAGGCGCTGGTCGTGCAGGAGTCGCCGAAGGTGCTCGACAACACCATGCCGATCATGGTCGGCAACCAGCGCATTGGCGGCGTCCGCGTCGGCATGGCGCTGGATGAGGTGCAGCAGCGCGAGCAGGCAGCCAACGCCACCTTGGGCGAACGCCTGCAGCAGGTCGGCAGCCGTCACCTGGGCTGGCTGCTGTTGATGCTGGGCCTACTGGTGGTGATCGGCGTGGTCGTGATCGTGTACGTGCAGCGTACTCTGGTTGCGCCGATCCGTGATCTTGCCGTCGCTGCCCGTCGCATCGAGGCGGGCGACTACCAGACGCCGCTGGCCGAGAACACCCGCGACGACGAGGTGGGTGAACTGGTGCGCGGTTTTGCCCGCATGCGTGATGCGATCGCCCGCCATGACCGCGAAGTGCGGCGCATGGCCTATACCGACGCGTTGACCGGGCTGACCAACCGGCTGGCATTCCGCGAGGCGCTTGATCATCGGTTGATGGCTGCCCGTGCCGCCAATCACCGGTTGGGCCTGTTGTTCGCCGATATCGACGACTTCAAGCGAGTCAATGACACCCTTGGCCACGAAGCTGGCGATGAAGCACTGCTGCAGTTTGCACAGCGTATCGATCGCGCGGTCACCGAAGCCGGGGGCGATGAAGCCCTGTTGGCGCGCTTCGGCGGAGATGAGTTCGTGATCCTGGTGGGCGATGGTGATGTGGCCGCAAATGCGCGGCTGCTGGCTGAAGTGCTGGTGCGGGAGCTGGGCAAGCCGCTGGTGGTGCAGGGCCGGGAACTGTTCCTGGGTACCTCGATCGGCGTGACCCTGTTCCCTGACGATGCGGCCGATGCCACCACCCTGCTGAAGAACGGCGACATTGCCATGTACCAGGCAAAGATGGCGGGCAAGAACTGCTATCGCTATTACAGCCGGGCGATGGACCATGCAGTCGAGCGTCGCGTGCATATGGAACAGGAGCTGCGCGGCGCCTGGGAGCGCGGCGAACTGCGCCTGGCCTACCAGCCGATCTTCCGCATGCGCGACCGCCGCATGGTCGGCGTTGAAGTGCTGCTGCGCTGGCAGCACCCGACCCTGGGCACGATCCCGCCTTCGGTGTTCATCGAGGTGGCCGAGCAGAGTGGCCTTATCGAAGTCATCGGCCCGAAGGTGCTGCGTGCGGCCTGCATGGAGGCCGCGCAATGGCCGCGCGGGACGGCCGGGGACGACCTGTTCGTGTCGGTCAACGTGTCGCCACGGCAGTTGCGCGGCGGCGAACTGCCGGCACTGGTGGCGCAGTGCCTGCATGAGTCCGGGCTACCGGCCTCGCGGCTGCATCTGGAGCTGACCGAAACCGCCGTGATCGGCGACGAGATGGTGGCCGCACAGCTGCTGGACAAGCTGCACCGCACCGGCGTGAAGGTCTGGCTGGACGATTTCGGCACCGGCTTCTCCGGTCTCAGCCATCTTCGCCAGGTACCGGTGGACGGGGTGAAGATCGACAAGAGCTTCGTGGCCGACATGCAGCGCGATCCCGACGATCTGGCGCTGACCACGGCGATCATCGCCATGGCCCACGCACTGGGCATCACCGTGGTGGCCGAGGGCATCGAGCAGCAGGCGCAGTTCGACCTGCTGGTGCAGCGCGGCTGCGATCTTGGCCAGGGCTACTGGCTGAGTCATCCGGTGACCGCCACCGAAGTGGTGCGGATGATCGAATCGGGCCTCTGACCGACACAAAAAAAGGGACGGAGGGGATTAAGTCGCTTGTGCATTTGCGACTTAATCCCCTCCGTCCCCTTTTTTGGGGCTACAGCGGACGCTTGCTCGGGTCGCCGGGCAGTTCGCGCACCAGTTTCGGGATCAGATAACCGGACAGGCGCGCGGTCAGGCCGGCAATCAGCGCCTTGGCCTGGGCGTCATCCACTTCGAAGTGGGCCACGCCCTCGACCCGGTCCAACTGATGCAGGTAGTAGGGAAGCACGCCGGCGTCGAAGCTGCGCTCGCTCAGGTCCTGCAGGGCCTGCACGCTGTCATTGACCCCGCGCAGCAACACCGCCTGGTTCAGCAGTTGGGCGCCGGTAGCGCGCAGGCGGGCCATCGCCGCGTCCACGCTGGCGTCGAATTCATTGGCATGGTTGGCGTGGACCACGATCGCCAGCGGCCAGGGCAGACTGCCCAGCCAGGAGACCAGCTCATCGTCCACGCGCTCGGGCAGCACGATCGGCAGCCGGGTGTGGATGCGCAGGCGGTGGATATGCGGGATGGCGCGCAGGGCATCGGTCAGTTCGACCAGCTTGTGCGTGGCCAGCGACAGTGGGTCACCGCCGGACAGGATCACCTCGTCGATGTCCGGGTCGGCGGCGATGGCGGCTACGGCCTCCTGCCAGCCACCCTTGGCGGCGTTCTCCGCGCCATAGTCGAAGTGGCGGCGGAAGCAGTAGCGGCAGTTGATCGCGCAGCTGCCGGTGGCGACCAGCAGGGCGCGGCCACGGTACTTCTGGATGACGCCGGTGGCCTTCCTGGCGGCGCCATCGCCCACCGCATCGAAACTGAACCCGGGCGCGGGACGCATTTCCTCGTCGATCGGCAGCACCTGGCGCAGCAGCGGATCGGCCGGATCACCCTTGCGCATGCGGGCCACGAACCCCTCCGGTACGCGCAGCGCGAACTGGGCCATTGCCGCTTCCGAGACGCCCAGCGCGGCCGGGTCCAGCTGCAGCCGGGCCAGCAGGGCCTGTGGGTCGCGCAGTGCCTGGCGCCAGAGCTGCTGCCAGCGCGCGGGCGCGCCTGGCGACTGGGGCCGGGGGAAGGCGGAAAGCTGCATGGAGAGGGGGCCTGCGGTTATCATGGGGGCAGAAAAACAGTCGCCCACCGGCATCCGGTGGGCTTTCCATTCTAACGGCTCGCCGCACCCGCGGCGTTTCTGCCACTCAGGAGTTTACGCATGGCCAGCTACGGCATGAACGACGTCAAGAACGGGATGAAGATCCTGGTCAACAACCAACCGGCCGTCATCATCGACACCGAATACGTCAAGCCGGGCAAGGGCCAGGCCTTCACCCGCGTGAAGTACCGCCTGATCAAGGACGGCCGTACCCAGGAAGTGACCATGAAGTCGACCGACTCGCTGGATGCAGCCGACGTCGTCGACACCGACATGAACTTCATGTACAGCGATGGCGAGTACTGGCACTTCATGGATCCGGAATCCTTCGAGCAGGTCCAGGCCACCAAGGCCGGCATGGGCGGCGCCGAGAAGTGGCTGAAGGGCGAGGAGTCCTGCGTGGTCACCCTGTGGAACGGTGAGCCGATCTTCGTGCAGCCGCCGAACTTCGTCGAGCTGAAGATCACCGAGACCGATCCGGGCGTCCGTGGCGACACCTCGGGCGGCGGCGGCAAGCCGGCCACCCTGGAAACCGGCGCCGTGGTCCGCGTGCCGCTGTTCGTCAACCAGGACGAAGTGATCCGCGTCGACACCCGTTCGGGCGAGTACTCCGCACGCGTCAAGTAATCCGGCGCAGCCGGATTACCTGTAGAGCCGAGCCATGCTCGGCTTTCCGGGCATAACCCGGAACCCGTTGCTGGCGCCCATGGCGCCGCAGCGGACAGCCGCCGGGCATGGCCCGGCGCTACCGCCTCCCGCCAGGCCCTTCTCCAATAGCCAGTGAGCCCGCATGAGCGATAGCCCGCACCTCCCCGAAGCCTGCGACCTGCTCATCGAAGCCGGTTACGTCGTTCCGATCGAGCCGCATGCGGTGGTGCTGGAAGACCATGCCGTCGCCGTGCGTGGCAGCGAGATCGTGGCCATCCTGCCGCGTGCCGAGGCGCGCGCGCGCTTCCGTGCCGCCCAGGTAGTCAGTCGCCCCGAGGCCGCGCTGATGCCGGGTCTGGTCAACGCCCACACGCACAACCCGATGACCCTGCTGCGCGGCGTCGCCGACGACCTGCCGCTGATGACCTGGCTGCAGCAGCACATCTGGCCGGTGGAAGCGGCGGTGATCGGCCCCGAATTCGTTGCCGACGGCACCACCCTGGCCATCGCCGAGATGCTGCGCGGCGGCACCACCTGCGCCAACGAGAACTACTTCTTCGGCGACGTGCAGGCCGCGGTCTACAAGAAACACGGTTTCCGCGCGCTGGTGGGCGCGGTCATCATCGATTTCCCCACCGCCTGGGCCAAGACCGACGACGAGTACTTCGCCAAGGCCGGTGAACTGCACGACCAGTGGCGCACCGATCCGCTGATCGCCACCGCGTTCGCGCCGCATGCGCCTTACACGGTCAACGATGCCAACTTCGAGCGGGTGCGGATGCTGTCCGACCAGCTCGACATGCAGGTGCATCTGCATACCCACGAGACCGCGCAGGAAATCAACGATTCGATCAGGCTGCACGGCCAGCGCCCGCTGGCGCGGCTGGATCGGCTCGGCCTGGTCAACGACCGCCTGATTGCGGTGCACATGACCCAGCTGACCGATGCAGAAATCCACCTGTGCGCCGAGCGCGGCGTGAGCGTGGTGCATTGCCCCGAATCCAACCTGAAGCTGGCCTCCGGTTTCTGCCCGGCCTGCGCCCTGCAGCGCGCAGGCGTGAACCTGGCGATCGGTACCGATGGCTGCGCCAGCAACAACGACCTGGACATGTTCAGCGAGAACCGCACCGCGGCGATCCTGGCCAAGGCCGTGGCCGACGACGCCACTGCACTGGATGCGGCAACCACGCTGCGCGCGTCCACGCTGGGTGGCGCACGCGCGCTGGGCTTCGGTGACCGCATCGGCTCGATCGAAGTCGGCAAGCAGGCCGACCTGGTCTGCGTCGACCTGTCTGCGCTGGAAACCCAGCCGCTGCACAACGTGCTGTCGCAACTGGTGTACGCCACCGGCCGCCAGCAGGTCAGCGACGTCTGGATCGCCGGCAAGCCGAAGCTGGTGCAGCGCGAGCTGGTCGGCATGGACCTGCCGGGCATCATCGCCAACGCGCGCCAGTGGCGCGAGCGCATCCGTCATATCCGCGCCTGATCCCTGGCGCCGCAAGGACCCCTCATGACTGCCCCCCACGCTTCCTCCAATTTCGATCAGGCCGAGCTGGACAAGTTCGCCGCGCTGGCCAACCGCTGGTGGGACGCTGACGGCCCGCAGAAGCCGCTGCACGCACTGAATCCGGTGCGCCTGAAGTACGTGGCCGATCGCGTGCCGCTGCGCGGCGCACGCGTACTCGATATCGGTTGCGGTGGCGGCCTGTTGAGCGAAGCGCTGGCCCAGGCCGGCGCCGACGTCACCGCCATCGACCTGGCCCCGGAGCTGGTGAAGGTCGCGCGCCTGCATGCGCTGGAAAGCGGCGCCAAGGTCGACTACCGCGTGCAGGCTGCCGAGGATCTGGCCGCCGAGCAGCCGGGCAGTTTCGATGTGGTCACCTGCATGGAAATGCTCGAGCACGTGCCAGACCCGGGTGCGATCATCGAGGCCTGCAAGCGCCTGCTGAAGCCGGGCGGCCACCTGTTCCTGTCGACCATCAACCGCACCGCGGCCGCCTTCGCGGTGGCGATTGTCGGCGCCGAGTACGTGGCGCGCCTGCTGCCCAAGGGCACGCACCACTACCAGGAATTCATCAAGCCGGCCGAGTTGGCGCGCTGGCTGCGCGAGGCCGACCTGCAGCTGGTGGATGTCAGCGGCATGGCCTACGAGCCGTGGCGCAACCATGCCCGCCTGAGCAGCCGCACCGACATCAACTATCTGGCCTACGCGGTCAAGCCGGCATGACCTCTGCACGCTTCCCGCGCGCGGTGCTGTTCGATCTGGATGGCACCTTGCTGGACAGCGCGCCGGACTTCGTCGCTACCTGCAACGCGATGCTGGCCGAACGTGGTCGTGCACCCATCGATCCGGCCGCACTGCGCCCGGTGGTGTCGAAGGGCTCGCGGGCGATGGTCTCGGCTGCCTTCCCGGAACTGGACGTCGCCGCACGTGACGCGCTGATCCCGGAATTCCTGCAGCGCTACGAAGCGCTGATCGGCCAGCACGCAGTGCTGTTCGACGGCGTGGCCGGCATGCTCGCCGCGCTGGATGAGGCCGGTACGGTGTGGGGCATCGTCACCAACAAGCCGGAGTACCTGGCGCGCCTGATCCTGCCGCAACATGGTTGGCAGCAGCGTTGCGCGGTGCTGGTCGGCGGTGACAGCCTGGCCGAGCGCAAGCCTCACCCGCTGCCGCTGCTGCACGCTGCGCAGGCCATTGGCGTTGCTGCCGAAGACTGCGTGTACGTGGGTGACGACGAGCGCGACATCATCGCCGCGCGGGCCGCGGCCATGCCGTCGGTGGCGGCGCTGTGGGGTTACCGCCTGCACAGCGACGATCCGCTGGCCTGGCAGGCCGACGTGCTGGTCGAGAACGCTGAACTTCTGCAACTGGCCAGTCTCTGGCCGACCCGGCCGGCAGCCCCGGCCCAGCCGTAAGGAATGGTGTAGTGAGCAGTACCGCGCTGGACAGTTTCCTCGACAAGTGGCGCAGCCGTTGGCCGGAATGGTCGGTGGCCGCCCCGTTCGTGGCCGAATCGCAACGCGAGCTGGCCGTGGCGTGGTTTGCGCTGCTGCAGGAGTTCGACGACATGCTCAACACCAGCGGCGACCCGTTGCCGGCCGACGCCAAGCTGGCGTGGTGGGGCGAGGAGCTGCGCAGTTGGGCCGGGCATCGTTCGCGCCATCCGCTGGGCCGGCTGCTGGAGCCGGTGCGTGCGCCGTGGGCGCAGTTGGCCGAAGCGCTGCCGGATCTGGTTGAAGCACGCACCGTCGCGCCCGATGCAGCCGGCGCCGAGCGCGCGCTGGCCAACTACGCCGAGGCCGTAGCCGCAGTGGAGGCAACCTTGTTCGCGGACAAGCCGCGCACCGGTGCCGGTCGCGCGGTGCAGCTGCAGACCCTGGCCCAGCGCCTGCAGGATGCCGGCGTGGCCGGTGTGCCGCGCAGCCTGCTGGACGGTGATGCCAGCACCGCTGCGCAGCGCTGGGCGCAGCATCTGTTGAAGGGGTGGGGCACCCGCGTGCCCGGCCCGCGCCCGCGCCGCGTGTGGTCCAGCCTGGCACGTGCCCGTGTGGCCGCGCAGGCCGCAGGCAAGCCAATCGAAGCCACTCCGGTGCGCACCCTGCTGCGCGTGTGGTGGGCGGCGCGCGGTTGATCCCGCGCCCCGCCGGGCATGGCCCGGCGCTACCTCGCGCGGTTGATTGAATGCTGTCTGCAGAGCCGAGCCCATGCTCGGCTCATCTCTGCGCGACAGCAGCCGAGCGTGGGCTCGGCTCTACAACAGTGGCTCACCGCTGCACCGGGCGATGGGCGTTATTTGCGCTCCAGCACCAGCAGCGGGTCGATACGGGTCTCGAACCAGTTCATGCCCCAGTGCAGGTGCGGGCCGGTGGCACGGCCGGTGGCGCCGACGGCAGCGATCACCTGGCCCTGCTCCACACGTTCGCCGACTTTTACGTCGATGCGCGACAGGTGCAGGAAGTTGGAGCTGACCCCGAAACCGTGGTCGAGCAGCAGCGTGCCACCGGTCAGGTACAGGTCGGGGCCGGCGAAGGTGACGATGCCGGCGGCCGGTGCCTTTACCGGCGTGCCGGTCGGCACCGCGATGTCCATGCCGGAATGACCGGCACCGGGCTGGCCGTTGTACACCCTCGCATTGCCGAAGCGGCCGCTGATGCGGCCCTGGACCGGCCAGATGAAGGTCTGGGTGAAGTCGGTACGGTCGTCGTCGCGCGAACGTGCAGCGGTTACCTGCGCCTGTTCGCGCTTGATCCGCTCGGCAATCGCCGCCGGCGGATTCACCGTCTTCGGTGGCACCCCGTTGACCCGCTCGGTGGGCCAGTCGCGCGGCGTCACCGCGATGGTTGCGGTCTCGCTGCCACCATCGGGGCGTTGCACCTGCACGTGCAGCGGACCCTTCTCGTCGCGGCCGATGCCGAACACGACGCTGCCATAGCCGCTCACCCGCAGCTGGCGGCCGGCGTACTGCACGCGGCTGCCAGCGGGCACCTTGCCGATCACCAGCGCGCCCTGTGACGCACTGGCCGGGAACACCACGCGGCTGTCGATCAGGCTGCCGATGCCGTCCTGTGCCTGCGCCGACGGTGCGGTGAACAGGGGCGCGGCCAGCAGCAGCGCTCCGAACAGAAGTGCCGAACGCATCAGCGGTCGTAGGTCATGCGCTGGCCGGCGGGTTCGCCCACCAGCTTGCTGCCGTCCCACACCAGCTGGCCGTTGACCCAGGTGGAGGCGATGCGCGAGCGGAAAGTGGTGCCTTCAAACGGCGACCAGCCGCACTTGGACAGCACGTCCTCGCGCTTGACGGTGAACGGCACGTCCTCCACCAGCACCAGGTCGGCAAAGTAGCCTTCGCGCAGGAAGCCGCGTTCTTCCACGTCGAACAGCTGCGCCGGCGCATGTGCGAATTTCTGCACCACCTGCTCGCGGGTCAGCTTGCCTTCGTGCACCCGCTCCAGCGCGGCCACCAGCGCGTACTGCACCAGCGGCAGGCCCGACGGCGCCTGCGCGTAGGGCTTCTGCTTCTCCTCCCAGGTGTGCGGCGCGTGGTCGGTGGCCAGCACGTCCAGCACGTCATCGGCCAGTGCAGCGGTGATTGCCTCGCGGTCGGACACTTCCTTGATCGCCGGGTTGCACTTGATCAGGTTGCCCTTGGTCGCGTAGTCCGGGCGCGCGAAGTGCAGGAAGTGCACGCAGGTTTCGGCGGTGATCTGCTTGCGGCTGCCATCGGCGCGGATCAGCGGGCCCTTCTCGAACAGCGCCAGCTCGTCGGCGGTGGAGATGTGCAGCACATGCAGGCGGGTGCCGTGCTTGCGCGCCAGCGACATCGCCAGGCGGGTCGACTTGATGCAGGCCTCGCGCGAACGGATATCCGGATGCATGTCCGGGGTCAGCGCGTCGCCGTACTTTTCCTGGAAGGCCTTCAGGTTGGCATCGATCATCGGCGTGTCTTCGCAGTGCGTGATGATCGGGGTCGGGCATTCGCGGAAGATCGCATCCAGCGTTTCCGGGTTGTCCACCAGCATGTTGCCGGTAGAGGCGCCCATGAACACCTTCACGCCCGGGGCCTTCTTCGGGTCCAGCGCACGGATCGCTTCGAGGTTGTCATTGCTGGCGCCATGGTAGAAGCCGTAGTTGGCCCAGGCGCGGCCGCGCGCGAGCTCGTACTTGGCTTCCAGGATGGTTGAATCCAGCGTCGGCGGGTTGGTGTTGGGCATGTCCATGAAGCTGGTCAGGCCACCGGCCACGGCCGCCGCCGATTCGCTGGCGATGTCGCCCTTGTGGGTCAGGCCCGGTTCGCGGAAGTGCACCTGGTCATCGATCATGCCGGGAAGCAGCCAGCGCCCGGCCGCGTCCACCACCTGCTCGCCGTCGCGCGGCGCCAGCCCATTGCCGATCTGCGCGATGCGGCCGTTCTCGATGCGCAGGTCGCCGTCGAAGGTGCGGCCTTCGTTGACCATCCGGGCGTTGGTGATGAGGGTGGAGGACATGTCAGTGTTTTCCTGTGCAACGGCAAGAGGGGGCGTGGTTGGATTCGGGCACCGGGTCGAAGCCGCCGGGGTGGAACGGGTGGCAGCGGCCCAGCCGGCGCGCAGCCAGCCAGCTGCCGCGCAGCGGGCCGTGCCGCGAGATGGCTTCCATCGCGTATTCAGAACAGCTCGGCACGAAACGGCAGCGTGGCCCCAGCAGGGGGCTGATGAAGCGCTTGTAGAAGCGCAGCAGGGCAATGAGCAGGCGCGAGATCACCCAGTCATCTTATGCCAGTTGGCATGAAGGCCGCATTTGTGCAGGATGGGCCGTTGGTCGCATGTCGCCGATGGCCTGCGACCGGTACCAGCACCTTCGGGTGCTGGCCAGGTTCCGTACCGCGCAAGGCGGTCCGTGTTCGTCGGACTGCCCATTGGGCGCCTTGGCTCCAGGACTGAATGGGGCAGGGTGCCGAGGTTGCTGCTGCGGGTCGGGTAGGCTATAAAGGCCCGCTTTCCCGGGCCCCGGGGAATCCAAGGAAGAGCGTTTCGTGGCTGCTAAAAAAACTGCAAAGAAGGCCGCAACGGCCGCCAAGAAAACCGCCAAGCCTGTTGTGAAGAAGTTGGCGGCAAAGCCCGTTGCCAAGAAGCCGGCCAGCAAGCCGGCGACCAAGGCAGCGTCCTCGCAACCGGCGGCCAGGAAGGCCACCGCAAAGAAAACGCCGGTCAAGGCAACCAAGCCGGTGGCGAAGAAGGCCGCTGCGCCCGCCAAGGCCAAGCCAGCCGCTGCCAGCAAGAAGGCGCCGGTGAAGAAGACCGTCAGCAAGGCTGCGCCGGTGAAGAAAGCTGCCGCCAAGCCGGTGGCCAAGAAGGCCGCCGCCAAGCCGGCGCCGAAGGCGGTGGTGAAGAAGGCTGCAGCCAAGCCGGTCGCCAAGCCCGTAGCAAAGAAGGTCGCTGCGGCCAAGCCGGTCGCCACGCCTGCCGCTGTAAAGAAGGGTGCCAAGAATGTTGCCGCACCGGCCGTAAAGCCGGCCCCGGCCCCAGTAGTGAAGTCCGCACCGAAGCCTGCTGCCAAGCCGGCTCCGGCCAAGCCTGTCCCGGCCAAGACCGTGGCAGTGGCAGCAGCCCAACCGGCCTCCAAGCCGGCCCCGGCCGCCGCTCCTGCCGCTTCGAAGGCCCCGCAATCCAAGAATCCCGTGCCCGTTTCGAAATCGCCTGCCAAAACCGCCGTGAAATCCGATTCCGCCCCGAAGACCGTGTCGCGCCCTGTCGGCAAGGTTGCCGTGGCCGTCGCCGCCCGCTCGGCAGCACCGGCCCCGCGCAGCAAGTACAAGGTGGTCGAATACAAGACCGACGAGGCCACCGGCCGCCCGATCCTGCCGGCTGGCTACAAGCCGTCCTCGGAAGAGGAATACATGAGCCCGCTGCAGCAGGAGTACTTCCGTCAGCGTCTGCAGAACTGGCGCGCGGACCTGGTGGAAGAGTCCAAGCAGACCATCGAGAATCTTCGTGAGGAAGTGCGTGACATCGGCGATGAAGCCGAGCGCGCGACCCGCGAGACCGAGAACTCGCTGGAACTGCGTACCCGCGACCGCTACCGCAAGCTGATCGGCAAGATCGACAGCACCCTGAAGCGCCTGGAAGCGGGCGACTACGGTTACTGCGTCGACACCGGTGAAGAAATCGGCCTGGAGCGCCTCGAAGCGCGCCTCACGGCTGAACGCACCATCGACGCCCAGGAGCGTTGGGAGCACCTGCAGAAGCAGCAGGGCGACTGATTCCTGCTCGTTGTGTGGTCATGCGAAAAACCCGGCCTCGGCCGGGTTTTTTGTTGGGGTGGTTGGCTGAGTAGAACGGCGCCTTCCGCGTATCAGAGGGAGCCTGCGGGTGGGGCCGGGCAGGACACGCTGCAAGTACATCCCTGTAAGCTCGGCCGCGGCATCCATGCCGCGGACGGTCCTGCCCGGACCCACCCGCAGGCTCTCGCCGGTTTCCTGCGTGCGCGGCCGATGTAGAGCCGAGCCCACGCTCGGCTCAGGCCGCCAAGAGCGGTCATGCGTGCGCTCGCGGCTGTTGAGTCCGCCTTGTAGCGAGCCGAGCACCGCAGGGGAATCAAGGGCGAAGAGGCCGCTCTATCCTGTAGAGCCGACTGCTAGTCGGCTGGCTCTCCGCGCCGTCCCCTGATTCACCGAGGAGCACAGGGCACCGGCGCGCAGCGCCGGCTCGCGGATGGCGGAGCGTTTCTTTGGTTACTTTCTTTTCGCGAAAAGAAAGTGACACCCCGCCGCGGTCGCGGAAAAGGGCTGCCGGGCATGGCCCGGCGCTACCAATGCGTCGGCGCACGTAAAGCGGCTGTCGCGGAAACGACGAGCCGACGCTACTGCAGATCACGCAAATTCAGTTTCCGCAGCGTCGGGTTCTTCCACGCGGTGATCCCGGCCACGCTCAGCACCGCAAACCCACCCAGCACCACGGCCGGCACCAGGCCGAGCAGCTTCGCCATCGTGCCGGCATAGAACGCGCCCAGCTCGTTGGACGAACTGATGAAGATGCCGTTGATCGACGACACCCGGCCGCGCATCTCTTCCGGCGTGGCCAACTGCAGGATGGTCGATCGGATCACCACCGAGATGCCATCGAAGGCCCCGTAGAACAGCAGGATCAGCGCTGACAGCCAGAAGTGCTGCGACAGGCCGAAGCCGATCACGCACAGGCCGAAACCGGCCACCGCGAACAGCAACACGCGGCCGGCATTGCGGTGCAGCGGGTGGCGGGCCAGCCACAGGCCCACGCACACCGAGCCGAGCGCCGGCATCGCGCGCAGGATGCCCAGGCCTTCCGGACCGTGGTGCAGGATCTCGTGCAGGAAGGCCGGCAGCATCGCCACCACGCCGCCCAGCAGCACCGAGAACATGTCCAGCGCCATCGCCCCGACCATGATCCGGTTGCCGACCACGAAGCGCGCGCCTTCGGCGATGCTCTTGAAGATCGGCGCGGCCGGACCGGTGTGCACCGGTTCTTCCACCTTCAATGTAGCCAGGCAGGCCATCGCCACCAGCGCAAAGGCCGTAGCCACCGCGTAGGAGAGGCCCTTGCCGCCGAAGCCGACCAGCACGCCGCCCAGCGCCGGGCCGGCGACCATGCCGGCCTGGAACACCACCGCGCCGAGGCCTGCGCCGCGCGCGAACTGATCGCGGGCCAGCACGCGGGCGAACAGTGCGTTGTAGATAGGTGACAGGAAGGCGCGGACCATGCCGGTCAGGGCGATGGCTGCATAGATGGGCCACACGTCTTCAAACGGCAGCCAGCCCTTGGCCACGCTGGTCAGTACCAGCGCGGTGGCGATCAGCCCGGAACAGGCCGCCATGCCCAACCGACGCCGCGGCAGATGGTCGACCAGGTAGCCGGCGAATGGCGCCACGCAAAAGAACGGCAGCACCTCGGCCAGGCCGATCAGGCCCAGCGAGAACGGATTGCGGGTGACTTCGTAGATGTGCCAGCCGACGGTGACTGCCACCACCTGGTAGGACAGCATCGCGAAGATGCGGTAGGCCAGCAGCTTGGCGAAGCCGGGCCGGGACAGCAGGCCCAGCGCGGTGTCCTCGGCTGTGGCAGGCTCGTTCACGACGGATCGCGCTGCAGCTGGGTCTGCGCGGTCTCGCGGATGAAGGCCAGCATCGCAGCCACACCATTGCTGCGGGTCGGAGACAGGTGGCGGGCCAGGCCGATGTCCTGGATATAGCTCGGTTCGGTGTCCAGGATCTCCCGCGCCGAGCGCCCGGAGTACACGCGCAGCGCCAGGAAGATCAGGCCGGAGACGATGGCCGAATCACTGATGGCATGGAAGCGCAGCGACTGCGCATTGCCTTCCGGCACGATCCAGACCATCGACTGGCAGCCGAGCAGGCGATGCTCTTCGGTCTTCCATTCTTCCGGGAAGGCCGGCAGCTTGCGGCCGAGGTCGATCAGGTACTGGTAGCGCTCGGACCAGTCGCCGAAGAAGCCGAATTCCTCGGCGATGGCGGTCTGGGCCTCGGCGGCGGTGGGTTCAAGCGGGAACGGGGAGTCGGTCACAACAGTCTCTACAGTGGGGGCGTGGCCGGCGGGCCGGCCACGGGGCAGGGCAGCAGGTCAGCCGCGCTTGCGCGACCAGCGCACGCCCTGCGGGGTGTCTTCCAGCACGATGCCTTCGGCGGCCAACTGGTCGCGGATGGCATCGGAACGGGCGAAGTCGCGCGCCTTCTTGGCCGCAGCGCGCTCGTCGATCAGGCCCTGGATACGGGCATCGTCGCCGTCAGCGCCCGCAGCGGTACCAAACCACTGCGCCGGATCGGCCTGCAGAAGGCCCAGTGCCAGGCCGGCACCGAGCAGCTCGGCCTTCAGGCGCGACTGTTCGGCCGGGTCCGTGGCACGACGCGCCTCGGCCGCGATGCGGGCCACTTCGGCCAGCGCCTGCGGGGTGTTGAGGTCGTCGTCGAGGGTCGCTTCGACCGTGGCCGGAATCACCGCGCTGGCCTCGACCGAGGCCAGTTCGCGCAGGGTGCCGTACAGGCGGTCCAGCGTACGCACCGACTGTTCGATCAGCGCATCGGACCAGTCCAGCGGTTGACGGTAGTGGGCCGACAGCAGGGCCAGGCGCAGTGCCTCCGGCGGATGCTGGCGAACCAGGTCATGCACGCGCTCGATGTTGCCCAGTGACTTGCTCATCTTGGCGCCGCCGAAGTTGAGCATGCCGTTGTGCAGCCAGTAGCGGGCGAAGATCCTGCCGCCATGCGCGCATTCGCTCTGCGCGATCTCGTTTTCATGGTGCGGGAACTGCAGGTCGACGCCGCCGGCATGGATGTCGATGGTCTCGCCCAGGTGGGCGGCGGCCATCGCCGAGCATTCGATGTGCCAGCCCGGGCGGCCACGGCCCCAGGGCGATTCCCAGCCGGGCAGGTCGTCGCTGGATGGCTTCCACAGCACGAAATCGCCCGGATCACGCTTGTAGGGGGCGACATCGACGCGGGCGCCAGCCAGCATTTCTTCCGGGTCGCGGCGGGAGAGCTTGCCGTAGCCATCGAAGCTGGCCACCGCAAACAGCACGTGGCCTTCGGCGGCATAGGCATGACCACTGGCGATCAACTGCTCGATCATGGTGATGATCTGCGGCATGTGCGCGGTCACTTCCGGTTCGATGTCAGGCGGCACCACGCCCAGCGCGGCCATGTCTTCACGGTAGGCGGCGGCGAACCTGTCGGTGATGGTGCTGATCGGCACCCCCTGCTCGCGCGCGGCGGTGTTGATCTTGTCGTCCACGTCGGTGATGTTGCGGGCGTAGCGCAGTGCGCCGAAACGCCGCCGCAGCAGGTCGGCCAGCACCCCGAACACCACCGGGCCACGGGCGTTGCCGATGTGCACGTAGTTGTAGACCGTGGGGCCGCACACATACAGGGTCGGACAGGCCGGGTCGAGCGGGGTGAACGGTTCGAGCTGGCGAGTCAGGTTGTTGTGCAGGCGCAGGGTCATGGGGCTGTGGCTGGGGGACAAGTCTGTGATTTTAGAACGTGTCGCTCCCTTTGGGGGCGCTGGTTGCCACCGGTGGACGCCGGAGGGAGCCAGGGTGGGGTGGGCAGGAGCGGCGTGGACGGGTAATGTTCAGCCCCTTGCGCTCGCCACTGCCTACACTATCGCCGTGTCCTTGCTCCCGTCGCCACTGAAATCCACCGCATTGCTGACCCTGGCCTGCCTGTCGGCGCTGCCCGCCGTGGTGCTGGCGCAGGAGGCCGAGCCCCGCAACCGGGTGGTGATCGTGGAGAACGTGAAGTTCGACTACGCCCAGGTACTGAACGTCGAGCCGGTATTCCAGACCCTGCGCGCGACCCGTACCGAGGAGCATTGCGAGCCGGTGTCGACCCGCACCCTGGCCCCGGTCAACGTGACCGGCGAGGAGCCGGTCGAGGACAAGGGCCGGATCAGCCGTTTCTGGGACTCGGTGCGCTCGATATTCAAGCGCAGCGACGAGGAGCCCTCCGAAGAGGCCGGCCCCGAAACGCCGGCCCCGGCGCCTGCCAACAATGGCCCGATGCTGACCCGTGACTGCCGCATCGTGCCGGTGGGGCGTGAATTCCGCCGGCCCATCGCCTACGACGTGGACTACGTCTACAAGGGCACCAAGTATCGGTCGCGGCTGCCGGAAGACCCGGGCAACCGGCTCAAGATCCGGGTGTCGATCACCCCCTGGGTCGGTCCTGAGCAGGGCGCCGCCGGCAATCCCTGATTCTGCGACCCCGGCCCCTTGCGCCGGTCACGGCCGCATGCAAAGATATTCGGCCATGAAGCTCACCGACTTCCAGCACGACAGCAGCGCAGCCCGACAGGCGTCGGGCATGACCTCGCGTGCGCGTCGACCGGAACCCCACATTCTCGCTGGGTAACCGGAGCTTTTTGCTGTTCGTCCGAAAAAAACCCAGCCCGCCGGCTGGGTTTTTTCGTTTCCGCGTTCTGAAAGCTGCAACTGCAACCTTTTCGTTTCACCTTTGCTTCCTGTTTTCCCTTCCACCGCGTCGAACCCGGCGCCGCCACGCAAGGAAAGAAGATGTCCCCCAAGCACTTCCTGAACACCCAGGACTGGAGCCGCAGCGATCTCGACGCATTGCTGACCCAGGCCGCGCTGTTCAAGCGCAACAAGCTCGGCGACCAGCTCAAGGGCAAGTTGATCGCGCTGGTGTTCTTCAACCCGTCCATGCGCACCCGCACCAGCTTCGAACTGGGCGCGTTCCAGCTCGGCGCCCATGCGGTGGTGCTGCAGCCGGGCAAGGATGCGTGGCCGATCGAGTTCAACCTCGGCACGGTGATGGACGGCGATACCGAGGAACACATCGCGGAAGTGGCCAAGGTGCTGGGCCGTTACTGCGACATCATCGCCGTGCGTGCGTTCCCGAAGTTCCAGGACTGGGCGTACGACCGCCAGGACATCGTCCTCAACAGCTTCGCCAGGTATTCGCCGGTGCCGGTCATCAACATGGAGACCATCACCCACCCGTGCCAGGAGCTGGCGCACATCATGGCGCTGCAGGAGCACTTCGGCACCCAGGACCTGCGTGGCAAGAAGTACGTGCTGACCTGGACCTACCACCCCAAGCCGCTCAACACCGCCGTGGCCAACTCGGCGCTGACCATCGCCACCCGCATGGGCATGGACGTGACACTGCTTTGCCCGACCGCCGACTACATCCTCGACGAGCGCTACATGGGCTGGGCCGAGCAGAACGTGGCCGAAAGCGGTGGTTCGCTGAAGATCAGCCATGATGTCGACAGCGCCTACGCCGGCGCCGACGTGGTTTACGCCAAGAGCTGGGGAGCGCTGCCGTTCTTTGGCAACTGGGAACCGGAAAAGCCGATCCGCGACCAGTTCAAGCACTTCATCGTCGACGAACGCAAGATGGCGCTGACCAACAACGGTGTGTTCAGCCACTGCCTGCCGCTGCGTCGCAACGTGAAGGCCACCGATGCGGTGATGGATTCGCCGCAGTGCATCGCCATCAACGAAGCCGAGAACCGCCTGCACGTGCAGAAGGCGATCATGGCCGCGGTTGCCGGGCGCTGATTTTTTCCGATTCAATCATTTCCGCCGGGCACGGCCCGGCGCTACCAGGACATACCCTCCCCATGAGCAATAAAGACGTCGTTCTCGCCTTCTCCGGCGGCCTGGATACCAGCTTCTGCGTGCCCTACCTGCAGGAGCGTGGCTACAACGTGCACACCGTGTTCGCCGACACCGGCGGCGTGGATGATGAAGAGCGCGATTTCATCGAGAAGCGTGCCGCCGAGCTGGGCGTGACCAGCCATGTCACTGTGAACGGTGGCCCGGCGATCTGGGAAGGCTTCGTCAAGCCGTTCGTGTGGGCCGGCGAAGGCTACCAGGGCCAGTACCCGCTGCTGGTGTCGGACCGCTACCTGATCGTGGATGCCGCGCTGAAGCGTGCCGCCGAACTGGGCACCAACATCATCGCCCACGGCTGCACCGGCATGGGCAATGACCAGGTCCGCTTCGACCTGGCCGTGAAGGCGCTGGGTGACTACCAGATCATCGCGCCGATCCGCGAGATCCAGAAGGAACACACCCAGACCCGTGCCTACGAGCAGAAATACCTGGAAGAGCGCGGCTTCGGCGTGCGCGCCAAGCAGCAGGCCTACACCATCAACGAGAACCTGCTGGGCGTGACCATGTCCGGTGGCGAGATCGACCGTTGGGAAGCCCCGGGCGAAGGTGCGCGTGGCTGGTGCTCGCCGCGCAGCGAATGGCCGGAACAAGCGCTGACCGTCACCCTGAAGTTCATTGAAGGCGAAGCGGTTGAACTGAACGGCAAGGCGCTGCCGGGCGACCAGATCCTGGCCCAGCTCAACAAGCTGTTCGCCCCGTACGGCGTCGGTCGCGGCGTGTACACCGGCGACACGGTGATCGGCCTGAAGGGCCGCATCGTGTTCGAGGCCCCGGGCCTGGTCTCGCTGCTGGCCGCACACCGCGCGCTGGAAGATGCGGTGCTGACCAAGCAGCAGAACCGCTTCAAGCCGGACGTGGCACGCAAGTGGGTGGAGCTGGTGTACGAAGGCTTCTACCACGACCCGCTGAAGACCGACATCGAAGCCTTCCTGAAGTCCTCGCAGGCCAAGGTCAACGGTGAAGTGGTGCTGGAAACCCGTGGTGGCCGCGTCGATGCGGTGGCCGTGAAGTCGCCGCACCTGCTCAACACCAAGGGTGCCACCTACGCGCAGTCGGCCGACTGGGGCGTGGAGGAGGCTGAAGGCTTCATCAAGCTGTTCGGTATGAGCTCGACGCTTTACGCGCAAGTCAATCGCTGAGCGATTGAATTGCGCGCGCGTCTCCCGCGCATTCCACCTCAACCCTGCGCCGTTGGCGCGCCCCCTTCAACAAGAAGGGGGCTCTCCACCAGATGCATCACGGTAGCGCCGGGCCATGCCCGGCGGAATTCCACAGGATCTTTGTTTCATGCTTGAACAGACGCTCGATCACCTGCAGGTCCTGGTGTCCTTCGACACCCGCAACCCGCCGCGCGCGATCACCACCGGTGGCATCTTCGATTACCTGCGCGCGAACCTGCCCGGCTTCAACGTCGAGGTGATCGACCACGGCGCCGGTGCGGTCAGCCTGTACGCCGTGCGCGGGACGCCGAAGTACCTGTTCAACGTACATCTTGATACCGTGCCCGATTCGCCGCACTGGAGCGCCGACCCGCACGTGATGCGCCGCCTGGACGACCGCGTGGTCGGTCTGGGCGTGTGTGACATCAAGGGCGCGGCCGCCGCACTGGTGGCCGCAGCCAATGCCAGCGACGGTGACGCGGCCTTCCTGTTCTCCAGCGATGAAGAAGCCAACGATCCGCGCTGCATCGCCGCGTTCCTGGCCCGTGGCCTGCCGTATGAAGCGGTGCTGGTGGCCGAGCCGACCATGAGCGAAGCGGTGCTGGCGCATCGCGGCATCAGCTCGGTGCTGATGCAGTTCGCCGGTCGTGCAGGGCACGCCTCGGGCAAGCAGGATGCGGCTGCCAGTGCGCTGCACCAGGCGATGCGCTGGGGCAACCGCGCGCTGGACCATGTGGAATCGCTGGCTTCGGCACGCTTCGGTGGGCTGACCGGCCTGCGCTTCAACATCGGCCGCGTCGAAGGCGGGATCAAGGCCAACATGATCGCGCCCGCTGCCGAAGTGCGCTTCGGTTTCCGGCCGCTGCCGTCGATGAACATCGACGCGTTGCTGGCCACCTTCGCCGGGTTCGCCGAGCCGGAAGCGGCGGTATTCACCGAGACCTTCCGTGGCCCCAGCCTGCCGGCCGGCGACATCGCCGAAGCCGAGAACCGCCGCCTGCTGGCGCGCGATGTGGCCGACGCGCTCGAGCTGCCGATCGGCAACGCCGTGGACTTCTGGACCGAGGCCTCGCTGTTCTCCGCCGCCGGTTACACCACCCTGGTGTTTGGCCCGGGCGATATTGCCCAGGCCCACACCGCCGATGAGTTCGTGACGCTGGACCAGCTGCAGCGCTACACCGACGCCGTGCACCGCATCATCGCCGCCGGCGCCTGATTCTTCCCTTTCCGACGAAACCGAAATGTCTCCTGCCCTCCAGCCCCACCGCCAGACCCGCCAGACCATCGTGCGCCTGCTTTCCAGCATGGCCAGCGCGAAGGAGATCAGCCAGTACCTCAAGCGCTTTTCGCAGCTGGATGCCAAGCGCTTCGCCGTGGTCAAGGTCGGCGGCGCGGTGCTGCGCGACGATCTCGACGCGCTGACCTCTTCGCTGTCGTTCCTGCAGGAAGTCGGGCTGACCCCGATCGTGCTGCACGGCGCCGGCCCGCAGCTGGATGCCGAGCTGTCGGCGGCCGGCATCGACAAGCAGACCGTGAACGGCCTGCGCGTGACTTCGCCGGAAGCACTGGCGATCGTGCGCCGGGTGTTCCAGCAGTCCAACCTGCGCCTGGTCGAGGCGCTGCAGCAGAACGGCGCGCGCGCCACCTCCATCACCGGTGGCGTGTTCGAGGCCGAGTACCTGGACGTGGATACCTACGGCCTGGTCGGCGAGGTGAAGAAGGTCAACCTGGCGCCGATCGAGGCCAGCCTGCGTGCGGGCTCGATCCCGGTCATCACCAGCCTGGGTGAAACCGCCGGTGGCCAGATCCTCAACGTCAACGCCGACTTCGCCGCCAACGAGCTGGTGCAGGAACTGCAGCCGTACAAGATCATCTTCCTGACCGGCACCGGCGGCCTGCTGGACGAGGCGGGCAACGTGATCGATTCGATCAACCTGTCCACCGAGTACGACCACCTGATCGCGCAGCCGTGGATCCACGGCGGCATGAAGGTGAAGATCGAACAGATCAAGGATCTGCTCGATCGCCTGCCGCTGGAATCGTCGGTGTCGATCACCCGCCCGGCCGACCTGGCCAAGGAACTGTTCACCCACAAGGGCTCGGGCACGCTGGTGCGCAAGGGCGAAAAAGTGCTGCGCGCCACCGCTTGGGACGAACTGGACCTGCCGCGCCTGAAGGGCCTGATCGAATCCAGCTTCGGCCGCACCCTGGTGCCGGACTATTTCCAGAAGACCAGGCTGCTGCGCGCCTACGTCAGCGAGAACTACCGCACCGCGGTCATCCTCACCGACGAGGCCGAAGGCGTGTACCTGGACAAGTTCGCCGTGCTCGACGACGCACAGGGCGAAGGCCTCGGCCGTGCGGTCTGGAACGTGATGCTGGAAGAAACGCCGCAGCTGTTCTGGCGCTCGCGCCATGGCAACCCGATCAATCACTTCTACTACGCCGAGTCCGATGGCTGCTACAAGCAGGATCAGTGGAAGGTATTCTGGTTCGGTGCCGATGGCATCGACCGGATCAAGACCTATGTCGATCATTGCGCGCAGCGCACCCCGAGCCTGCAGGGCTGAGCAATGAGCAACCTCGATGCCTGGAACACGGTTCCTACCCTGCGCGGCCAGCACGTAACCCTGCAGCCGCTGCAGATGGAGCACGTGCCCGGCCTGCGCGATGCGCTTGAAGGCAGCGGCCTGGACCAGCTCTGGTACACCCAGGTGCCATCGCCGGAACAGGCCGAGGCCTATGTGCGGGCCGCGGTGCAGGCGCAGAGCGAAGGCAAGGTGCTGCCGTTCGTGATCCGTGATGCGGCGGGTGACATCATCGGCAGCACGCGCTTCTACGACATGGATGCCAGCGTGCCCAGGCTCAGCCTCGGCTACACCTGGTACACGCCGCGCGTGCAGCGCACCGGCGCCAACACCGAAGCCAAGCTGTTGCTGCTGCAGCACGCCTTCGAGGCCATGGGCTGCATCAGCGTGGTACTGGAAACCAGCTGGTTCAACGTCACCTCGCGCACCGCCATCGCGCGCTTGGGCGCCAAGCAGGATGGCGTGCTGCGCAACCACAAGCGGCATGCCGATGGCACGCCGCGCGATACCGTCATCTTCTCCATCATCGATGCGGAATGGCAGGGCGTGAAGCGCCACCTGCAGTACCGCCTGGACAGTCACGCATGAACGATTCGACCTTTACCCTGGGCATCGTCGGTGCCCGCGGCCATACCGGCGCCGAGCTGATCAAGCTGGTGGCCGCCCATCCGCGGCTGGAACTGGCTTTCGTCTCCTCGCGCGAGCGCGCCGGGCAGCGCCTGTCCGACCACCACCCGGAATTCCAGGGCGAGCTGCAGTACGAAAACCTGGACGCCGACGCAGTGGCGGTCAAGGGCGTGGATGCGGTGATCGTGGCCCTGCCCAACGGCCTGGCCGCGCCGTTCGTGGCCGCGCTGGAGGCGGCGAAGGCGGACACCGTCATCGTCGACCTCTCGGCCGACTACCGCTTCGACAACAGCTGGTATTACGGCCTGCCGGAGCTGACCCGCGGCCGCTACAACGGCCAGAAGCACATCAGCAACCCGGGCTGCTATGCCACGGCGATGCAGCTGGCGGTGCATCCGCTGCTGGACCTGCTGGCGGGTCCGCCGCAGTGCTTCGGTGTCTCCGGCTACTCCGGCGCCGGTACCACGCCGTCGGACAAGAACAACGTCGAACTGCTGGCCGACAACCTGATGCCCTACGCGCTGACCAACCACGTGCATGAGCGGGAGGTGTCGGTGCAGCTGGGTGTGGCTGTTGAATTCATGCCACATGTCGCGCCGCATTTCCGGGGCATCACGCTTACCGCCAACCTGTGGCTGAACCGCGTGCAGACCCGCGAACAGATCGTCGAGCGCTTCCAGCAGGCCTATGCCGGCGAACCCCTGATCGACGTGGTGGATGAAGCGCCGTGGGTCAGCCGTATCGCCGGCCGACACGGTGCCCAGGTCGGTGGCTTCACGCTCGCGCCGGGCGGCAAGCGGGTCGTCGTGGTGGCGACCCTGGACAACCTGCTGAAGGGCGCGGCCACCCAGGCCATGCAGAACCTCAACCTCGCGCTTGGCATCGACGAACTGACGTCGATCCCGCACTGAATACGCATTCCGGAGCCCCCATGGCAGACCTTCTTTGGCAGAAGCCCGGCGTCGCCGTCGACGCCCAGATCCAGACCTTCCTCGCCGGCGACGACGTGATCCTCGACCGCGAGTTCTTCCTGCATGACATCGCTGCCAGCGCCGCGCATGCGCAGGGCCTGCAGCACATCGGCATCCTCAGCGCCGATGAACTGGCAGAACTGCTGCGCGAACTGGAGATCCTGGCGCAGGACTTCCGCGAAGGCCGCTTCGTGCTCGATACCCAGTACGAGGATGGTCACTCGGCGATCGAAGCGCGCCTGACCGAACGCCTCGGCGATGCCGGCCGCAAGATCCACACCGGCCGCAGCCGCAACGACCAGATCCTGGTCGCCACCCGCCTCTGGCTGAAGGAGAAGCTGCAGCGCGTGGCACAGCTCAGCGCCGAAGCGGCCAAGGTTGCGCTGGACCGCGCACAGGCCGAGAAGGACCTGCCGATTCCCGGCTACACCCACATCCAGCGCGCCGTAGTGTCCTCGGCCGGCATGTGGTGGGCGGGCTGGGCCGAGGCCTTCATCGACAACGCCATCCGCGCCCGCGATACCCATGCGCTGGTCGACGCCAATCCGTTGGGTACCGCTGCCGGCTACGGCGTGAACCTGCCGCTGGACCGCGAGCACACCACGGCGGCGCTCGGCTTCGCGCGCATGCAGATCTCGCCGATCTATGCGCAGCTGTCGCGTGGCAAGTTCGAGCTGGCTGCACTGGAAGCGCTCGGTGGCGCCACGCTGGACCTGCGCCGCATTGCCTGGGACCTGTCACTGTTCACCAGCGCCGAGTTCGGCTTCGTCGCGCTGCCGGCGCAGTACACCACCGGCAGTTCGATCATGCCCAACAAGCGCAATCCGGACGTGATCGAGCTGATGCGTGCCACCCACGCCAGCGTCGCCGCTGCGCGCACCGAGATCGAGCAGCTGCTGTCGCTGCCGTCCGGCTACCATCGCGACCTGCAGTCGTCCAAGGGGGCCATCTTCCACGGCTTCGGCCGTGGCCTGGCCGCGCTGGAACTGCTGCCGGCGCTGCTGGCCAATCTGGAATGGCGTGACGACAAGCTGCGCGCGGCGATTGATTCGGGCATGTATGCCACCGACGTTGCGGTGGAAGCGGCGGTGGCTGGCGTGCCGTTCCGCGAGGCCTACAAGGCCGCAGCTGCCGGTGCCGACAGTGCAGGGCAGGGGCGTACCCCGGAAGGCAGCCTCGCCGCGCGCGTGTCGCCGGGTTCGGCCGCCGACCTGCGCCTGGACGAACTGCGCGCGCGCTGGCAGGCGCTGTCCTGATGGCGGGCACTGTCTACCTGGTGATGGCGATGCGCCGGCCGGACTTCAACGATGCAGCGGTGCAGCCGCACCGCGATTTCCTCGATGCGTTGCAGGCGCAGGGCAAGCTGCAGCTGACTGGTGGTTTCGCCGACGGCAGTGGTGGCGCCTATGTGCTGTGCAACGTGGACAGCCTGGCGCAGGCGCAGGCCATCGTCGCCACCGATCCGCTGGTGACGATGCATGCCTCCGACCTGACCGTGCACGAATGGAACACCCGCTGAGGCCCTGACTGATGACTCTGCATGCCAGCCACGTCGCTTCGCCGTTCCCGGAACAGGCGCTGCCGCCGTGGCGGCGTGCGGTGCTGAAAGTGGGCAGCAGCCTGCTCGCCGCCGATGGCGGCGGCCTGTCGCCCCGCCACGCGCTGGGCCTGGCACAGTTCGTTTCTGCCAATGTACTGGCCGGACGTGAGGTGGTGATCGTGTCGTCCGGTGCGGTTGCGGCCGGGCGGGCGATCCTGCCGCGGGCCGATGAGCCCGGCGCGGCGATGGCGGCACGGCAGGCGCTGGCCGCGCTTGGCCAGGCCCAGCTGATCGGGCTCTGGCAGCGCTTCTTCGAGCGCCCGGTGGCGCAGGTGCTGCTGACCCATGACGACCTGCGCAACCGCCGCCGCTACCTCAACGCACGCGCCACGCTCAACGAACTGCTGCGGCTGGGCGCGTTGCCGGTGGTCAACGAGAACGACACCGTGTCGGTGGACGAACTCAAGCTCGGCGACAACGACAACCTGGCCGCCACCGTGGCCGCGCTGGTTGATGCCGATGCGCTGTTCATTGCCACCGACATCGACGGACTGTACAGCGCCGACCCGCGCACCGTGGCCGATGCGCGGCCATTGCACGACGTGCCGGAACTGAGTGACGAGGTGCTGGCGATGGCCGGCGGCGCCGGCTCGCGCGCCGGTACCGGCGGCATGCGGACCAAGCTGGAAGCGGCAGCGAAGGCGGGGCGTCTCGGCATCGAAACCTATCTGTTCAATGGCCGCAGCGGTGACGTGGTACGCGCGCTGGCCCAGGACCGCCTGTTCGGTACCCGTATCCACGCCGCGCGCAGCCGTGAGGCGGCCCGCAAGCACTGGCTGCGGCACGCGCCGCTGGTCGAGGGTGCTATCGTGATCGATGCCGGCGCGGCGCAGGCGATGCGCGAGAAGGGCGCCTCGCTGCTGCCCGGCGGCATCACCGGCGCGGAGGGCATGTTCCGCCGTGGCGACATGGTGCAGGTGTGCTGGAACGCGCCACAGGGCCGCGTCTGCGTGGCGCGCGGAGTCAGCCAGTACGCGGCCGATGATGTGCGCCGGATCGCCGGCCGCCATTCGCGCGACATCGAGGCCGTGCTGGGCTACAACTACGGCGGTAGCGTCGTCCATCGCGACGACCTGGTGCTGCCATGACCGGATTGAAGGACTCGCCGATGAGCGAAATCGAAGCGCAGGCGCGTGCCTGCCGTGACGCGGCCCAGACCGTTGCCGGCCTCGACAGTGCGACGCGCCGCACGCTGCTGCTGGCGATGGCCCAGGCACTGGAAGTGAATGCCGGGCTGATCCTGGCCGGTAATGCGCGCGACCTTGCCGCTGCGCGCGAGAAAGGCATTGGCAGTGCCATGCTCGACCGCCTGGCGCTGGACCCGGCACGCCTGTTCGCGATGGCCGAAGCCGTGCGAGAGGTCGCCGCGCTGCCCGATCCCGTCGGCCAGATCACCCGCGACGATGTGCGTCCAAACGGCATCCGCGTGCAGAAGGTGCGCGTGCCGCTGGGCGTGATCGCGATGATCTACGAGGCGCGCCCGAACGTGACCGCCGAAGCGGCCGCGCTGTGCCTGAAGGCCGGCAATGGTGTGATCCTGCGCGGTGGTTCCGAAGCGATCCACTCCAACACCGCCATCGCCCAGGCGCTGGCCGGCGCCCTGCAGGCCAATGGCGTACCGGCGGCGGCAGTGACCGTGCTGACCGACCTGCGCCGCGAAGCAATGCTGGAACTGCTGCAGCTGCATGAACTGATCGATCTGGCGATTCCGCGCGGCGGCGAAGGCCTGATCCGCTTCGTTGCCGAGCATGCGCGGGTGCCGGTGATCAAGCACTACAAGGGTGTCTGCCACCTGTTCGTGGATGCCAGCGCCGACCTCGGCAAAGCCATCGACCTTCTGGTGGACGGCAAATGCAGCCGTCCGTCGGCCTGCAACTCGCTGGAAACCCTGCTGGTGCATCGTGATGTGGCCGAAGCCTTCCTGCCGCGCGTGGCGCAGGCGCTCGGTGAGCGTGGCGTGGAGCTGCGCGCCGACACGAACGCGCAGCCGCTGCTGCCAGGCAGCACCGCCGCCAGCGAAGACGACTACGCTGCCGAGTTCCTCGACCTGGTGCTGGCCGTGCGCGTGGTTGATGACCTCGAGGCGGCCATCGCGCACATCCGTGCCTATACCTCCGACCATACCGAAGTGATCGCCACCGAAGACGCCGGCCATGCCGAGCGCTTCGTCACTGCGCTGCGCTCGGCGGTAGTGATGGTCAATGCCTCGTCGCGCTTCTCCGACGGTGGCCAGCTGGGCCTGGGCAGCGAGATCGGCATTTCCACCACGCGCCTGCATGCGTACGGTCCAATGGGCCTGGAAGCACTCACCGTCGAACGATTTGTCGTGCGCGGCGAAGGGCAGACGCGCACGTAGATCCACGCGATGCGCGGATGCACTTCGCGGTAGACCCCGGTGCCGACCAAGGTCGGCGCCCACCAGGCCCAAGCGCCGACCAGGATCGGCAGCTACCAAAGCAAGCGCCGACCCGGGTCGGCGACTACCGGGGCGTCACACCACCTCGCGGCGGATACCGATCGGCCGCGCGTGATCGTCCATGTGCAGCGTGGCGGCCTTGCAGCCCAGCAGGCGCTCGGCAAGGCCGGTGCTGGCACCCAGATCGGCCGCGACTTCATTGAGGCTGGCCAGTGGTCGCGGCAGGCGTCGCTCGTGGCCACGGAAGCGCGCGCGGTTGTACTCGGCCCAGCCGATCAGCAGCACGCTGGCACACAGCAGCATCAGCGGCAGTGCCACCAGCACATAGGGGTCGAACTGGCTTTGCCGTTCGTACAGCTGCTGCCAGGCCAGCTGGCCGCCGATCAGCCACGAGAACAGGGTCACCAACGGTGCCCACAGGTAGAAGTAGAACCCCCAGAACGCGAGGGTGACGAAGCCCCAGGCGGTGCGCTGGAAGCGTGGTTGGCGATGCGGCTTGCGGATCATCCGCGAGTCGAAGCGGTTGGACGGGCGTTGTGCGTTCATCGGATCCCCCGATCGGGACTGGTCCAGGTGGCGCGCTTGCTGCGACGGCGCAGCAGGGTCTTCGGCAACGCCACCAGGGTGGTGGAAAGACTGATCAGCCAGTACGCCATCGGGTACCAGATGACCCAGAAGTAGTTGCGTCCAATCTGTGTTTCGTAACGACGGTCGATGATCAGGCTGCTGGCGAACTGCATCAGGCAGACCAGGGCCAGGATCACGCCATGCCATTGCGGCAGCAGGCTGGCGATATGCAGCTGCGGCGGCAGTTCGATGAACTTGCCCAGCGCCCACAGCACAACGATGAACAACATGGTGTAAGCCCAGATCACGCTCAGCACGTACTCCAGCAGTACGCCCCACATGCGCCGCTCCTTCCAGTGCAGCAGCGAGCGGGCGTGGCGCAGCATCACCTCCACGCCACCCTGGGCCCAGCGCAGCCGCTGCCTCCACAGCCCCTTCAGCGTTTCCGGCATCAGGATGAAGCACAGTGCGTTGGGTTCGTAGCGAATGTCCCAGTGCGCCCGCTGCAGGCGCCAGCTGATGTCGATGTCTTCGGTCACCATGTCGTCCGACCACCAGCCGACCTGGTGCAGGGCGGTGCGGCGAAAGCCTGCGATCACTCCGGAGATGGTGAAGATGCGCCCGTACACGCGCTGCGCGCGCTTGATCATGCCGATGATCGACGAGAACTCGGCCACCTGCAGGCGTCCGAGCAGGGTGGAGCGGTTGCGGATGCGCGGATTGCCGGTCACCGCGCCGACCCGGTTGCCGCTCACCAGGTGCCAGATCATCCAGTGCAGCGCGTGCTCCTCCAGCATCGCGTCGCCATCGATGCACACCAGGTACTCCGAGCGGGCCGCCAGCGCACCCATGCGCAGCGCGTTGGCCTTGCCGAGGTTGCGGTCAAGGTGCAGCATGCGCAGCCGCGGATGCTTCGCCGCCAGCACGTCGAGCCGGGCGCCGGTGTCATCACTGCTGCCATCGTCGATGGCGATCACCTCGTAGTCGGCCGGATAGCGCTGTGCCAGCGCCGCGCCGAGCGTGTCGTCGAGGTTCGCGGACTCGTTGTGGCAGGGAATCAACAGGCTCGCGAACGGTGGATCGACCATCAGCGGCGGGTCGTTGCGTGGGCGCGAATGGCGTTCGCGCCGGAAGTAGTAATACAGGCCGCCCGACATCCAGAAGAACGCCATCACCATCGGGTAGTAGAAGGCGAACTGGAACAGGACCTGCAGCAGCGGATGCATGTCCATGTCACTTCTCCGGGTACGGGAAGTTGCCGGCGGACATCGCCGCGCGGGCATCATGGGTGGAAGGCTGGCCGGCGATGAAGTCATCCGGGTACCAGGCGAAGTGGTGCACGCCCTGCGCCTGCAGCTGGCGGATCTGCGCGCGCAGCCGCTCGGCGGGAATCGGTTGCCCGCTGCGCCAATCGACGGTCTGCAGTTCGAACAGGGTGTGCTGCAACTGGGGATCGTGCGCGCGCACCGCGGCCAGCAGCTGGTCGAGCCAGCGTTCCGGATGCCTGCTGCCTTCCATCCACGGCATCGCCATCAGTGCGGTCTGGTCGTAGGCCTTGTTGAACAGGTCCAGGCGCTGCGCGAACCAGGCCTCGCTCTGCGGACGCAGCACCGGCTCCGCGTACAGGTTGCGCACCGTGGCCAGCTTCGGCCGCCAACGCTGCGCACTGTCGCGCAGGGCCAGGGTGAAGTCGATCAGCGCCTGTGTGCGTGCGCTGCCGTCCGTACCGGCCGACAAGGTGGGCAGCTCGGTGTCGCGCAGGTAGCCATCATCATGGAAGAGCAGGCCTTCGAAATACGAATTGACGGCCAGATCCTCGTAGATGTCGAGCATGATCTGGCGTGCCTTCGGATTGGTGAAGTCCAGCCGGTACATGCCGTCGGCATCACCGTTGTGGATCGCCAGTGCCTTGCGCTGCACGGGGTCGGGCAGCTCGAAGCCGAGCACCGGCAGCCATGCGTAAACCTTCACCCCCGTGCGCGACTTCAGCTGCCAGGCGACCCGGCTGAACAGGTCCGCGCGCATCGGCATGTGCCGGTTGGGGAAGTACAGTGCATCGGCGGTGTTGTTGCCGTCCGGATCGGCGAACGCCTGCAGGTAGACGTGGGTGGGCGAGATGCGCTTGACCCGCTCGATCAGCGCATCGAGGTTGCGCCCCTGCTGCGCCGGGTCCGGGTCGTACACATCATCCAGGTCGACCTGCAACGCGCGGATGCCGTCGAGCGCAACGTCGCGCCGCAGCTCGTAGGCGAGGCCCTCCACGGTCGGGTTGTCGCTGACCAGGAAGCGCGCCAGCCCATGCAGGTCGCTGGCCACTGGCGTGCTGCGGCCTTCCAGATCGAAGGACACCGGCATGCCCAGCTGTTCGGCGATGTCGTTGCTCAACTGGTTGTAGGCCGCGTACGGCCAGACAATGGCGCGCGGGCGCACGCCCAGATGCTGCTGGATGCGCTGCACGCTGCGGCCGAGATCGGCGCGCAGGCGCTGCTCGTACTGCGCCTCGCTCTCGTAGCTGCGCGTGGCCGGCCGGTAGATGCGGGTGACCACCGCTGGCGTCGAATTGCCCTGAGGATTGGCAAGCACTCCGTGGTGCAGGTCGTCGGTATGGCTGGCCACTTCGATCAGGCCGCTGTCGTGCATCTGCTTCAGCTGCGCCCAGGTAACGAAGTCATCGTGGCCGAACGGCCGGTAGCCATAGTCGATCGTGCGCCCGGGTGCCATGTCCACGTAATCGGTGATCACTGCCACCAGCGCCGGGTAGCGGTACGCCTGCAGCAGCGGGAACGCCTTGTCGTAGACGCTGCGCAGGCCATCATCGAAGGTCAGCAGTACGGGTTTCGGTGGCAGCGTGGCGCGTCCCTGGGAGGCGTCGATCACCTGCGACAGCGAGACCGGGTGATAACCATGCGCGCCGAGCCAGTCCAGGTGTGCGGCGAAGTTCTGCGTGCTCACCGCATAGGTATCGGCATCGCCCTTGGCCGCGACCCGGTCGCGGATGTCGTGGTAGCTGAGGATCAGCAGGCCGTTGTCAGTGGCATCGAGATGCAGGGCCTGCTGCGCGAACGCCGGCGGCGTGGCGGCCAGCAGCAGGAGCACGATCAGTCGCAGGATGCGGGCCATGTCACTCTCCCCAGCGCAGTGCGGCTTCGAAGCCGATATGACGCTCGCGGTGGCCGTCGTAGACCGGCCGCGACCAGCGCACGCCGTACTCGAACACGCGGCCCTGGCCCAGCTGCCATTCGTGCATGTAGGACACCGAAGGGACCAGAGCGCTGCCGAAGCCGTCCTGCCAGTAGTCACCCAGCGAGACCGTCAGGCGGTGCCGGAAGTGGCGCTCGTAGTGCCGCCACAGCTGCTGGTCGATGCGCAGCCCGATCTCGACCATGCGGTCGCGCTTCGGGTTGAAGTAGGGCGCGTCGTCGCGGCTGCCCCGGCTGGTGTAGGCACTGGCCAGGCCGTCGATCAACCAGCGCGGGCGGGTCAGCAGGCGCTGTTCGATGCTGGTGCTGAACAGCTCGCGGTGGTTGCCGTCGTCGTAGCGGAAGCGGCTGGCGCCGAACATCCAGTGGGTCAGCTCGCTGCGCCGGTAGTCGACCTGCGCGCTCACGCTGTCAGCGGTGATGCCCGCCACGCGCGCCTGCATCGAGGCTTCCGGGTCATTGCGTGCGGCCACCAGCCCGGCATGCCAGTAATCGTTGAACTGCCAACCCACGCCGATGCGCAGGCCGGTATCGCCAATGTGGTCGTTGGCGCGCAGTACCGCCGCTTCCGCATCCAGCTGGCCGAAGCGGTAGCGTACGCCCGCGCCCAGCCACAGCGGGTCAATGCGCTGGTCCTGGAAGTCGACCGAGCGCCTGTCGGCCAAGGCGAACAACCGCCAGCGGTCGTCGAGTACCGGTGTCTGCACTTCGACCCCGTAGTGACGGTCGTTGTTGCCCAGCGGCGAGGTGCCGCCACCGCCGGAGCTGCGACCAATGTCGGTCCATGCCTTCAGCTGCCAACCGCGATGCGCCCGCCAGGCCTGGTCCATGCGTTCGACGGCGGGTTGGGTCGGGTAGCGTGCGACAAGATCGTCGTGCAGTGGCCTTGCCAGGTCATCGCGCTGCAGGGCGACGTAGGCCTCCTCCATGCCCAGCCGCGGCTCGATGTCGCGAGGGTCCAGCGCATGTGCCATCTGCTGGCGCTGCAGTGCCATGCGTGGCCATCCGCGCATCATGTAGACGCTGCCCAGCGCGCTCTGCAGTCCACCGTTGCCCGGTGCGATCTCCACCATTGATTCCAGGTCGCGCTGCGCGGTGGGCAGGTCACCGCTGTAGGCGCGTACCATCGCCAGGTTGAGGTCAGCTTCGTAGCGCGACCAGTTCGCGTATGGGGATTTGCCATTGCTCCAGCGCCACGCTGGTTCCTTGTCGCGCCATGCCTGCAGCAGGTCGATCGCCTTTTCCTGCTGCTCGCTTTCCAGGTAGGCGTAGGCCAGTTCCGAATGCGAGGCGTCGCGCGCCGGATCGCCAGCGACGGCCGCCTGCAGCACCGGGATGGCTTCTTCCGGATGCAGGGTGCCCATCAGCGAATCGCCGACCGCAGGCAGCACATAGTCGGGCAGGGCATGGCCTTCGGCCTGCAGTGCGCGGGCTTCCTCGCGCACCTGCGCATGGCGGCCCAGCCGGTTGAGCAGGATCAGCCGGTCCATGCGGACGCGAAGCGGCGCCTGCGCGGGTGGAGTGCCTTCGGCGCCCAGGTAGCGCTGCATGCGCGCCAGGGTTGATTCGGCCTCTTCCAGCCGGCTGTCTTCGCTGCTGCTGTAGGCCAGGCTCCAGACCACCAGTTTGGCCAGGTAGTCGCCTTCGATGCGCTGCTTCTGTGCAGCGTCGAACAGCTGCGGGCGCTGCTGATACAGCTCCCAGGCGCGCCACGCATTGCCGATGTCGCCCAGGGTCAGTACGCGCAGCTTGAACAGCAGATCGTCGTTGGGCTGCTGTTGGCTGGCGCGCTCGATGGCGCCGAGGGCATCCAGCCAGCGGGCCTGGTCGCGGTAGCGGCCGATCTCGGCCAGGGCCGCCTCGCGGTCGGGCGGGGCAGCACTGCTGGCCCAGGCCAGGGCGGTACAGGCAAGGCCGACGCAGAGCGCCAGCCGGCGGTGGACAACCATTGGGGACCCCCTTGGCTTCCGAACCAGACAACCTGAAAAATGTGACGCACATCACATGCCAGATTTTGGGGTGGCCGTGGCCTGCGTCACTCCCCTCGCGAACTCCCATCCAGCAGGGATGGGCGGAACCAGGACAGCGACCTGCAATGTCTTGTCTGAAACGAGAGTCCCCCGCGCACCGAGTGGTGGCCTGGGCGGCGCTGCCGCCCCCATGCCCGATGCCGGCACGCGGCAAGGATGGGCATTCGTGGGCACTATCCGCCCGGAATTGTCAGCCCGGCGTCAAAATGCGCAAACGGGCTGACGAGCGGTAGGTGGGGCCGGTTGCTGGCCCCATGCGGCTTACCAGAGGTCTTCCAGCTTGCGCGGCTTGCAGGCCACCCAGGAAGCGCACAGCATCAGGGTGGCGCAGCCGAACAGGAAGCTGAACGGGATCGTCCAGCCGTTGCTGACCGTATGCAGCCAGCCGACCAGGAACGGCCCGAGGCAGCTGAAGCTGTAACCCACGCCCTGCATGAAGCCGGACAGTGCCGCCGAGCCGGTGGGGGTGCGCGTGCGCAGGTTGATCAGGGTCAGCGCCAGCGGGAAGGTGGATGGACCGACGCCGAGCAGGCACGCCCACAGCAGAGGGGCCTTCATCGGTGCCAGCAGCAGGCCGGTGAAGGCGATCACGAACGAGAAGAAGCCGATCAGCACCAGCGGAAACGGGTTCTGCATGCGAACTGCCATGGATGGAATGACCAGCGACGGCAGCAGCCCGAGCGCCGAGAACACCGCCACCATCACGCCACCAAAGGCCGGTGTGCCGCCGGCCTCGACCACGATGCGTGGCAGCCAGGTGAACATCGAATAGGTCATCAGCGAAGTCATGCCGAACATCAGCGTCATGCTCCAGCCCAGTGAGGTGCGCCAGACTTTCCCATGCGGCTGTGCGGTCGGGTCGATGGCATCTGCCTGCGGCTTCGGTGCGCGCCTGGCCAGAACCAGCCACGGCAATGCTGCGGCCAGTGCCAGCAGTGCCCACATGCCCAGCGACACGCGCCAGCCAGCGGTGTTGGCCACCGGTACCGCCAGCAATGCGGGCAGCATGGTGCCCAGCTGCAGCACGCTGATGTAGAGCGTGCTCATGGTGCCGACCTTGTTGGCGAAGTAGCGCTTCACCAGCGGCGGCACCACCACGTTGCCGATGCCCATGCCGGCCAGTGCCAGCACCGAACCGAGCAGCAGCGTGCCGACGTTGCCGGCGCTGGAGCGCAGCAGCAGGCCGGCCATCGCCATCACCATCGCCAGCAGCGTGGTGCGCTCCAGGCCCAGGCGCCGCGCCAGCGTCGGCGTGGCCACGCCGAACACCGCGAACGAGGCGGTCGGCAGCATGCCCAGCACGCCGGTCATGGTGGTGCCGAAGCCGAACTGCTGGCCGAGTACGTCCAGCAGCGGGGTGATCGAGGTGACCGCAGTGCGCAGGTTGACCGCTGCCAGCAGGATCGCGGCAAACGCGAGGACACGACCGTGCAGCAGCGACGGCGAATCGGAAGTGGAGGAACTCATCGGTGGTCCTTGCAGGTGTCGCACACCGGGGCAATGGCATGCAGCGCCGGCATCGGTCTACGCCGAAGCGGCAGGTGGGGGAGGGGCTGCTGGCGGGCCGGCAGCGCGGCCATTGTACGTGCGCTGCCTGGCAAGGTCCCGTCATGCGGGAGGCCTGGCGCCTGGTACAAAAAAACCCGGAGGACAGTGATGTCTTCCAGGCTTCTTGGTGACCACCGAAGTGGTCGGGGAGACAGGATTCGAACCTGCGACCTCTACGTCCCGAACGTAGCGCTCTACCAGACTGAGCTACACCCCGAAGGGAGCCGCCTATTCTAGCGATTCATCCCGATGGCGGCAAGGGGTGAACGCTGTTTTCTTCACACCGCAAAAGCGGTGCCACTTCAGGGAACAAAAAAGCCTGGGCGACATCACCAGGCTTCAATGCGACCACCGAAGTGGTCGGGGAGACAGGATTCGAACCTGCGACCTCTACGTCCCGAACGTAGCGCTCTACCAGACTGAGCTACACCCCGAAGGAGCCGCCTAAGATACCGTGTGAAGGCCAAGGCGGCAAGGTCTTTTTACATCTCAGCGACGATTTTCGTTCTCGATGCGGTTCTGCTCGCGGGCTTCGAACCACATGCCGTTGAGGATGGCCACCGTCGAGGCGAGGCCGGCACCGAGAATCCAGGCGAAATACCACATGATCAGTCTCCTTCATTCCGGGTAGGTGCCGACCGTTGGTCGGCACACGTGCAAGCAATCAATACGCGTTGGGGTTGTTGCCCATCTCTTCGGAGGTGGTCTTGCCCTTCAGCACGCGGTACACCCAGGTGGTGTAGGCGAGGATGATCGGCAGGAACACCGCCGTGGCCAGCAGCATGATCCACAGGGTCAGGTGGCTGGACGAGGCATCCCACACGGTCAGGCTGGAGGTGGGCTGGCTCGAGGACGGCAGCAGGAACGGGAAGATGGCGAAGCCGACGGTCAGGATGATGCCGGCGATGGCCGCACCGGAGGCGATGAAGGCCAGGCCACCACGACGGGCCCGCAGCAGAACCGCACTGGCCAGCAGGCCGGCCAGGCCGAGCAGGGGGGCCAGGATCGTGGCCGGCATCGCGCTGTAGTTGCGCATCCAGCCACCGGCGGCGCCGAGTTCGGCGGTCTTCAGCAGCGGATTGGTGGCGCCATCGGTAACCACCTGCGAGGTGATCTGGTAACCCGGCAGGCCGAAGGCCACCCAGGCGCCGCCCACCGCGAACAGCACGAAGGCGATGATCGCCGCGATGCTGCCGAATCGGGCGGCACGCTCGGCCACCGCGCCGTCGGTCTTGATCACCAGCATGGCGGCACCGTGGGCGACCAGCATCGACACGCTCAGCAGGCCGGCCAGCAGCGCGAAGGGCATCAGCAGGCCGAAGAACGAGCCGGTGTAGAAGATGCGCATGCTGTCATCGAAATGGAACGGCACGCCCAGCAGCACGTTGCCCACTGCCACGCCCATGATCAGCGCCGGGATGAAGCCACCGATGAACAGCGCCCAGTCCCAGGTGTTGCGCCAGCGTTCGCTGGGCATCTTGCTGCGGAACTTGAAGCCGACCGGGCGCAGGATCAGGGCGAACAGGATCACGAACATCGCCAGGTAGAAGCCAGAGAAGCTGACCGCGTACAGCGGCGGCCAGGCGGCGAAGATGGCGCCGCCACCCAGGATCAGCCACACCTGGTTGCCTTCCCAGACCGGGCCGATGGTGTTGATCACCCGGCGGCGTTCGGCGTCAGTGCGGGCGACGAAGGGCAGCAGGGTGCCCACGCCCAGGTCGAAACCATCCATCACGGCAAAACCGATCAGCAGGATGCCAAGCAGCAGCCACCAGATCACGCGCAGCGTGGTGTAGTCCAGAAGAATGAAATCCATCTTGGTTCTCCTGCCTCAGGCCTGGCCGGCGACCGGCGCCGAGGCATTGTGGGAAGCATGCGGCTGGGGCGACTGCAGCGATGGCAGCAGCTCGTCCGGACCCTTGCGGATCGCCTTGAGCATCAGCTTGATCTCGACCACGATCAGCGCGGTGTAGATGGCAGTGAAGCCGGCCAGGGTGAGCACGATTTCATGCAGGGCCAGCCCCGATGCCGCATAGAAGGTTGGCAGCACGCCATCGACCGCCCACGGCTGGCGACCATACTCGGCCACGAACCAGCCGCACTCGATCGCGATCCACGGTGCCGGCAGCGTCCACAGGGCCAGCTTGAGGAACCAGCGCTTGTCCTGGAAGTTGTTGCGGCAGGAGTAGTAGAAGGCCAGTGCGAAGAAGGCGATGAGGTAGAAGCCCAGGCCGGCCATCACGCGGAAGGTCCAGAACAGTGGCATCACGCGCGGCACCGTGTCCATCGCCGCCTGCGAGATCTCCTGCGGGGTGGCGTTGAGGATGTCATCGCGATAGCGCTTGAGCAGCAGGCCGTGGCCCAGGTCCTGCCAGTGGCGGTCGAACATCTCGCGTGCTTCGACGTCGTTCTTGTTCGCACGCAGGCGTTCCAGCGCGCCGTAGGCCAGCTGGCCGCCACGCACGCGGTGTTCGGCGCGCTCGACCAGTTCCAGGATGCCTGGAATCGGCTGGTTCAACGAACGGGTGGCGATCAGGCCCATCAGGTAGGGGATCTTCACCGCGTAGTCGTTCTGGTGGGTGTCCTGGTTCGGGATGCCGAAGGCGGTGAAGTCGGCCGGCGCACGCTCGGTCTCCCACATCGCTTCGATCGCGGCCAGCTTCATCTTCTGGTGTTCGCTGGCGGCGTAGCCACTTTCGTCACCCAGCACCACCACCGACAGCGAGGACAGCAGGCCGAACGCCGCGGCCACCGCGAATGAACGACGGGCCAGGTCCTTGTGCTTGTTGCGCAGCAGGAACAGGGCACTGATCGCCATCACGAACACCGCACCGGTCACGTAGCCGGCGCTGACGGTGTGCACGAACTTGGCCTGCGCCACCGGGTTGAACACCACCGCCATGAAGTCGACCACTTCCATGCGCATGGTTTCCGGGTTGAACACCGCACCGGTCGGGTTCTGCATCCAGCCGTTGGCGACCAGGATCCAGATCGCCGACAGGTTGGTGCCCAGCGCCATCAGCCAGGTCACCATCAGGTGCTTGACCTTGCTCAGGCGGTTCCAGCCGAAGAAGAACAGGCCGACGAAGGTGGCTTCCAGGAAGAAGGCCATCAGGCCTTCGATGGCCAGCGGCGCACCGAAGATGTCACCCACGTAGTGGCTGTAGTAGGACCAGTTCATGCCGAACTGGAATTCCATGACGATGCCGGTGGCGACGCCCATGGCGAAGTTGATGCCGAACAGGACGCCCCAGAACAGCGTCATCCTGCGCCAGATCTCCTTGCCGGTCATCACGTACACGCTCTCCATGATGGCCACCATGAAGGACAGGCCGAGGGTGAGCGGTACGAATAGGAAGTGGTACATCGCGGTCAGCGCGAATTGCAGCCGCGACAGTTCTACGACTGTCTGATCAATCATGGCCTGGCTACCTCGTTGGATAGTGCCGTTGCAGGTGGCGGGAAGGGTGGTCTACGACGTGAATGATGTGACCGACTACTTCAAACAGCCTTGATCCAGATCAATGTATGAACAGGTGCCCCGGTTGATCGTATGCCAACCTGATGAAGACTGCGACCGCCGGCCGCAGGGGCGGGCTATTGCCTGCGCCTACAATGCCGTGTCTCCCCCGTTGCCCGTGAAGACCTCTTGAGCGCTGCCGAAACGACCCCTGACGGCCTGTCCCCGGAAGCTGAAACCGCCCGCCAGCGGCGTGTGCGCACGGCCTGGCTGGCCGACCTGGCACGCTCCGCCCGGGCCCGCCAGCGCCTGGCCGCGCTGTGCATCAGCCTGTCCGGCGCGCTGTTGATAGGCCAGGCTGCCGCCATCGCCTGGCTGGTGCAGCAGGTGCTGGTGGAGCGCGTGCCGCTGGCCTCGGGACTGCCAGCGCTGGGTGGGCTGGCGGTGATCCTGGTGCTGCGCACGCTGCTGGGCAGCGCCACCCAGGCGGCTGCCGGTGACGTGGCCGACGCCGCACGCCTGGCATTGCGCGAACGCGTGTTCGCACGCCTGCTGGGCCACGGCCCACTGTGGCTGCGCCAGCGCCGCACCGGCGAACTGGGCGAACTGATGCTGCATCACGGTGATGCGATCGAGAGCTATTACAGCGGCTTCCTGCCGGTGCGCACTGAAGTGGTGGTGGTGCCGCTGCTGATCCTGGCCGCTGTCGCCTGGGTCGACTGGGTGGTGGCGCTGATCCTGCTGTTCACTGCGCCGCTGGTGCCATTTTTCATGATGCTGGTGGGCTGGGGCGCCGAAGCGGCCGGCCGCGCGCAGCTGGGTGAGCTGGCACGCATGAGCGGCCATTTCGCCGACCGCATCAAGGGCCTGGGCCTGCTACGCCTGTATGGCCGCGGCGAAGCTGAGCTGGAGGGGATCGAGGCGGCTGCCGAAGGCGTGCGCGTGCGCACCCTGAAGGTTCTGCGCATCGCCTTCCTCTCGTCCACGGTGCTGGAATTCTTCGCCTCGGTGAGCGTGGCGATGGTGGCGCTGTACCTGGGCCTGAGCTATCTTGGCATGATGTCGCTGCATGCAGCGGTGCCGACGCTGGGTGCGGGGCTGTTCTGCCTGCTGCTGGCACCGGAATTCTATGCGCCGCTGCGACGGCTGGCCGCGCATTACCATGATCGCGCCAATGCACTGGCCGCCGCCGCCGAAGTGGAGCGCCTGCTGCAGTCGCTGCCCGATGAGCAGGGCCTGATCGAGAACGAGGTTGCACCGCTGGCGGTGGAGCCGGCCGAGGCCGCCTTGCCGCCGCTGCAGGCACAAGGGCTGGTGCTGCGCCCGCTGGGCGCGCCGCAGGATGTGCTGCAGGATCTGGACCTGCGGCTGGAGCCGGGCCAGCGCCTGGCCCTGGTTGGTCCCAGCGGCTCCGGTAAAAGCACCCTGCTGGAAGCGCTGGCCGGCTGGCTGCCGCCGCGCGCCGGCAAGCTGCAGCTGCGTCCCGGTGTGCAGGTGGCCTATGCCAGCCAGCGCCCCTACCTGTTCCACGGCAGCATTGCCGACAACCTGCGCCTGGCCGATCCGGGTGCCAGCGATGCGCGTCTTCGTGCGGTGGCCGAGGCCGCGCAGGTGCTGCAGTTCGCACAGCGCCTGCCACTGGGCCTGGACACGGTGATCGGCGAACGTGGCTTCGGCCTGTCCGGCGGCGAAGCCCGTCGTATCGGCCTGGCCCGGTTGTTGCTGCGCGATCCGCAGGTGCTGCTGCTGGACGAACCCACCGCGTTCCTCGATGCCGATACCGAAGCGGCGCTTTTGCGCAGCCTGGCCGCCTATGCACGTGGCCGCAGCGTGGTGGTCGCCACCCACAGCCCGGCGGTGATCGCCTGGGCCGACCGTTGCCTGCTGTTGCCGGAAGGCCGCCTGGTCGAGCCGGCACAGGCGGTGCGCGCATGAGCCGTTCGCCTGATTCGCTGCGCGCGGTGTTCCTGCGCCATCGGCCGCGCCTGCTGCTCACCGTGCTGCTGCTGTGGACCACCATGCTGGCCGGCACCGCATTGCTAGGTCTGTCCGGTGGCTTCCTCACCGCCGCCGCGTTGGCTGGCGCGGCCGGCCTCGGCCAAGGCTTCAACTTCTTTTCACCGTCCGCTGGCATACGCGGGCTGACGATGGCGCGCATCGTGTCGCGCTATTTCGAGAAGCTGGTCGGCCACGACGCCACGCTGCGCATCGCCCGCGACCTGCGCGTGTGGTTCTTCCGCCGCGCGTTGCCGCTGGCACCCGCACG
The DNA here is from genome assembly GCF_059372295.1 of Stenotrophomonas sp. YJH_SMC_33. Classification (NCBI taxonomy): domain Bacteria; kingdom Pseudomonadati; phylum Pseudomonadota; class Gammaproteobacteria; order Lysobacterales; family Lysobacteraceae; genus Stenotrophomonas; species Stenotrophomonas sp. YJH_SMC_33. The sequence goes on from NZ_JCAFVJ010000003.1 coordinate 249,754, forward strand.
GTTGGGGGCTACGCGCACCGGCGACCTTCTGGCGCGCCTGCTCGGCGATATCGGTGAAGTGGACGGCCTGCTGGTGCGTGCGATCGGGCCGCTGGTGGCGTTGGGCGGATTGTCGCTGGTCGCGATCGTTTCGGCGGCACTGATCCTGCCGTCGGCTGCGGTGCTGATGGCGGTGCTGGCGCTGCTGATCGCCTTCGGCGTGCCGTGGCTGGGCGTGCGTGGCCATGACGACGAGGAGGCCGACCGTGCCGCGCATCGTGCCGCATTGCGTACCGCTGCATTCGAAGGGCTGGAAGGTGCGGGTGACCTGGCCGCGCTGCACGCCGATGCGGCCTGGCAGCTCAAGGTACGCGTAGCTGCCAAGCAGCTGGCCTCGCGTGATCGCCGCCGCCGCTGGCGCCTGATCGCGGCCTCGACGCTGCACGGTCTGGTCGCCGGGCTGGGGCTGGTGGCGATGCTGGCATTGGCCCTGCATGCGGCCGAACAGCAGCGCATCGCGCCGGAGATGGCCGCGGGCCTGGTGTTCCTGACCGTGGCGTTGATCGAGCTGTGGGCCGGCATGGGCCTGGCCTGGCAGTCGCTGCAGTCCGGGCGCATTGCCGCCGAGCGGTTGCAGGCCATCGTCGAGCAACCGCCGACGGTGGACGATCCGCAGGCGCCGCAGCCGGTACCGCAGGCCGCGCGCGTACAGTGGGATGACGTGCATTTCCAGTGGCCCGGTGCGGCGCGGCCGGTGCTGTCCGGCCTGCATCTGACCCTGGCGCCGGGCGAGCGCATCGCGATTCGCGGCGACAGCGGCAGCGGCAAGACCACGCTGTCCAGCCTGCTGCTGCGGCTGTGGGATCCGCAGCAGGGACGGCTGACCTACGGTGGCCGCGATCTGCGTGATTTCGCCCAGGCTGACTGGCACCGGCAACTGGCGTGGCTGCCGCAGAACGCGCCGGTGTTTGCCGGCAGCGTGGCCGAGAACCTGCGCCTTGGTGATCCCGATGCCAGCGACGCCGCGTTGTGGGCGGTGCTGCGCCGCGTGCGTCTGGGCGAATGGGCCGAGCGCAACGGCGGCCTGCAGGCCTGGGTGGGCGAGAACGGCGCGACGATGTCAGCCGGCCAGGCGCGGCGGTTGGCACTGGCGCGCGCGCTGCTGCGCAATGCGCCGATCCTGCTGCTGGACGAACCGACCGAAGGCCTCGACGTGGATACCGCACGCGCGTTGTTGCAGGACCTTTCCGGGTTGCTGGACGGGCGCAGCCTGCTGATGATCACCCACGATGATCTGCCTCAAGGCGTGGTCGATACGCAGTACAGATTGCGCGACGGGGTGTTGGAGCGCGAACTTTGACCGATGCACATCCGCGCGTGGCGTGGATCTACTGTAGAGCCGAGCCCATGCTCGGCTGCCTCTGTACGGAGCCGAGCATGGGCTCGGCTCTACAGGTTGGTTACCGCGAGAACTCGCGCAGCATCACCGCGATCGAGGCCACGTTGGCCAGCACGCACAACCAGAACACCCACTGGAACGCGGCCTTGCGGTGCTTGTGGCGGAACATCGCCTGGCCCAGCAGTGCGCCGGGCCAACCACCTGCAAAGGCCAGCAGCTGCAGGGTGCGCTCGGGAATACGCCACTGCTTTCGCTGCGCCGCGCGCTTGTCATGGCCATAGAGGCCGAACGACACCGCACTGGCCAGCAGGCACCAGCCGCCCAGCCACAGCGGCAGCACGCCGCTGATCATCAGCGCGATCAACGCGCCGAACGCGGCCAGTGCGAGGTTACGCCGCCACGCCACTTACAATGCGTCGAGGAAGCCGCGCACGGCGGGGCCGAAACGATCGAAGTCGACCAGGAAGGCGTCGTGACCCTGCGGTGACTCCAATCCGATGAAATGGGCGTCAGCGCCTCCGGCACGCAGGCCATCGGCGACCTGTTGCTGCTGCTGCACCGGGAACAGGATGTCGGTGTTGGCGCCGATGGCCAGCGCCTTCTCCACCCGGATCTTCGCCAGCCCGGCCAGCACATCGCCATCGGCGTACTCGGCCAGGTCGAACCAGTCCATCGAGCGGCTCAGGTACAGATAGCAGTTGGGATCGAAGAATCGCACGAAGCGCCGTGCGTGGCCTTCCAGGTAACTTTCCACCTGGAATTCGAGGCCGAACGGATCGTCGTCGGTCTGGTCCGAATCCAGCCGCACGCGGCCAAAGCGGCCATCCCATTCCAGTGCCGAACGGTAGGTGATCACGCCCAGCTTGCGGGCCATGCGCATGCCGGACTCGGGATACGCGTCGTCGTCGTAGTGGCCGCCATTCCAGCGCGGGTCAAGGCGGATTGCCTCGCGCTGCAGCGAGCGGATCGCGATGGAGAACGGCAGCGCCTGCGCGCTGCCGGAAATGTTGACGTGGCTGCGCGCAATGCCCGGGTGCAGCATCAGCACGGCCAACGCGGTCATGCCGCCCATCGAGTTGCCGACCACGCAGGCCAGCTGCTCGATGCCCAGCGCACGCACGACTTCGATGGCGGCGCGCGCGCCGTCTTCGATCGACAGCTCGGGGAAGTCGAGACGATACGGCTGGCCGGTGGCCGGGTTGAGCGAGGCAGGACCGGTCGAGCCCTTGCAGCTGCCCAGCGAATTCACGCACACCACGAACCAGCGGTTGGTATCGATGGGTTTGTCGGGGCCAACCATCGCTTCCCACCAGCCCGGTGCCGGGTTGGCCTCGTTGGCCGCTGCATGCGCGTCTGGGGACAGGCCGGTCACGATCAGGATCGCATTGCTGGCGTCAGTCGCCAGCGTTCCCCAAGTCTCGTAGGCCGCGCGCGCGCCGTGCAGGGCGCCACCGCGCTTGAACGAGAAGGGCGAAGGCAGGGCGTGGAAGCGGGTGCCGGGCGGGATGAATTCGGTCATGCAGCCATTCTAGCGGGGCCGCATGTGCAGCTGGCGACACGCTGGATTCCAGCAGCGGGTGGACGCGGACCGGACCGTCGTATCCACGCATGGCGTGGATCTGCTGTAGAGCCGAGCCGATGCTCGGCTGGCGGGCGCCGGCAAGCCAATCGCAGCCGAGCGTGGGCTCGGCTCTACAAGTCAGGGAAACCGCAGTTCCACCACGCCTTCATGCGGCAGGCTTACCTTCACCGGAACGCTCTGCAGGTCGTCCTCGCTGCGGTTGGCGCTGCCGGTGCGTGAGATGCGTGCCAGCACTTCCACTTCGCGATGGGCCGACAGCGGTGCGGTTGGCATCGGACTGTCACCGTCGCCCAGCCCGACCGTGTCCGGGAATCCGCTCAGCGGCAGCTTGCGTGCGGCCACCGGCATCGGCGGTCCACCCACGGCGCGGGCCAGCACGAATACCTGGGTGCTGGCCGGCCACTCGGTGCGCTTCAACGCAGGCAGCTGCACACGCACCTGCAACAGCGCCGGTGCAGCGACTGCCGTCGCGTCCGGTGCCTGGCCTGCGGCCTCGCGGGCAATCGCGATCTGCGCCTGCAGCGCCTGCGCGGCACCCGGTTCCAGTCGCGGCAGCAGGCCGCTCCACACATCCGCGGCCTCGGCATTCTTTCCGCGTTGGCGCAGGGCGATGCCCAGCAGCCAGCTGGCGCGCTCGGCGTCAGGGGCCTGTGTACGTGCCTGCTGCAACCAGGCCATCGCGGTGTCATCGAACTGCTTGCCGGCATCAGCCTGCGCGCGCGCCTGCGCGGCTTCCACCAGCACGCCAGGATCATCCGGTGCCAATTCGGCGGCCTTCGCGAAGGCGTCTGCCGCAGCTGAGGCATTGCCCAGTTCTGCCTGCGAACGCCCGAGCAATGCCCAGCCATCGGCACGCTGAGGGTCGCGCTTCAGTGCATCCTGCAGGGCCTGCACGCCATCGCGCAGGGTGGCTACCGACGGCGTCGGCTGTACCTGTGCTGCACGCGGATCACCGACCAGCAGGTACAGGCAGGCACCGGCCACGCCCAGTGCGAACACGCCGACCACGAAACCGCGACGACCGTGGTGGCGCAACGGCCACAGCACCAGTGCTGCCATCAGCGCAGCAACCAGGCCGGCCAGCACCGGCAGCCAATGGTTCACCATTCGTCTCCTTCATCGGCCTTGCCGGCCGGCGCCGCGCCGACGGTGCGTCCACGTCGGCGGACGATGCCCAGCACCACCAGTGCACCGGCGCCGAGCACCAGCAGGGGGCCACCCCACAGCAGCCAGGTGCCCGGCTGCAACGGTGGTTGATAGAGCACGAACTCACCGTAGCGGGCGACCAGGAACTGCTTGATCTGCGCGTCGTCGTGGCCCTGCTGCATCAGCTGCAGCACCTCGCGGCGCAGGTCCTGGGCGATCTGCGCGTTCGAATCGGCCAGCGACTGGTTCTGGCACTGCACGCAGCGCAGCTGCGCGGCCAGGTCATGGAAGCGGCGTTCCTCGGCATCATCGCGGAACTGCAGCGGCTGCGGATCGTGCAGCGGCTGCTGGGCCAGCGCGGCCAGCGGCAGCATCAGGAGCAGCAGCGCCAGCAGCCAGCGCATCGGCTCAGGGCGCCGTATGCAGGGTGTTGCCGGCACTGCCCTGGGCCTTCTCGATCTTCTCCAGTGCCGGGATCAGCTTCTCGTCGACCACGCGCTGGGTCATCGCTCCGCTGTACTTCCAGCGCACGATGCCACTGCCATCAACCAGGAAGGTTTCTGGCGCAGCGGTCACGCCCCAGTCGATCGCGGTGCGGCCCTCAACATCGCTGAGCACCACCATGAACGGGTTGCCCAGCTGCTCCAGCCAGTGCAGCGCGTCCTTCGGATCATCCTTCCAGTTGTAGCCGATCACGCGCACGCGCTTGCTTTCCGCGAAGCGGGTCAGCACCGGGTGTTCCTCGCGGCAGGCCGCGCACCAGCTGCCCCATACGTTCAGCAGGTAGGGCGCACCGCGCAGGTCGTCGCTGTGCACGATCATCTCCGGATCGTGCAGCACCGGGAGCGCGAACGCGGGTGCCGGCTTGTCGATCAGCGCAGACGGCAGCACGTCGCGCTGCGGGTCACCCGATTTCATCACCCCGTAGATCATCAGCCCGAGCAGGCCGAAGAAGAACAGCACGCCGATCACGATGGCTACCGGCGGCAGCGGGCGGGAGGAGCGCGGGGCAGGGGACTCGGACATGGAAACTCCTACGGACGACGGAAACGGCGGTCGGCGGCGGCGATGAATCCGCCCAGGGCCATCAACAGCGCGCCCAGCCAGATCCAGCGCACGAACGGCTTGATGTGCACCCGTACCGCCCATGCATTGTTGCCCAGCGGCTCGCCCAATGCCACGTAGACATCGCCGTCGAAGCGTGCATCGATGCCGGCCTCGGTCATCACCTGGCCGCCGCTGGCGTACTGGCGCTTCTCCGGGTGCAGCAGGGCCCGTTCGCGGCCGTCGCGGAACACCCGCAGGTGACCGCGGTCGGCGATGAAATTGGGGCCTTCGCGATGGTCCACGCCCTCGAAGCGCACTTCGTAGCGACCGACCACCAGATGCTGGCCCGGTGCCAGCGCCACTTCACGCTGCACGTTCAGCGCTTCGACCAGCAGCGCGCCAGCCAGGAACACGGCGATGCCGGCGTGGGCGACGATCATGCCGAGCATCTCGGCGGTGAAGCGGCCATTGCCGCGCAGGCGCTGCCAGACGAAGCGTGCGGTGCCGAGTGCGACCCAGGCCGCAGCGGCGACGCCGATGCCGGCCTTCCAGCCGTTCTGCGGCGCCTGCCACCAGGCCAGCGCGCCCAGCAGCAGCGCCAGTCCCAGCCAAGGTGCCAGCAGCGCGAAGGCGCGCGAGGGCTGGTCACGCTGCCATTTCACCAGCGGGCCGAACGGCAGCAGCAGGATCATCGGCGCCATCAGCAGCAGGAACAGACTGCCGAAGTAGGGCGGGCCGACCGAGATCTTGCCCAGCGACAGCGCATCGGCCAGCAGCGGGTACAGCGTGCCCAGCAGGACCATCGCGCAGGCGGTGGCCAGCAGCAGGTTGTTGGCCAGCAGCAGGGTCTCGCGCGAGGCGGCGGTGAAGCCACGGCGCGGATCGTCGGCGTCCACGCTCAGCTGGCTGGCACGCAGCGCGTACAGCAGCAGGCTGCCGCCGACCAGCACCGACAGGAACACCAGGATGAACAGGCCACGCGACGGATCGGCGGCGAACGAATGCACGCTGGTCAGCACACCGGAGCGCACCAGGAAGGTGCCCAGCAGCGACAGCGCGAAGGCCGCGATCGCCAGCAGCAGGGTCCAACTGCCGAACGTGCCGCGCTTTTCAGTGACGGCCTGCGAATGGATCAGTGCCGCACCGACCAGCCATGGCATGAAGCTGGCGTTCTCCACCGGGTCCCAGAACCACCAGCCGCCCCAGCCCAGCTCGTAGTAGGCCCACCAGCTGCCCAGCGCTATGCCAAGAGTCAGGAAGCCCCAGGCGACGTTGGTCCAGGGCCGCGTCCAGCGCAGCCAGCGGGCGTCGACGCGGCCTTCCAGAAGCGCTGCCACCGCGAACGCGAACGGCACCGCGAAACCCACGTAACCGATGTACAGCATCGGCGGATGGATGATCAGCCCCGGGTCCTGCAGCAGCGGGTTGAGGTCGCGGCCTTCCAGCGGTGCCGGGTTCAGGCGCAGGAACGGATTGGAGGTGAAGATCAGGAAGGCGAGAAAGCCGACGCTGACAATGCCCATCACCGCCAGTACGCGCGCCTGCACCGGTGCTGGCAGGTGCCGCGAGAACAGCGCCACCGCGCCGGTCCACAATGCCAGCACCAGCGCCCACATCAGCAGCGAGCCCTCATGCGCACCCCACACCGCCGAATAGCGGTAGATCATCGGCAGCAGCGAATTGGAGTTCTCGGCCACGTAGCGCACCGAGAAATCCTGCTGCACGAACGCGGCGGTAAGCACCGCGAACGCGCCGGCCAACAGCAGCAGCTGCGCGAAGGCGGCAGGCCGCGCCACTGCCATCCATGCCGCGTTGTTGCGATGCGCCCCGACCAGCGGCAGGCCGGCCTGCAGCAGCGAGGCCAGCAACGCACACAACAGCAGGATCTGACCCAGTTCGGGCAGCACTCAGCGCACCTCGGGGGCCGTCACCGGCACGTCGTGCCTGCGATGGGCATCGCCCATCTTGTCGGCCACTTCCTTCGGCACGTACTTCTCATCGTGCTTGGCCAGCACTTCGTCGGCGACGAAGACACCGTCCTGCAGGCGGCCACTGGCGACCACCGCGGTGCCTTCGGCGAACATGTCCGGCAGGATCCGCGAGGTGGTCACCGCCAGCTGTGCATCGCCGTCGGTCACGTCGAAGCGCGCCTCCAGCGAGCCGACCGGGCGGTTGAAGGAGCCCTTCACCACCATGCCGCCCAAGCGGAAGCGCGACTGCGCATCGACATCGCCGCGCAGCACTTCCGAAGGGGTGTACAGGTAGGCGATGTTGCGCTCCAGTGCCATCGCCACCAGCGCGGTGGCCAGGCCGGAGGCGAGCAGTGCCAGCAGTACCCAGGCCAGGCGGCGGCGTTGTACCGGCGTCATCGTTCCAGCTCCGTCGACAGTGGCGTCGCTGCGTCCTGCCTGCCCGCCCGGGTCTGCTGGCGTTGCTGGCGGGCCAGTGCCAGCCGGCGTGCCACGCGCAGTCGCAGCCACGAACCGATGGCATCGGCGCCGAGCACCAGTACGAACACGGCGTAGGCGCCGATCACATAGGGAAGGTGGGTCATGGCTGGGCCTCCGGGACAGGGCGTTCGGCACCGACACGTCCACCGACCCAGGCCTTGCCGGCCTCGCGGTCGAGATTGTCAGAGCGCGCCTTGGCCAGCACCGAACCGGCAAACCAGAACTTGGTGCCGATCACCATCCACCACAGCGGCGCGATCATCGCGCTGCTGATCGCCGATTCACCGAACACGTTGATGGACTGGCGCTGGTGCAGGCCGCCCCACCAGTCCACCGAATAGCGGATCACTGGCAGCAGGCTGACACCGACGATGGCCAGCAGGCCGGCCGCGCGTGCGGCGCTGCGGCGGTCCTCGATGGCGTGGTACAGGCCGATCACGCCCAGGTACAGGAACAGCAGCACCAGTTCGCTGGTCATGCGCGGGTCCCAGTCCCACCAGGTGCCCCAGGTGCCCTTGCCCCAGATGCTGCCGGTCAGCAGGGTGATGAGGGTGAAGCCGGCGCCCATCGGCGCGCAGGCCATGGCCAGGATCTCGCAGACCTTGATCCGCCAGATCAGCGCGATGGCCGCGTACAGCGCCATCAGTGCGAACACGAACAGGCTCATCCAGGCACTGGGCACGTGGATGTAGAGGATGCGGAAACTGTCCAGCTGCTTGGCTTCCGGCGGAACCACCAGCAGCGCCTGCCACATGCCGACCAGCAGCACCGGCACTGCGGCGAGGTAGAACACCCGCGACCAGCGGGCGGCGAAACGGTCGAACGTGGGAGGCGAACCGAGTTGGTGGAACCAGCGGACAATCGGATTCATGCGTGGCGGCTATCCAGCAGGGGTGGATTGGCTCTCAGCTCGGTCAACTCAGAGAAATACGTATTGCAGCAGCAGTGGCCAGCGGAGCCAGCACCAGCGCGACCAGCAGGCCGGCGCCCAGCATCAGCAGCGCACCGACCGGATCCTGCCCGCGCCCGGCTGCCGCCAGGCTGCCTGCGCCGAACACCAGCACCGGCACGTACAGCGGCAACGACAGCAACGCCACGAGAATACCAGAGCGCCGGATGCCGACGGTCAGTGCAGCGACCACGCCACCGATCAGGCTCAGCAACGGCGTTCCCAGCAGCAACGATGCCAGCAACATCGGCAGCTGGTCATGCGGCAGATGCAGCATTTCGGCCAGCAGCGGGCTGACCACGATCAACGGCAGGGCGGTGGTGGCCCAGTGCAGCAGCACGCGTACCAGCACCAGCCAGGCCAGCGGCACCGGCGCCAGCAGCCATTGTTCCAACGAGCCGTCTTCGGCATCGGAACGGAACAGCGAATCCAGCGACAGCTGTCCCGCCAGCAGCACGGCCAGCCACAGCACCGCGCCGGCGGTGGCGGCCAGCAGCTGTGGCTCACGACCCTGGGCCAGCGCGAACAGCACCACCACCAGCACCGCGAACAGCAGCGGTTGCAGCGCGTCGCCGCGGCGGCGCCAGAGCAGGCGCAGGTCGCGCTTGAGCAGGGCGCCTGCGGTCTGCCACAGGCCCGGTTCGGTACCCGGCGCGATCATGCGGCACCGCCGAGGTCGAGCTGGCGGGTACGCACCGGCGGTGCGGCATAGGCGCCGTGGGTGGTGACCAGCGCAGCGCCACCGGCGCGCAGGTGCGCCGAAATCATCCGGTTGACCAGGGTGATGCCCTCCAGGTCGAGGTTGGCGTAGGGTTCGTCGAGCAGCCACAGCGGCGCCGGCGACAGCCAGATGCGCGCCAGTGCCAGCCGCCGCTTCTGTCCGGCCGACAGGTGCCGTACCAGGGTGTCCTCGTAACCGGCCAGGCCGACGATGGCCAGTGCGTTGCCGGGCATCTGCCCCGCGCGGCGCCCATGCAGGCCACACAGAAAGTGCAGGTTCTCCAGTGTACCGAGGTCCGGCTTCAGGGCAGGTAGATGGCTGAGGTAGGCGACATAGCGCGCACGCTCGGCATTGCTGGCGGGCCTGCCGTCGATCCGCACCTGGCCGGCGCCGGGCCGGGCCAGGCCGGCCAGCACGCGCAGCAGGGTGGTCTTGCCGGCGCCGTTGCCACCCTGCACCAGCAGGGCTTCACCCGCGTCCACATGGAAGTCCAGCGGGCCGAACACCGGCTCGTCATTGCGGGAGAAGCTCAGGCCGCTGGCGGCCAGCAATGCAGGGGTGTCCAAGGGGCAGGGGTCTTCATGCCGGAGTGCGGTCGCAATTGTAGCGGTGAATTCACAGGGTAGTGCCGGCCGCTGGCCGGCAATTTCGCCATCTGCCAGCCGAGGTTGCCGGCCGGCGGCCGGCACTACCGACGCGCGGATTGCGTAAACTCGCAGGTCTGTTCCCCCACAGCCCAGGCCGATGCAACCCACCACCAAGCTGCCCAAGGTCGGTACCACGATCTTCACCGTGATGTCCCAGCTCGCCGCCGAACACGGCGCGGTCAACCTGGGCCAGGGTTTCCCGGACTTTTCCGCGCCGCAGCGCCTGATCGACGAGACCGCCAGGGCGATGGCCGCCGGGCTGAACCAGTACCCGCCGATGACCGGCGTGGCGCCGCTGCGCCAGGCCATCGCGCAGAAGTCGCTGGACCTGTACGGCGCCACCATCGACCCGGACGCCGAAATCACCGTCACCAGCGGCGCCACCGAGGCCATCTTCAATGCCATCCACGCCGTGGTGCGTGCCGGCGAGGAAGTCATCGTGCTCGACCCGGCCTATGATTGCTACGAGCCGGCGATCGAGATGGCCGGGGCCACCGCCGTGCACGTGCCGCTGGACCCGCAGACGTTCGCTGTCGATTGGGATCGCGTGCGTGCAGCGATCACCCCGCGCACCCGCATGTTGATCGTCAACACCCCGCACAATCCGTCCGGCGCGATGCTGTCGGCGCAGGACATGCAGGCGCTGGCCGAGCTGCTGCGTGGCACGCAGATCTACCTGATTTCCGATGAAGTGTATGAGCACATCATCTACGACGGCCGTCGCCATGAGTCGGCGCTGCGCTACCCGGAGCTGCGCGAGCGCGCGTTCGTGATCTCCAGCTTCGGCAAGACCTACCACTGCACTGGCTGGAAGATCGGCTACGCCGTGGCGCCGCCGTTGCTGACCGCTGAATTCCGCAAGGTGCACCAGTACAACACGTTCACCAGCTTCGGCCCGGCCCAGTACGGCTTCGCCGCGATGATCCGCGACGAACCCGAACACCACCTGGAACTGGGCGCCTTCTACCAGGCCAAGCGCGACCGTTTCCGCGAGCAGCTGGCCGGCACCCGCCTGAAGGCGCTGCCGGTGCCGGGCGGCTACTTCCAGCTGGTCGACTACTCGGCCATCAGCGATCTGCCGGACCATGAGTTCGTGAAGTGGCTGACCATCGAGAAGGGCGTCACTGCCATTCCGCTGTCGCCGTTCTACGAGACTCCGCCGGCCGGCCAGCGCCTGGTGCGGCTGTGCTTTGCCAAGAACGAAGCGACCATGGACGCGGCGATCGAACGCCTGCGGCTGCTGTGATGTCAGTGGGGCCTGGTTCGGATCGGAAGAGATTCTTCGAGCTGCTTGGGTCGGAGCTCTTTCCGCGTCTGCTGCAGGAGGGATTCGTTCGCAAAGGACTGACCTTCCGCAGGATTCGCACTCCGCTGATTCATGTAGTCGAATGCCAAACCGGTTCCAACGGGCAGTGTTGCTACTTGGAGATGGGGGCGCATCTGGATTTTTTGCCTCAGCATGGTGGCGGCGAGTATTCGCCGGCAACGATTGACGAATCCGGCTGTGTTTTCAGAGAGCGGCTTGCCGGGGACGGTGCAGGTACAGGCGGTGGCTGGGTCTATGGGGCTTCCGAACAGGAGAGTGTCACCTCAGTGAAAGCGCTTTGTTCCGCATGGGAGAGCGCCGGTAGCCACTTTTTCGCAGCTCACCAGGCTTTCCCGGACGACTATCAGGTCATGTTGGACAGGGCAGATCTTGAGCGAGCTCGGGCCATTGAGCTGCTCACCCTCGCGCGTGTAGCGGCCAATCTGCGGCGTAAGGAGCAGGCTTTGGCACTGGCTCACCTGGGGTTGGAGCGGGCAGCTCCGGCTGCAAGCTCGCTGAGGGCGCAGTTGCGCCGATTCATTGAATGCGAAGGGTGATGTCGAATCCCTTGATCGCGTCATTGTCACTTACTGCTTCTTCAACATCAGTGAATCCATGTCAATGAATGACCTGCGCATTTCCCTCGTCCAGGGCGACACCCGCTGGCACGATCCGGCCGGCAACCGCGCCTACTACGGCGCGCTGCTCGCACCGCTGGCTGGCACCACCGACCTGGTGATCCTGCCGGAGACCTTCACCAGTGGTTTCTCCAACGAGGCCATCGCCCAGGCCGAAGGCATGGACGGCCCGACCGTGGCCTGGGTGCGCGAACAGGCGAAGGCGCTGGACGCGGCGGTGATCGGCAGCGTGCAGCTGCGCGACGGCGAGGGCGTGTACAACCGCCTGCTGTTCGCCACCCCCGATGGCAACCTGCAGTACTACGACAAGCGCCACCTGTTCCGTTACGGCGGCGAGCACGAGCGCTATGCCGCTGGCCGTGAGCGCCTGAGCGTGGAATGGAAGGGCTGGCGGGTCAATCCGCAGGTCTGCTACGACCTGCGCTTCCCGGTGTTCTGCCGCAACCGCTACAACGTCGAACGCCCGCAGCAGCTGGATTTCGACCTGCAGATCTTCGTGGCCAACTGGCCGTCGGCGCGCGCCTATGCGTGGAAGACCCTGCTGCGTGCGCGCGCGATCGAGAACCTGTGCTTCGTGGCGGCGGTAAACCGCGTCGGCGTGGACGGCAACCAGCTGCACTACGCCGGCGACAGCGCGGTGATCGACTTCCTCGGCCAGCCGCAGGTGGAGATCCGCGAACGCGAACAGGTGGTGACCACCACCATTTCGGCCGAAGCACTGGCCGCACATCGTGCGCGCTTCCCGGCGATGCTCGATGCCGATGCCTTTCGCCTGGACGAACAGGCCTGAGCCACGGCCTGAACACCGCCGCACCAGCGCGCGCGCCTGCATCCAATCTGCACGCGCGCGCTGCTAGATTCGCCGGCAGTCCGACCGAACTGGAAGTGCCGCCATGAACAAGCCTCTCGCCCTGCTGCTGGCCCTGTCTGCTGCAACGCTGGCCCCAGCTGCACACGCCGCCGGCAATCTCGATTGCCAGCTGCGCTACAACCTGTCCGGTTGGTCGCTGATCTACAAGACCGCTTCCGGCACCGGCACGGTCAGCTGCAGCAATGGCGCCAGCATGCCGGTGCGTATCGAAGTGAAGGGCGGGGGCCTGACCGTGGGCAAGTCGAAGATCACCAATGGGCGTGGCAGCTTCACCGGTGCGGCCAGCGTCAACGAACTGCTGGGTACCTACGCGTCGGTGGGTGCGCATGCGGGTGCGGTGAAATCCAGCAACGCGCAGGTGATGACCAAGGGCGACATCTCGCTGGCCCTGTCCGGTACCGGCAAGGGCTGGGACCTGGGCGTGGACGGCGCCGCCTTCACCATCAGCCGGCGCTGAGGCGCGTCGGCTGGGCAGTTCCCCAGCTGATGCGGATGTAGTGCTGTTCGGAATCGCTCAACAGCCGTTCGACATCGAAACCATTTTTCAGCAATTGTGCGACCGCGTCTTCGACGAGCTGCTCGCTGGCCATTACCTGGCTGAAGCCGAACACGATGTAGCGACGGCCATTTTCCGAGGCGGCCTGGATGGCGTTGTCGAGGTCGCGGTAGAACAGTTCGATCGGGCGCTTGGCGGCGTCAGCGTTGGCGCGGGCCTGTTCGGCGGTGATGGTGATCATGGGCATCGGTCTTGTGTGGGACAGCGCGCACGATAGCCAGCGAATCAAAGCCGTTCCCGGAAGCCGCGCACAGTGCGCTGTTTTTGCAGCAATTCCTAGGTCGCAGCGGGACGCCGCCGCTGCAGCCAGAAGGCCAGCAGGCCACACACGATGAGCGTCGGGGCCAGCAGCTGCACTGCACCGACCAACGCCATTGCCGCACCGATCAACAGGTAGTAGAGCAGGCCGAACAGTGCGCCTGCGCTGCCAAGACAATGTGGGTAGCCGCGCAGGGCCTGGCCCAGCACATTGGGAATGGCAAGGCCGAAGCCCGTCACCACCGGCACCATCGCCGCGATCACGGCAGGGTGATCATGCAGCAGCGCAGCCAGCAGGCCTCCCGTCAGAACCAGGCCTGCGGCGGTGCGGATGCGCGTGGCCGCGGCAACGCCGGCACGCAACAGGCGGCCATTGCCCCATGCACCCAGTGCCGAGCCCAATGCCAGCAACGCGCCGCTGGCGCCGAACCAGGCGGCGGGCCAGTGCAGGCGCGCAAATACGAAAGGACCGAGCGCGTACCAGCTGTACATCGCTACGTTGAAAGCCATCACCAGCAATGCGTGTGACCAGATCCAGCGATCGCACAGCAGTTGCCGCAGCAGCGGCAGCATGGGCGTGTGCGGGATATGTGCAGGGCGGCTTTCGCGCAGGCCAGCCAGGCATGCGACTGCCAGCACGGCAGCGGTCAGCAGCAGGCCGGACTGTACGCCGACATAGCCATGGACGGCGACCAGCAGCGTGCCCAGTGCAAGGCCGATGGCCGGGCTCAGGGCCAGGGCCATGCCGATCCAGGAGAATGCCTGCGCCAACGCGGGTCCCTGCAGGTGGTCGCGCAGCACGGTCTGGGTGACCACCGAAGCGGCGGCGGCGCCAACCGCGGCCAGCGCTTGGGCCAGCAACACCTGGCCGAAGCTACCAGCGAGCAGGCCGCCCAGTGCAGCCACGGCAAAGACGCCCAAGCCACATAGAAGGGCCGGGCGACGACCGATACGATCGGCCAGGCGCCCCCACAGCAGCACGCCTGCAGCGAAGCCGAACAGATACAGGCTCATGGCCTGGCTGGCGGTACCCGGCGGCAGGGCGAAGCGTTTGGCCAGATCGGCCAGGGCCGGGCTGTACAGGGTCTGTGCCAACTGCGGAAACATCAGCAGTGCAATGGTGAGCAACAACAGGCGGCGCGACATGCGGGCGCTCCAGAAACGGGGCTGCGCATTGTGGTCGCGACTGCAATGACGCACCCTGTCTATCCTGTCATCGAATGTATGAAATCAGACATGGCCTGGTTGCAGCCGCACACGCACTTCGACGCCGATGCCTGGAGCGCTCCGGTGCTGGGGATCGCAGCATCACTGGCGGATCACGACTCGGGTTGGCACCAGCATGCACGCGCGCAACTGCTCTACACCCGGCAGGGCTGCACGCGCCTCACCTACGGTGATCGCATCAGCCTGCTGCCGCCCGCGCGCGCCGCGTGGATTCCCGGTGGGCTACGCCATCGCGCGCAGATGCGCCAGGCGGTCGACTACCGTTCGTTGTACTTCGACGCCACCCTGTCAGCCCAGCTGCCCCGGCAACCAGCGATCATCGGCGTGGGGCCGCTGCTGCAGGCCTTGCTGGAGCCGATTGCGCAGGCGCCGTTCGACCATGACTGGCAGTCGCCGCGCGCGCACCACCAACTGGCGTTGTGCGTGCTGGAAATCGCTGCTGCACCGGTGGCGCCGATGGACCTGCCTTTGCCGCGTGATCCGCGCATTGCACGTTGCCTGCCGTTGGCCGAACAGCTGCCGCCCGAACTGCACGAACTGGCCACGCGTACCGGCCTGAGCGCGCGTACGGTTGGCCGGTTGATGCAACACGATACAGGCATGGGCTATCAGGCCTGGCGCCAGCAATGGCGCCTGATGCGGGCCATGGAGCTGCTGTTGCTCGGTCATCGCGTCGCGCATGTGGCCCAGGACACCGGCTTCTCCGCCGAGAGCCCGTTCATCGCCTTCTTCCGCGGCATGACCGGCACCACGCCCGCCGCGTTCCAGCGCCACGCAAAAGGGGACGGAGGGGATTAAGTCGCTTTCGCCCCTTTGATACAGGCCGTGGCAAAAACGACTTAATCCCCTCCGTCCCCTTTTCAAAGAAAAACCCCGGCCGGAGCCGGGGTTTTTCATTTCAGTCGGGCCGGTGATCAGCCGCCGCGCGGGCCGCTGCGGCGCGGGCCGCCCGGTCCGCGGTTGCCACCGGGGCCGCCCGGACCACGGTTCCCACCCGGGCCGCCAGGGCCGCGATTGCCGCCCGGGCCACGGTTGCCGCCGCCCGGACCACGACCGCCCGGACGCGCACCGTGCGCCGGCTTCGGGCTGCCGTAGGGGTTGAAGCCCGGCGTGGCGTGGTCGGACGGGAAGCTTGGGGCATTGCCCGGATGGCCGTACGGGTGCCTGTTGCCCTGGCCCTGCGAGCGGTTGCCGGCACCGGCCGGACGACCCTGGCCGCCTGCGCCGCCACGGCCTTCGCCGCCGAAACCGCCACGGCCCTGCCCGCCACCGGCGCCTGCACCCGGACCCTTCGGCTTGCCATACGGACGACCCTGGCCGCCTGCACCCGGACCACGGGCACCGGGGCCGCGCGCGCCCGGACCGGCGTTGCGATGGCCGCTCGGGCCGGTGCTTACGCCATCCGGCACGTACCAGGTGCGGAATGCCGCCGGATTGCCTTCCGGCAGCGAGCGATCATTCTTCGGGGCGCGCTGCTTGAACGGCTTCTGCGACTGCTTGGCTGCCGCTTCACCGCTGACCGTCAGGCCGCCCTTGAAGCCGCCACCCTTGCCGCCGCGACCACGGCCGCGGTCTTCGCGGACGTTGTCGAAACGGCGCAGCTCGCGACCTTCGTCAGCGGTGTTGTGGCCATTGACGTAGGCATTGCCGCGGCCACCTTCGCGCACGCGCACGGTGGTCTTGGCGGCGCGGCGCTGGCCGATCACCGGCTGCAGCGTCAGCGCCGACGGTGCGCCTTCTTCCAGCTTCAGCTGCGCACGCAGCGCTTCCACCTGGGCGGTACCCAGTTCCACCGAATGGCCACGGGCCAGTTCGCGCGGCAGGCTAACCTTGCCGTAGCGGGTGCGCTTCAGGCGGCTGACCTGGCAACCCTGCGATTCCCACAGGCGGCGCACTTCGCGGTTGCGGCCTTCCTTCACCACGACGCGGAACCAGTCGTGCGAATCGGTGCCGCCGATGCGTTCGATCTCATCGAACTTGGCCGGACCGTCCTCCAGCGCGACGCCACGGCTGAGGCGGTCGACGATGGCGTCGGAGACCTTTTCCTCGCCTTCCGGCGCACGCACGCGCACCACGTACTCGCGCTCGACCTCGAACGACGGGTGCATCATGGCGTTGGCCAGTTCACCGTCGGTGGTGGCCAGCAGCAGGCCGGTGGTGTTGATGTCCAGGCGGCCGATGGCGATCCAGCGCGCGCCCTTCAGCGGCGGCAGCGATTCGAACACGGTCGGGCGGCCTTCGGGATCTTCGCGGGTGGTCACTTCGCCTTCAGGCTTGTTGTAGACCAGCACGCGCGACGGTTCGGACAGGGCGGTGGCGACGAAGCCGCGACCGTCCAGTTCGATCCTGTCGCCGCTCTTGACCGACATGCCGGTCTGCGCGACTTCACCGTTGACCTTGACCAGGCCCTCGGCAATGCGCTGTTCCAGCGCACGGCGCGAGCCGAGGCCGGCCTGGGCCAGCACCTTGTGCAGGCGCTCTTCCAGCTTGAACTGTTCGGAGGTGGCTTCGCGCTTCAGCGAGAGCTTGTTTCGGGGGGTGTCACTCATCAGTTTTGCTCCGGCCGACGGTTTCGAGGTCGGCCTCTGGTTCGGAATCGGCTTGGTCAACAGCCACGGTCGTCATCGCGACGGCGTTGTCTTCGCGTTCGTTCAGGGGCACCGCGCGCTCGCCCGGCGCGGAATCGGGGTGCCCATCATCGAGGGGCGAAGGTGCTTGCTCATCGGTGGCCGACGCAGGCGCTGCATCGGCGGAATCGGGGGTGTCACTGCCGGCCAGGCCGGCGTCGTCGTTGGCGGCAGCGCCGTCGGCCGAGACGTCCGGGCCGTCGGCGCCGGCAACGGCCGGAGCATCGCGGTCCAGCGCCAGCTGCGGTTCCAGCTCGCCCAGGTCCTTCAGTTCCGACAGCGGCGGCAGTTCGTCCAGCCGCTTCAGCCCGAAGTAGTCCAGGAAGCCCTTGGTGGTGCCGAACAGTGCCGGCTTGCCGGGCACGTCGCGGTGGCCGACCACGCGGATCCATTCGCGTTCTTCCAGTGCCTGGATGATGTTGCTGCTGACCGCCACGCCGCGCACCTGTTCGATCTCGCCGCGGGTGATCGGCTGCCGGTAGGCGATCAGCGCCAGGGTTTCCAGGGTGGCACGGGTGTAGCGGGTCTTGCGTTCGGTCCACAGCCGGCTGATCCAGCCATGCACTTCGCTGGTGACCTGGTAGCGGAAGCCCGAAGCGACCTCGACCAGTTCCACGCCGCGTCCTTCGCAGGCCTCGCGCAGCCGTTCCAGCGCACGTTCGATGCTGCCCGGCGGTGCGGGCTCATCTTCCGGGAACAGGTCCTTCAGCTGGGCCAGGGTGAGCGGCTGGCTGGAGGCCAGCAGGGCACCCTCGACAATGCGGTCGATCAGCGATTGGTCCATCGGCACTCAGCGCTCACTCATTGGCATTGGCGGCGTCGTTGTCGTCAAACTCGCTGCTGAACTGCAGCGGGGCGTTGGTGTTGCCGGCCGCCAGCGACTTGACGTAGATCGGCGCCAGCGGTTCTTCCTGGACGATGTCCAGCAGCTGTTCCTTGGCCAGCTCCAGCACCGCCAGGAACGTGACCAGCACGCCCAGCTTGCCTTCTTCGGCCGTGAACAGCCCTTCGAAGCGATAGAACCTGCCGTCTTCCAGGCGGCCGAGTACCTCGCCCATGCGTTGCCGCACGCTCAGTGCCTCGCGCTTGATGGCGTGGCCGCTGAACAGCTCGGCGCGCTTGAGCACGTCGTGCAAAGCCAGCAGCATTTCCTTCAGGTCCACCGGCGGCGGCAGCTTCACCGTGGCGCGTTCGGGCATGAAGGCATGCGCCACCGTGGTGTCGCGGTCCTGACGGGGCAGGGCGTCGATGTCCTCGGCGGCCTGCTTGAAACGTTCGTACTCCTGCAGCCGGCGCACCAGCTCGGCGCGCGGGTCGGCCTCATCGCCTTCCTCGCTGACCGGGCGCGGCAGCAGCATCCGCGACTTCACCTCGGCCAGGATCGCGGCCATCACCAGGTACTCGGCCGCCAGCTCGAATCGCAGCTCGCGCATCACGGTGATGTATTCCACGTACTGCCGGGTGATCTCGGCGACGGGGATGTCCAGTACATCGAGGTTCTGGCGGCGGATCAGGTACAACAGCAGGTCCAGCGGGCCTTCGAAGGCATCCAGGATGACTTCCAGCGCGTCCGGCGGGATGTACAGGTCCTGCGGGATCTGCAGGACCGGTTGCCCATGCACCACGGCCAGCGGCATTTCCTGCTGCTGGGGGGCGGGCGGCCGGGTTGGCGGGTTCGCGTCAAGCGCGAGTTCGGAAGTCATCTAATGGACATCAGGATTGCAACGGACCAGTCGCGGCACCGGGTTCGCCGGGCCAACGCCACGGCGCCCCAAGGCACCAGACACGCCGGGATCGGCGCGATTCCACACATATCAAACAGCAGGACGCGCCGCAGGAGACGGCAGCGACAGAACTACGGGGAGGTCGTCTACGTGGCCCGGCCGGATGGTCCGGTTTGAAGCAGCGGGACGGTCGTCGGGGGCTGCGTTGGCCGCAAAACCGACGGGCTGCTGCATCCACCACGTGCAATGGAGTCTAGGGTAAGCCTTTGTCGCGCCAGTGTCCAGCCGGGCCGGGGCAGGGAGCGCATTGGCTAGAATCTGCGCACCCGACAACGCAAGCGAGGAAATGCCGGTGTGGTATGTGATCGAAGGGTATGACGGCCAGGATGTGCTGGCGCAGCGGCTGCAGGCGCGGCCGGAACACCTGGCGCGCCTGCATGCGCTGCGCGACGAGGGGCGCCTGCTGCTGGCCGGGCCGTGCCCGGTGGTGGACAGCGAAGACCCGGGCCCGGCCGGCTTCAGTGGTTCGGTGGTGATTGCACAGTTCGAGTCGCTGCCGCAGGCCCAGGCCTGGGCCGATGCCGACCCGTACGTCGCCGCCGGCGTATACACCCATGTGCAGGTGCGGCCGTTCCGCAAGGTGCTGCCGTGAACGCGGAACGGATCGAGCGGATCCGTGATGCGCTGCAGCAGGCGCTGGCGCCGAGCGTGCTGGAGATCGAGGACGACAGCCATCGTCACGCCGGCCATGCCGGTGCGCGCGACGGGCGCGGCCATTTCAACGTGCATGTGGTCAGTGAGCGCTTCGCAGGGCTGGCTCCATTGGCCCGGCATCGCGCGGTGTATGCCGCGCTGGGATCGATGATGGACACCGATATCCACGCGCTGTCCATCCGCGCACAGACCCCGTCAGAACAGGGCTGAGTCCTTGTCCCGCACTGTCCTGGCCGGTCCCTGCGGGCCTCGCCACGGACAGATTTTCATGTCCATTTCGGGACATTCGCCTAACGGACTGTTTACAAGCCTGGATGGAAACGCTTACATTCCGCGCCAATGCTGGTAGGTCCAAGCCGTGGAGGGCGGCTTCGTGAACAAGGCAGCTATCACAATCAAAGACGTCGCACGCGAAGCCCGGGTCTCCGTGGCCACGGTTTCCCGCGCGCTAAACGGGCATGAAAATGTCGCCGAACCGGTCCGCCAGCTTGTGCTGGAGGTGGCCGCACGGCTGCGTTACACCCCGCACGCCGCCGCCCGCAGCCTGAGCAGCCGCCGCACCAATACGGTGGGCGTGGTGCTGCCTGACCTGTACGGCGAATTCTTCTCCGAGCTGATGCGCGGCATTGACGGGGTGGCCCGCAACCGCCGCCAGCACCTGCTGGTGTCCAGCTACCACGGTGACCAGGAACAGCAGGGCGCCGCCCTGCGTGCCATGCGCGGCCGCGTCGACGGCCTGCTGGTGCTTTCGCCCTATGCCGAGAGTCCGGGCTTCCTGACCGACAACCTGCCGCAGTCGTTGCCGACGGTGTTGATCAACACCTATCTGCCCGGGCAGGACCACCCGGTGCTGAGCATCGACGACCACGCCGGCGCGATGGCGATGACCCGCCACCTGCTGGATGCCGGCCACCGCCGCATTGCCTTCATTTCTGGTCCGGACCTCAACTTCGACGCGCGCGAGCGCCTGCGCGGCTTCCGTGACGCGCTGGCGGCTTTTGGCGGTGGCGCCGAAGGCATCGAGCTGCCCGGTGATTTCGACGAAGCTTCCGGCCATCGTGCCGGTCAGGAGTTGCTGGCAGCCGGAGCGCTGCCCGATGCCGTATTCGCCGCCAACGACATGATGGCCCTGGGCTGCCTGTATGCGTTCACGCAGGCAGGGGTCCGTGTGCCGGCCGATGTGGCCCTGGCGGGTTTCGATGATATTCCACTGGCGCGTTTCGTCCACCCGTCGCTGACCACCATGCAGGTCAGCATCGCCGAGCTCGGCGACCGGGCCATGACGCGTCTGATGCAGTTGATGGACGGCACCTCCACGGATGGGGCAGGGGACAAGCAGACCCTGGTTCCCCGCTTGATTGTTCGCGATTCCACCACTCCGCCATCCGGCCGTTGAAGCCAGAGGCGTTCCTTCTTTTTTGATTGATCGCAGGGACCGCGCAAGCGGTTACCGCCACCCGGAGATTGAGTTGATGATGCATACCACCTTCCGCATGCCGGCGCGCCGGCTGCTGAGCACCGCACTGGTCAGCTGCCTGATGCTGGCTGCCGCCCCCAACGTCATGGCGCAGTCGGCCAACGCCAGCCTGCGCGGCCAGGTTGCCGGCGCCCAGGCAGGCACCGAAGTGACCGCCACCAACGTGGCCACCGGTACCGTCCGCCGTGGCACCATCCGCGCCGACGGCAGCTACTCGCTGATGGGCCTGGATCCGGGCACCTACAACGTGGTCGCCAACGGCCAGACCCAGAAGGTCACCGTCACCGTGGCCTCGACCGCGACGCTGAACTTTGCCGGTGCCGCCAGCAGCACCCAGGGTTCGACCGCGGCCACCAACCTGGACACCGTCAACGTTGTTGCGCCGACCCTGCTGCAGGAAGTGCGCACCTCTGAAGTCGGCAAGACCGTCAGCCTGCAGCAGATCCAGACCACCCCGCAGGTGTCGCGCAACTTCCTGGAGTTCGCCGACGCGGTGCCGGGCCTGATCTTCACCCGCGACGCCAAGGGCAACACCTCGCTGCGCGGCGGCGCCACCAATGCCGATGGCACCAACGTGTACATCGACGGCGTGGGCCAGAAGAGCTACGTCAAGGGCGGCGGCGTGGCCGGCCAGTCCGGCAGCGCCGGCAACCCGTTCCCGCAGCTGGCCATCGGCGAATACAAGGTCATCAGCGGCAACTACAAGGCCGAGTATGGCCAGGTGTCGAGCGCCGCGGTGACGGCTGCAACCAAGTCCGGCACCAATGAGTTCAAGGGTGAGGCGTTCTACCGCTACACCGATGAAGACATGCGTGCCAAGACCCCGGCCGAGCGCCAGGGTGGCAAGGAGAAGATGGTCTCGGCCGAGAAGGAATACGGCTTCGCCCTGGGCGGCCCGATCATCCAGGACAAGGCGCATTTCTTCGTGACCTACGAAGCCAAGCGCTTCGACCTGCCGGTCACCATCGCGCCGGATGGCGCGGTCACCGGCGCTGCCGGCCTGCTGCCGCCGGCCGGCGCCGCCGGCCTTGGCCCGGCCAGCCAGCCGTTCCAGCAGGACCTGATCTTCGGCAAGATCGACTTCGAGCCGACCGACAACGATCGCATCGAGCTGACCTTCCAGGACCGCGACGAAACCCAGTCGCAGTTCAGTGGCCAGACCTCGCCGGAAGCCGGCCGTGAAGTGGTCAACACCGACCGTCGTTATGCCCTGCGCTGGAACCACAGTGGTGAGCGCTATTACAACGAGTTGATGGTCACCCACGAGGATTCGTTCAACAACCCGACTCCGCTGACGCTGGCCAACGGCATCACCTACACCGCACCGGACGGCCCCGAAGACCGCACCATCGTGAAGATCGGTGGCGCCTCGGCACTGGATTCGCAGGTGAAGGGCCAGAAGGGCTGGTCGATCGAAGACAACCTGACCCTGGATGGCATCCAGTGGGCCGGTGACCACACCATCAAGATGGGCGTGAAGTACAAGGCGATCGATCTGTACGCATCCGATGCGGCACAGATCAACCCGACCTTCACCTACTCGCTGGGCGATCCGGACTTCCCCGATTCGATTCCGTACAAGGCGCAGTTCGTCAAGCCGGTGACCGGCGTGTCCGGCGTGTCCGGCGAAGTGCGTTCGAAGTCCAAGCAGTACGGCGTGTTCATCCAGGACGACTGGCAGGTCAACGACCACCTGCAGCTGAACATCGGCCTGCGCTGGGACTACGAAAAGACCCCGTCCTACCTGGACTTCGTGACCCCGCAGCAGGTGGTCGACGCCATCTATTCGCAGGATCCGCGCGCCCCCGCCGGCCAGACCTATGCCGATTCGCTGGCACTGGGCGGCCTGGACATCAGCGACTACATCAGCAACGGCCACAACCGCAAGGCGTTCAAGGATGCCTGGCAGCCGCGCCTGGGCTTCTCGTATGACATCAATGCCGACGAGCAGCACGTGATCCACGGTGGTGCCGGCCGTTCCTACGACCGTGACCTGTTCGACAACCTGCAGTTGGAAACCACCAAGCTGGCCCTGCCGCAGCCGACCATCTACTTCCGCAACCCGGCCACCAACACCTGCATCAACGGCCAGGCCGCCTGCTATGACTGGAATCCGAACCTGCTCAACGGCATCGGCAACCTGCAGGCACTGGTCGGCGCGACCAGCAATGCCGGGCTGGAGGTTGACCTGCTGAACAACAAGCTGAAGGCGCCGTACTCCGATCAGTTCAGTCTGGGCATGAGCAACCAGATCGGCGACTGGCTGACCGATGCCACCATCGCTCGTACCCTGAGCTACGACGGCTTCGCCTTCACCCTGGGCAACCGCTACCCGACCGGCCAGTTCTTCGATGATCCGCGCCTGTGCGGCGGCACCTCCGCAGGCCTGAGCCAGGCCTGGAGCTGCAACGTGCCGGGCTTCGGCAGCCTGATCATCGGCCAGCAGGGCATCAAGACCCGCGCCACCCAGGTCCTGTTGTCGGCACAGAAGCCGTTCACCAAGGAAAGCGGCTGGGGCACCTCGATCGCCTATACCTGGACCACTGCGCGCCATAACCGCGACATCAACGAGAAGTATGCGTTCGATCGCGGCCTGATCGGTGACTACCCGACCATCCGCTCCAACGGCGCGCCGCGCCACCGCCTGGTGGTGACCGGTTCCTACGCGGGCTTCTGGGGCATCACCTTCGGTGGCAAGATCACCCTGGCCACCCCGACCGCCGTCAACGACTGGTACCCGGTGATGCAGGCCAGCGGCTACACCCTGCCGACCCCGCAGGCGGCCGTGCCCAACGCCACCGGCAAGTTCCTGGTGGGTGGCAAGATCTTCGGCTACCGTTCGGTCGACCTGCAGGCGACGAAGACGTTCAAGCTGGCGGGCAACACCGAGCTGTACGCCCGCCTGGACATCATCAACGTGTTCAACTTCGACAACTTCTCCACCTACAACTACGTCAAGACCAACGGCAAGCTGCAGGCCAGCTACAACGAGACCGGCGACATCATCGGTACTCCGCGCCAGGTCAAGGCCGAAGTGGGCTTCCGCTTCTAAGCCCGGGCGGTGATGCATGACCCGATGCCGCCGGCTCGCTGGCGGCATCGGTCAAACCGGCAATGGCCGGCCCTGTGCCGGTCCATTGCCCACGCCGCTGCCGGCCAGGGGGCAGCGGCGTGGGCAATGATCGCGGTGTCAAGCCACGTTTTTCGTGGTTTTTTAAGAGCGCACCTTGTAAACGATTTCAGATCATTGGACGTTATGCTTTCCCATCGATCAGACCACCGGAGGAACCGCGCCATGCAGGCACGCCATCTGTTGTCCGCCGCAGCGCTGAGCCTGGCCGTGGCCGCCTGCCAGCCGGCCCAGCAGGAATCTGCCAAGCCCCGCCCGCCGGTGATCCTGATCGAGGCCGACGCACCGCCGCGGCCGATGAAACCGGAGCTGCCGCCGCTGTTCGATGATATCGAGCGCCGCACCTTCCAGTTCTTCTGGGACACCACCAACGAAGTGAACGGCCTGACCCCGGACCGCTACCCGTCACGGCCGTTCGCCAGCATCGCCTCGGTCGGTTTCGCGTTGACTGCCTATCCGATCGGCATAGAAAACGGCTGGGTCAGCCGCAACCAGGCCATCGACCGCACGCTGACCACGCTGAAGTTCTTCCGCGATGTGCCGATGGGCCCGCAGCGCACCGGCAAGGCCGGCTACAAGGGCTTCTACTACCACTTCCTGGACATGCAGGAAGGCCGTCGCTACGACAGCTGGGTCGAACTGTCCTCGGTGGATACCGCACTGCTGATGATGGGCGTGCTGTTCGCGCAGTCGTACTACGACGGCGATGATCCGCGCGAGAAGGAGATCCGCCAGATCGCCGACACCTTGTACAAGAAGGTGGACTGGCCGTGGCTGCAGCAGCGCGCGCCGCTGATCTCGATGGGCTGGTTCCCCGAGAGCGGCTTCATCGACCACGACTGGATGGGCTACAACGAGGCGATGATGGTCTACATCCTTGCCCTGGGGTCGCCCACGCACCCGGTCAGCCCGGATGCGTGGACGGTGTGGACGCGCACCTACGACAACGACTGGGGTGTTTACCAGGGCCAGGAATACCTGTCCTTCGGCCCGCTGTTCGGCCACCAGTACAGCCACGTCTGGATCGACTTCCGCGATATCCAGGACGCATACATGCGCGAGCGCGGCAGCACTTATTTCCTCAACAGCCGCTCGGCTGCGCTGGCCCAGCGCGAATACGCCATCGCCAACCCGATGCAGTGGAAGGAGTATGGCGAGAATGTGTGGGGCCTGACCGCCAGCGATGGCCCGCAGAACACCACGCAGGAGTACCGCGGCGAGCAGCGCCAGTTCCGCCATTACTCCTCGCGCGGCGCTGGGCTGCGCGAGAATTTCGATGACGGCACCATCGCCCCGACTGCTGCGATCGCCTCGGTGGTGTTTGCGCCGGAGCAGGTGATCCCGGCCACGCTGGAAATGCACAAGCGCTACGGCGACTACATCTATTCCAGCTACGGCTTCCTGGATTCATTCAACCCCAGCTTCAACTACGACATCCCTATCAAGACCGGCCGCCTGGTGCCGGATCGCGGCTGGGTCGCCAGCGATTACATCGCCATCGACCAAGGACCGATCCTGACCATGATCGCCAACTACCGCAACGATTTCGTGTGGGAGGTGATGAAGAAGAACCCCTACATCCGCAAGGGACTGGAGCGGGCAGGGTTCAGCGGTGGCTGGCTGGCGCCGGAAGGCGCGTTCCAGCCGCTGGAGCTGCAGAAGGACGAAAAGGCCGCGGCGGCACGCGCGGTGGGTATCGCCGAATCACGCGCGGCTGCCGCGCAGGAACAGAAAAACAATGCCAACCGCAACACAGGGCAGGGGAAGTAACCCGGTGCCGAACTGGATCGACCGCCTGCGCCGCTGGGCGCTGCCCGCCCTGGCCGCTTTGGCCGTGGCCGGCTGCGCCCGCACCGAGCCTGGAACCACCACCGTGCGCTTCTGGGCGATGGGTCGCGAAGCCGAGGTGGTCAGCGAGCTGATCCACGAGTTCGAGGCCGAGAACCCCGGCATCAAGGTGGATGTGCAGAACATCCCGTGGACGGCAGCGCACGAGAAACTGCTGACCGCGTTCGCTGCCGATGGCCTGCCGGATGTCTGCCAGCTCGGAAACACCTGGGTGCCCGAGTTCGCCGAGCTCGATGCGCTGACACCGCTGCAGCCGTTCGTCGATCACTCGGCGGTCGTTGATGAAAAGGACTACTTCCAGGGCATCTGGGATACCAACGTGATCCACGGCGAGCTGGTGGGCGTGCCGTGGTACGTCGATACACGCCTGATCTACTACCGCAAGGACCTGCTGGCCAAGGCCGGCTACGACCACCCGCCGCGTACCTGGGCCGAGTGGGACGAGCAGATGGCGGCGATCAAGCGCATGCAGGGTCCGAACCGCTATGCGGTGCTGATGCCGATCAATGAGTTCGAGCAGCAGTTGTCCTTGGCACTGCAGCAACCCGATCCGCTGCTGCGCGACGATGACACCCGCGGCAATTTCGCCAGCCCGGGGTTCCGCCGCACACTGGCCTTCTACGCCAACATGTTCGAGCAGGGCTGGGCGCCGAAGATGTCCGAGACGCAGATCTCCAACGTCTGGGACGAGTTCTTCCGCGGCTTCAACGTGTTCTACATCTCCGGCCCCTGGAACATCCGCGAGTTCAAGAAGCTGCAGCCAAAGGAACTGGAAGGGCAGTGGGGCACCGCGGCGCTACCGGGTCCGGACGGCCCCGGCGCCGGCATCGCCGGTGGCACCAGCCTGGTGATCTTCCGCAAGTCGCAGCAGAAGGAAGCGTCGTGGAAGCTGATCGAGTTCCTGTCGCGGCCGCAGATCCAGGCGCGTTTCCATTCGATCATCGGCGATCTGCCGCCGCGCCGCAGTACCTGGAACGCACCGTCGCTGGCCAACGATCCGCTGGCAGCGGCATTCCGTGACCAGCTGGAGCGGGTCAAGCCGACGCCGAAGGTGCTCGAATGGGAGCGCATCGTGCAGGAAATGCGCATCGTCACCGAGAAGGTGGTGCGCGGTGGCCTGCCGCAGGACAAGGCCGTGGAAGAACTGGACCAGCGCGTGGACAAGGTGCTGGCCAAGCGCCGCTGGATGCATGAACAACAACGCCTGCAGCAGCGCGCACCGTCGTCGCAGTCCAGCAGTGCCGTAGCCGCCGGGAGCGCGCAATGAAACGTACTTCGCTTGCCGGCTGGATCTTCGCCGGGCCCTCGTTGATCGTGCTGGGCGTGTTCTTCGGCCTGCCGGTGGCTTCGGCGCTGGCGCTGAGCGTGACCGACTTCGACCTGTATGCCCTGGCTGACAGCAGCAACCTGCGGTTTGTCGGCCTCGGCAACTACATCGACCTGCTGCAGACACCGATGTTCTGGAAGTCGCTGTGGAACACCACCTACTTCGTGCTGATCGGGGTGCCATTGTCGATCGGCGTGTCGCTGGGCGCGGCGATGCTGCTCAACGCGCCGGCCGCGCGCTTCAAGGCGCTGTTCCGCACCGCGCTGTTCGCGCCGGTGGTGACCACGCTGGTGGCGGTGGCGGTGATCTGGCGTTACCTGTTCCACACCAGCTACGGCCTGGTGAACTACAGCCTGGGCCACCTGGGCATCAGCCCGATCGACTGGCTGGGCGATCCCAACTGGGCGATGCCGACCATCATGCTGTTCGCGGTGTGGAAGAACTTCGGCTACAACATGGTGATCTTCCTGGCCGGCCTGCAGGCGATCCCGCATGACCTTTACGAGGCTGCGCGCATCGACGGCGCCTCGCGCTGGAAGCAGTTCCTGCACATCACCCTGCCGATGCTCGGCCCGGTGCTGCTGGTGGTCGGCGTGATTACCGTGTCCGGCTACTTCCAGCTGTTCGCCGAGCCGTATGTCATGACCCGCGGCGACCCACTGCAGAGCACCGTCAGCGTGCTGTATTTCATGTTCGAGGAAGGCTTCAAGTGGTGGAACCTGGGACGCGCCTCCGCCGTGGCGTTCCTGCTGTTCCTGATCATCCTGGCGGTGACCACCGTGATGCTGCGTTTCGGCCGCAAGAGGCAGTTGGTATGAGTCGTGAAATCGGCCAGTCGCGCTGGTACCCGTGGTTGATCAATGGTGCATTGTTGGTGCTGGCCCTGGTCAGCCTGGCACCGCTGTTGTGGATGCTCTCGGTCTCGTTCATGCCGCAGGGCGAGGCCAGCCATTTCCCGCCGCCGCTGCTGCCTTCGAGCATCACCACGCACAACTACCATGAGCTGTTCGCGCGCACTGGCATGGGCGGCAACTTC
The DNA here is from genome assembly GCF_059372295.1 of Stenotrophomonas sp. YJH_SMC_33. Taxonomy (NCBI): domain Bacteria; kingdom Pseudomonadati; phylum Pseudomonadota; class Gammaproteobacteria; order Lysobacterales; family Lysobacteraceae; genus Stenotrophomonas; species Stenotrophomonas sp. YJH_SMC_33. The sequence goes on from NZ_JCAFVJ010000003.1 coordinate 278,413, forward strand.
GCCAACAGCCTGCTCGTCTCGCTGGCGATCACCTTTGGCTCGCTGTTGCTCAACACCATGGCCGGCTATGCGTTCGCCAAGCTCAACTTCGTCGGCCGCGAGCGCCTGTTCCAGGTGCTGATGGCGGCGCTGGTGATTCCAGCGCAGGTGGCGATGCTGCCGCTGTTCCTGCTGATGAAGCAGCTGGGCCTGGTCAACAGCTTCGGCGGCGTGATCGTGCCGGCGCTGGCCAGCGTGTTCGGCATCTTCCTGGTGCGCCAGTACGCGCGTTCGATTCCGGACGAATTGCTGGAAGCGGCCCGTATCGACGGGGCAGGGGAGCTGCGCATCTTCTTCCAGATCGTGCTGCCGATGCTCAAGCCGGTGCTGGTGACCCTGGCGATCTTCACCTTCATGGGCGCATGGAACGATTTCATGTGGCCGCTGATCGTGTTGACCGATCAGGAGCACTACACTTTGCCGGTGGCGCTGGCCACCCTCTCGCGCGAGCACATCATGGACGTGGAAATGATGATGGCCGGCGCGGTGGTCACCGTGGTCCCGGTGCTGGCGCTGTTCCTGGTGCTGCAGCGGTACTACATCCAAGGTCTGTTGCTGGGGAGCGTCAAGGGATGAAGCGAGCGATCGCCGTTGGACTGGGCCTGCTGTGGACCTCCCTGGCGATCGCCGCGCCACCGGCGCTGCCGGCACCGAAGGTGCTGGACGACTTCGACGACGTCGCGGCCTGGAAGCTGGTGCTGTCCGACCAGGTCAGCGGTTCGCTGCGCCCGGTCAGTGGCGCTGGCGGCGGCCGCGCGCTGTGCCTGGACTATGACTTCCACGATGTCTCCGGCTACGTCGGCATCCGCCGCGCGCTGAACATCGAATACCCGGTCAATTACCGTTTCGGCTTCCAGTTGCGCGGTGATTCACCGGGCAACGACCTGCAGTTCAAGTTGATCGATGCCAGCGGTGACAACGTCTGGTGGGTCAATCGTCCCGGCTACAGTTTCCCCAAGGGCTGGACGCCGGTCGAGTACCGCCGCCGCCAGATCGACAAGGCGTGGGGTCCCTCGCCCGAGAAGGAGATGGCGCGCAGCGCCGCCGTCGAGTTCACGATCTACAGCAAGGTCGGCGGCCGCGGCACCGTATGCTTCGACAGGCTGACCCTGCAGGGGCTGCCACCGCAGGATGATTCGGCGCTGGTGCCGTCGGTGATTGCCGATACCGCCACCGCGCTGCAGGACCGCATGATCGACGGCAAGAGCGACACGTTCTGGATCAGCGGTGGCGTCAAGCAGCAGACCATCAGCCTGGACCTGCACAAGAGCCGCGAGATCGGCGGTGTCGTGATCGATTGGCTGCCGAACCTGGAAGCCAATCGCTACACCGTGCGGACGTCCGAGGATGGCCGGGATTGGCGCATCGTGCGCGAAGTGACCAGCGGTGCCGGTGGCCGCGACTGGCTTGCCCTGCCGGATACCGACGCGCGCTACGTGCGTTTCGATCTGCGCGATGGCCCGAACTGGCGCTACGGCATCCGTGACATCGCACTCAAGCCGCTGGCGTTCGCCGCCACGCCCAATGCCTTCCTGTCCTCGGTAGCCGCCGATCTGCCGCGCGGTTCGTTGCCGCGCGCGTATGTGGGCGAACAGCCCTACTGGACCCTGCTCGGCCTCGATGGTGGCCAGGAGCAGGCGCTGATCAGCGAAGATGGCGCGCTGGAGCCGGCCAAGGGCAGCTTCAGCATCGAGCCGTTCATCCGCCTGGACGGCAAGCTGCTGGACTGGTCGAAAGTGGCTATCACTCAGTCGCTGCAGGATCACTACCTGCCGATCGCCACCGTCGACTGGGTGCATGAGAAGGCCGGACTCTCGGTGACCGGTTTCGTGCAGGGCACGCCCGAGCGTGCGCAGCTGATCGGCCGCTACCGGCTGAGCAATCCGGACAAGGTCGCGCACGAATACACCCTGGCACTGGCGATACGGCCGTGGCAGGTCAATCCGCCCACCCAGTTCCTTAATACCGTCGGAGGCTTCAGCCGGATTGATGCCCTGGATGTAGGTGAGCAGCTGGTTCGGGTCAACGGTGAGCCGCGGATCTATCCGCTGCAGGTACCGGACGCGCGCTTTGCCAGTACGTTCGATGGCAAGCTCGATGCGATGCATCTGGAAAGCGGCACGTACCCGGCGACCACGGCGGTGAAGGACAGCACCGGCATGGCGTCGGGTGCGCTGGTGTACACGATCAGGCTGGAGCCCGGGCAGAACCGTGAGGTGGCGGTGGTGCTGCCACAGACCGGTGGCTGGGCGCCGCAGGCGCTGGATGTGGCCAAGGCGCAGGCGCAGGTGGCCGAGCAATGGCGGAAGAAGCTGGGCGTGGTTTCGCTGCAGGTGCCTGCTGCAGGCCAGCCACTGGTCGACACCCTGCGCACGGCGGTGGCGCACATGCTGATCTCGCGTGTCGGACCGCGCCTGCAGCCGGGCACGCGGTCGTATGCGCGCAGCTGGATCCGCGACGGCGCGATGATCTCCGAGGGCCTGCTGCGCATGGGGCGCAGTGATGCGGTGCGCGATTACATCAACTGGTATGCGCCGTACCAGTTCGAAAACGGCAAGGTGCCGTGCTGCGTCGACGCGCGCGGCAGCGACCCGGTGCCGGAGAACGACAGCCATGGCGAGTTGATCTACAGCATCGCCGAGTATGGGCGCTACACCGGCGACAGCACGTTCACCGAGCTGATGTGGCCGCACGTGCAGGGCGCCTACCACTACATGGAGCAGCTGCGCGCCAGCGAGCGCACCGAGGAAAACCGCGCGCGCAACCCGGCGTTCTACGGGATGATGCCGGCCTCGATCAGCCATGAAGGCTATTCGGCCAAGCCGATGCATTCCTACTGGGACAACTTCTGGGCGCTGCGCGGCTACAAGGACGCGGCGCTGCTGGCGACCCAGCTGGGCAAGGTCGAGGCGATGCAGATCGCCGAATCGCGCGACCAGTTCCGTGCTGACCTGCAGGCCTCGCTGCTGTCGGCGATGCAGCAGCACAAGATCGATTACCTGCCGGGCTCGGCCGAGCTGGGCGACTTCGACGCGACCTCCACCACGATCGCGCTTGCCCCCGGCGGCGAGCAGGGCCGGCTGCCGCAGCAGGCGCTGCAGGCGACCTTCGAGCGCTACTGGAACGAGTTCGTTGCCCGTCGCGATGGCAAGCGCGAGTGGAAGGATTACACCCCGTACGAATGGCGCAACGTGGCAGCGTTCGTGCGCCTGGGCTGGCGCGACCGCGCCTGGCAGGCCACCGAGTTCTTCTTCAGGGACCGCGCGCCACAGGCCTGGAACCAGTGGGCCGAAGTGGTCTCGCGCACGCCGCGCAAGCCGTTCTTCGTCGGTGACCTGCCGCACGCCTGGGTGGCTTCGGACTTCGTGCGCTCTGCGCTGGACATGTTCGCTTACAACCGTGATCTGGACGATGCGCTGGTACTGGCCGCCGGCGTGCCGACCGCGTGGCTGCAGGGCGAGGGCATTGCCGTGCAGGGCCTGCGCACGCCGCAGGGGCAGTTGAACTACCGCCTGCAGCGCAGCGACAAGCAGCTGGTGCTGGAGGTGCAACCGGGCCTGGTGCCGCCGGTCGGTGGTGTGGTGCTGCCGTGGCCGTATGCCGGCGACCCGGGCGAGGCGAGCATCAACGGTGAAGCGGCCCAGTGGGTCAACAGAGAACTGCACGTGCACCAGCTGCCGGCGCGGATCGAGATCGACGTGCCGAGCGCAGTGCGCCGCGCCGAGCGCAAGGGACAGTAACGATGAAGCAGCAGCGGGCGAAGGTGCGCACGTCGGTGCGCGCCCTGGGGCTGGCCATTGCAATGGCATTGCCGGGCGTGATGATGGCGGCTGAACCGGCTGGCACGACTGTGGCGCCCGACGTTGCCAGCGCGCCGGGCATGAGCATGGTCACCTTCAACCTGCACCACGACCGCGAAGACTGGCCGAGCCGGCGCCGCACCATCCTGGCCGAGCTCAAGCGCCTGCAGCCGGATGCGGTTGCCCTGCAGGAAGTGATCCAGCGCCGCAACGTGCGAAACCAGGCGCAATGGCTGGCCGGCCAACTCGGCTACAGGTATGTGTTCGTGTCCACCGATCCGGTCGCGGCACCCAAGCGCTACGGCAATGCGCTGCTGACCCGGCGGCCGATCCTCGCTCAGGGCGATCATCTGCTGCAGCCGCTGGACGACTACCGCACCGTGGCCCACCTGCGCATCGACGTCGACGGCACGCCGGTAAACATCTACGCCACGCATCTGAACGAGCGCAGCGACGAGAACGGGCAGCGCATCCGTCGCACCCAGGTCGAAGACCTGCTGCGCTTCATCACTGCAACCTCGGCCGGTGCACCGGTGGTGATCGCTGGCGACTTCAATGCACTGGTGGATGCCGGCGACCTGAGCGAGCTGCGCAGCCACTACGGCGACAGCTACGGCAGCGTGCATGTCAACACCGATCTGTCCGCGGTCAGTACGCTCAACCGTCACTATTACCAGGCGCCGTCGCGGATCGACCACATCTTCTTCCAGCAGGACGAGATGGTCGCACGCGAGGCGAAGATCCTGTTCGACCAGCCCGACGACAGCGGTCGCTGGGCCTCGGACCACTACGGCGTGTGGACCCGCCTGCAGTTCGCGCCGAAACCCTGACGCAGGCACGCTTGGGTAGGTGCCAACCTTGGTGGGCACGGTTCGGCCCGACGCACAAACAAAAACGGCGGGGATCATTGATCCCCGCCGTTTCGTTTTCACGCTATCAAGATCAGTTCGACGGAGGCGTGCGCTTGGCGGCCTCTTCGTCTTCTTCATCGGCCCTGGCTTCTGCAGCCTGCGCTGCGGCGTCGGCATGGCCATCGGCGACCGGATCGACCGATGGCGTCACCACGGCTTCGGCGACCGGGGCAGCGGCCTCGATCGGCGCGGCTTCCACCGCCACCGGCGCGACCGGCTGTTCCACGATCGGCGCAGTCTCGACGACCGGCGTGGCTTCAACGGCCGGGGCGGCCTCCACCACCGGGCCACTCTCACTGGCCACCGGCTTGGTTTCAACCACCGGGGTTGCTTCAACCACCTGCGGCTTCGATTCCACGACCGGCGCGGCCTCGACCGCGACCGGCCTCGTTTCGATCACCGGAGCGGCTTCAGCCACTGCGGTCGTTTCAGCCACAACCGGCTTTGCTTCGATCACCGGCGCGGCAGCGTCCACCACCGGAGTGGCGTCGGCGACCGGCTGAACCGGGGTCGCAGCGTCGATGGCATCGAGCATGCTGGTCTGCACCGGCGAGGACACCGTTTCAGTTTTCGCAGCAGCCTCGGCCGGCGCCTGCGCTTCAGCCGCGACGGGGGCGGCGACTTCGACCACGGCGCTGCTCACCACCGCAACCGGTGCGGAAACCGCAGCGGCGGCAGCGCGGGCCGGCTTCCCGGCTTCGATGGCGATCGGCTCGACTTCGTCATCGAAGTCGAACTCCGGCTGCGAACGGACCGGCTGCACCGCAGCAACCGGAGCGGTTCCGGCGGTGTTGTTGACGCTCGGCTCGGCGCCGTCGGTATCTTCACCGTCATCACCATCGTCCTGGTCATCGCCCAGGGCGTCGCTGCCGACGGCATTCTCGGTGCCACCGCGACGACGGCGACGGCCACCACGACGGCCACGACGACGGCGGGTTGCGCCTTCGCCTGCCTGCTCGCCATTGGTGTCGGTTGCAGCCTCCTCGCCGGCAACCGCAGTCACCTCGGCCGCGCTGCCAGCGTTGGCAGCGGTGTCGGCCGACGCAGCGGCTTCCACCGGAGCGGCGGGTGCCGGAGCAACCGGCGTCACCGGCGCGGTGGCTTCCAGCGCGTTCACCCCGTTGGCGGCGACGGCCGTAGCGGCTACGGCTGCCGCTGCGGTCACGGCTTCGGCAGCTGCTTCGGCGGCATTGCGCTGCGGCTTCTCGGCCGGCTTGTCACCGTCCTGCTGCTGCGGGCGCGGCTGCTTGGGCTGCTTCAGCTTCGGCTGCTGGTTCTGGTTCTGGCCCTGCTGCTCGTTGCGCGGCTTGTTCTGCTGCTGCGGCTGCTGCTGGCCATCCTTGTGCTGCGGCTCCTTCTGCTTGCCCTGCTGCGGCTGCTGCTGCGCATTGCCGTTGTTGCCGTTGCGGCCGTCCTTGCGCTGCTCGCTGCGGTCCTTGCGGTTGCCGCCATCCTTCTGCTGCTGCGCGTTGCCATTGCCACGACTGTCGTCGCGACGGTCCTTGCGGTCCTTGTTGCGATCCTTGTTGCGGTCCTTGCGGCCACCGTCCTGCGACTGACGCGCCGCCGGAGCGGCCGGCGCCGGCGCCGGGGCCGGCTCGCCACCGAACACGCGCTTGAGCCAGCCGATCACGCCGCCGCTGGGGGCCGGGGCCGTCGGTGCGACCGCGACCGGGGCCGGGGCTGCCTTGGCCGGCTCAACTTCCTCGCGAACCGGGGCGGGCGAGGTGTGCTTGACCTGGGTCACCGCCGGCGGCGGGATGTTCAGCTGGCCCTTGGTCAGCGCGTGCACCGGCAGCTTGCGCGGGGTGCCCCGCTGGTAGCTGGGCTTGCTGCTTTCTTCACCCAACTCGTTCTCGCGCAGGCGGGTGACGGTGTAGTGCGGGGTATGCAGCTGCTCGTCGGCCACGATCACGATCGGCGCCTCGTGGCGCTGCTCGATCTCGCGCAGGGCGCTGCGCTTCTCGTTCAGCAGGTAATTGGCGATCTCCACGGGGGCCTGCACCAGCACCTGCCCGGTGTTCTCCTTCATCGCATGCTCTTCGGCGACGCGGATGATCGACAGCGACAGCGACTCGACGCTGCGCATGCGGCCGTGGCCGTCACAGCGCGGGCAGACGATCTGGCTGGACTCGCCCAGGCTCGGGCGCAGGCGCTGGCGGCTCATTTCCAGCAGGCCGAAGCGCGAGATGCGGCCGACCTGGACGCGGGCCCGGTCGTACTTCAGCGCGTTGGCCAAGCGGTTCTCGACCTCGCGCTGGTGCTTGTTGGAGGCCATGTCGATGAAATCGATGACCACCAGGCCACCCAGGTCGCGCAGGCGCAGCTGGCGGGCCACTTCCTCGGCCGCTTCCAGGTTCGTCTGGAACGCGGTGTCCTCGATGTCGCTGCCCTTGGTGGCGCGCGAGGAGTTCACGTCGACCGCGGTCAGTGCTTCGGTCTGGTCGACCACGATCGAGCCGCCCGACGGCAGGCGCACGTTGCGCTCGTATGCACCTTCGATCTGCGACTCGATCTGGAAGCGGTTGAACAGTGGGATGTCGTCCTTGTAGTGCTTGAGCTTGCGCAGGGTCTGCGGCATCACCTGCTGCATGAACTCGCGGGCGTGCTCGTACATCTCCTCGGTGTCCACCAGGATCTCGCCGATGTCGGCGCGCAGGTAGTCACGCAGGGCGCGCACGATCAGGCGCGATTCCTGGTAGATCAGGAACGGAGCGGGCTTGCTCAGCGCGGCTTCGGCAATGGCGCGCCAGACGTTGAGCAGGTAGTCCAGGTCCCACTGCAGTTCTTCCGCATCGCGGCCGACGCCGGCGGTACGGATGATCACGCCCATGTCGTCGGGAATGTTCAGCTTGTCCAGCGCGTCCTTCAGCGCGGCCCGGTCTTCGCCCTCGATGCGGCGGGACACACCACCGGCGCTGGGCGAGTTCGGCATCAGCACCATGTAGCGGCCGGCCAGCGAGATGAACGTGGTCAGGGCGGCGCCCTTGTTGCCACGCTCTTCCTTGTCGACCTGGACGACGATCTCCTGGCCTTCCTTCAGCAGTTCGCGGATGCCGGCCTTGTTGTGGTCGACGCCGGCCTGGAAGTAGTCGCGGGAGATTTCCTTCAACGGCAGGAAGCCATGGCGGCCACCGCCGTATTCGACGAAGGCCGCTTCCAGCGAGGGCTCGATGCGGAAGATCCGGCCCTTGTAGATGTTGGACTTCTTCTGTTCCTTCGACGGCTGCTCGATGTCGATGTCATACAACGACTGGCCATCCACGATGGCAACACGCAGCTCTTCAGCCTGCGTTGCGTTGATCAGCATTCGCTTCATTGTTGCGTTCCTCGCAAGCGGCTACCGCGCGGAACGCCATGGGGTTTCGCCTCTGGACACGGCTCGCCGCCCATTCGCGCAAGCGCGGGGAGGGCGGCTTGGGTTTCCAGCGCTACGACACCACGGCAGGCCGCGGGAGCGCTTCACTCTTATGGGTTTTGGGTGTTGCAGGGCCGCAGGCAGCTGTCAGCCAGGCTGGAGCGCCACGCGGGACATGTTCAGCACGGTTGCGTGTCAGGCATCCGGCGATGGCCGGGAAGGCCGGTGAGCCGCTAACATGGCCGCCCCGCGGGCGGTGGTCGCGCACTGTGCCGGATTCGTCGGAAGCTGGGCTTCTGGCCCTGAGTAACTTCCAACGAAATCAATCCCTTATCTCGCCCCCCGAGTGTAACAGAATAAACAGCCTGATGACCGCCCAAGACCCCACCAAGCCCGCAGGCGACAAGCCTTCCGTGCGCATGATCACCGTTCCCGCCGACCGTGCCGGCCAGCGCCTGGACAACTTCCTGCTCGGCCAGCTGAAGGGGGCCCCGCGCAGCCTGGTCTACAAGCTGGTGCGCAGTGGCCAGGTGCGGGTCAACGGCGGTCGCGCCAAGGCCGAGCGCAAGCTGGAGGCGGGCGATGAGGTGCGTGTACCACCCGTGCGTCTCAGCGAGGAGGGAGACAAGGCCGGTCCACCTGAGGCGTTCATGCGCCGCCTGGAGCAGGCCATCGTGTTCGAGGATGCCCGCCTGCTGGCCCTGAACAAGCCCTCTGGCGTGGCCAGTCATGGCGGCAGCGGCATCAGCTTCGGGGCGATCGAGACCCTGCGCGCGCTGCGCCCGGGGCAGACCCTGGAGCTGGTCCATCGGCTGGATCGCGACACCTCCGGCCTGCTGATCGTGGCCAAGAAGCGCTCGGCGCTGAGTGAACTGCAGGCCCTGCTGCGTGAAGACCATGGCGCTGGCATCCGCAAGCGCTACCTGACCCTGCTGGCCGGGCGCATGCCCGATGGCGTGATGACGGTGGACGCGCCGCTGCACGTGGGCCTGCGCCAGGGCGGCGAGCGCCATGTGCAGGTCAACGCGATCGGCAAGGAATCGATCAGCCACTTCCGGGTGCTGGAGCGCCGCGGCGGCCATTCGTACTGCGAGGTGCGCATCGAGACTGGCCGCACCCATCAGATCCGCGTGCACGCCCAGCATCTGGGCCACCCGGTGGCCGGTGACGACAAGTACGGCGATCCGGCGGTGAACAAGCGGCTTCGTGAGCAGATCGGGCTGAAGCGCCTGTTTCTGCACGCGGCTTCGCTGGAGTTCGCGCTGGATGACGGCAAGAGCCCATACGTGCTGAACGCGCCGCTGGCGGATGAGCTGGTTGAGGCGCTGGACCGCCTGCGCTGACGGCGGTTCGGCGGCGCCGGGTGCTTGGTCGGCGCCGTCGCTTCCCTGCGATGAGTGGGCTCGTCACTTTCTTTGCTCGTGCAAAGAAAGTAACCAAAGAAACACGCCGCCATCCGCGAGCCGGCGCTGCGCGCCGGTACCCTGCGCTCCTCGGTCCGCCGAGGGGCGGCGCGGAACTCGCTGCGCTCAGACACCCGCGCCTCTTCGCCCTCGCCGGACCTGCGGTGCTCGGCTCGCGACAAGGCGGACCTGACAGCCGCAGCGTAGACCCATACCCGCACGCAGCCCTTGTAGAGTCGAGCCACGCTCGACTCACGCGCGCAGCGCGGGCTTCGCTTTTTCATTCTTTCATCGCGCGGCTGGCACGCCTATAGCCTGTCAGAGGCCGGGCGAGGTGGGTTTGCGGTGGTGTAAGCGCCATGGATGGCGCGCCCAAGCCCCCAAGGATGGGTTTACGGCGTCCCCCGCAAACCCACCTCGGCCGGCCCAACCCGGAATGTCGCTCCGCCAGCCGCGAGGGGGCTCAGCCCGTTGGCCGGGAACCCCTCACCACTTGAACAGCACCAGGCTGATCGCCAGGGTGCCCATGCCGGCCACCAGTCCGTAAACCGTCTCGTGGCCCTTGGCATAGCGCTTGGCCGCCGGCAGCAGCTCATCCAGCGCCAGGAACACCATCACGCCGGCGATCAGTCCGAACACCCAGCCAAACGTGGCGTGCGACAACGATCCTGACAGCAGCCAGTAGCCCAGCGCCGCGCCCACCGGTTCGGCCAGGCCGGACAGCAGGCTGGCACTGAACGCATAGAACTTGTTCTGGGTGGCGAAGTACACCGGCACCGCGATCGCGATGCCCTCGGGAATGTTGTGGATGGCGATGGCGAAGGCCAGTGGCATGCCCACCGATGGGCTTTCCAGCGTGGCGAAGAAGGTCGCCAGCCCTTCCGGGAAATTGTGCGCGGTGATCGCGACCGAGGTCAGCAGTGCGACCCGCTTCAGGTACTCGCGGCTGTTCTCGCGGAACGCGGGGTCCTGCTTGTCCAGGCTGTCGTGCGGATTCGGAATGAAGTGATCGATCAGCACGATGACGATCACGCCCAGCAGGAAGGCCAGGGTGCCGTAGGTGAAACCGGTACGCTCTCCATAGGCCAGTGCGAAGGAAGCAATGGACTTGTTGAGGATCTCCGACAGCGACACATAGACCATCGCGCCGCCGGCGAAGGCCAGGCCGAACGCCAGCAGGCGCGGATTGGGGCGGCGCGAGAACAGCACCAGCAGGCTGCCGATGGCGGTGGCGAGGCCGGCCGCAAGAGTGACCGCCAGTGCGATCCAGATGTTTTCGGGAGGAATCTGCAGCATGTACCGACGCGGTCCTGGTCAATAGACAACCGCCCCGGACAAGGCCGGGGCGGCGAGGGCGAGGCGGGCGTCGGCTGGCCTCGTCGGGGCGCGGGCGATCAGCCGCCGCGGCGCAGGCGTTCTTCGATGGCGAAGCACTGGTCCGGCTTCGGCTGCGGCGGGTTGAAGCTGACCGGTACCTGGATGGTGGCCGGCACTGCAGCACCGTTGCGGGTGGCGGCCTTGAACTGCCAGCCCTGCACGGCGGTCCTGGCCAGTTCGTCCAGTTGCGGGTTGCCGGCCCCGGTCAACAGCGCGACCTCGCTCGGTTTGCCGTCGGCGCCGATGGTCACCTTGAAGGTGCTGGTGCCGCCCACGCCCATGCAGGCCAGCTCAAGCGGGTACTGCGGCGGCGGCGTCTTCACCGCGGCCACTTCGGTCGGCGGCGGCGGTGGTGGTGCCGGTGGTTCGGACGGGCCACAGCCGGCCAAGCCGGTCGCAGCGATCAGGGACAGGCTCAGCAAACGTACGTTCATGGCAGTTGCTCCGTCAGGGCCGAAGTCTTTGCCGCGCAGATGAAGTCGTTCTCGCTCAGGCCGCCCACATCGTGGGTGGAAAAGCGCACCACAGCGCGGTCGTAGTGCACGCCCAAGTCCGGATGGTGGTCCTCGCGGTGGGCAATCCAGGCCAGCGCGTTCACGAAGGCCATGGTGGCGTAGTAATCCTTGAAGCGGAAGGTGCGCGTCAGGGCCTGCCCGCCCTCGCTCAGCTCCCAGCCGGGAACCTGCGGCAGCAGTTCGGCCAGGCGGGCCTCGCCAAGCTTGTGGTCGCTGCCTTTGCGCGGCACGCAACGGGCCTGGGCCAGTGGAATCAGGTCGGCCATGGGAATCTCCACCTCGTGTTGACTGAACAATGCGCCGGACGGTGTATAAACCGAATGAGCGGCTGACGCGTACTTGGCTAGAATAGCCTGATGATCCAGATCTCCGACACTGCCCAGACCCACTTCCGCAAGCTGATCGAACGCGAGGGCGTGCCCGGCATGGGCGTGCGCCTGAGCGCGGTCGACCCCGGTACCCCGCGCGCCGACGCCCGGCTGGAGTTCGCCGAACCGACCGACCTGCTCGGCGATGAGTGGGCGGTGGACTGCGAAGGATTCACCCTGTACGTCGATGCCGGCAGCGTCGGCTGGCTGGACGGGGCCGAGATCGACATCGTCGCCGGTACCGCCGGCACCCAGCAGCTGACCATCAAGGCGCCACGCATCAAGGGTGAAGCGCCCGGTGATGCGGCCTCGCTGGTCGAGCGCGTGCACTGGGTGGTGGAGAACGAAGTCAATCCGCAGCTGGCCTCGCATGGCGGCAAGGTGGCCGTGCAGGAAGTCTCGGCCGACGGCGTGGTACTGCTGCGCTTCGGCGGTGGCTGCCAGGGCTGTGGCATGGCCGATGTGACACTGAAGCAGGGCATCGAAAAGACCCTGATGGGCCGCGTGCCGGGCGTGACCGCCGTGCGCGACGCGACCGACCACGACAGCGGCCACGCGCCGTACATCCCGCGCGACAACGTCGCCTGATCGCTGACGCGTGCCTCTGACCCGGGCCGAGCAACTCATCGATCTACTGCTGGCGCGCCAGCAGCCCCGCGCCGTCCTCGAGAAGACCACGCGCCTGCCTTATGGCTGGGCGCTGTGGCTGCGCTCGCTGGGGCCGCTGCCGCGGCCGTACCACGCGCGCGACGTGATCGCGGTATTGCTGCCCCGACCGTTGCCGGGGCCACCCGGTCAATCGACGCAGCTGTCGCCGTGGCAGGCGCTGCGCCGCTTGTTCTGGCAGGACTGGGACGCCGCGCCGCGCGACCAGCGCTGGATGCGTTGGGTCTCGGCCTTGGCCAGCGCGCTGCTGCATCTGCTGTTCTTCATGCTGCTGCTGTGGGTGGCGGTGATCCGCACCACGGCACCGGAAGCGGAGGGCGCCGAAGGCGAGCGCTTGCAGGTGGAGTTCGTCGGTCGCGCTACCCAGGAAGGCGGCGGCGATCAGCCAGGTGCGGAAGCGGCGGCCGCTGCACCGCCGGGCCAGGTTGCAGCTGGCCAGAACGCAGGGGCCGCAACGGCGCCTGAGCCGCGTCCGGCGTCCGCGTCGGCAGCTGCGTCCGCACCCGCTCCGGCTGCAGTGGCCAGCGTGCCGCCGCCGCCCACCGAATCCGAGCCGGCGCCGGTCGCGGCACCGCCGCCGTCTCCGGTGCAGGCCACCGAAGTAGCCGAGGCCAGTGCGGATTTCGTGGTGCCGCCGGTGAGCGTGCCGCGTACCGAGGTCAGCATCGTGCCGCGTGACACCACGCCCACGGTGCGCGAGCGCAGTGTGCAGCCGGTGCAGGTGCCGCCGGCCCCGGCCGCACTGCGAGCGCCGGAGATCGCGGTGCGGACGCCGCAGCTGCGTGACATCCCGGTGCAGGAGCGTGAAATCAGTACGGTCGATGCACCGGCGATATCGCAGCCGCTGCGCACGGCCGATGTACAGGTCCGTGTGCCGCAGCGCGATGTGCAGGTGCGCGAGCGCGAGGTGCAGGCCGTGGTCGATCCGCAGGTGCGGATGGCTGCTGTGGCCGGGCGCGAGCCGACCGTGCGAGCGCCGGCAGGCCGTGACCTGCAGGTGCGCGAGCGCGAAGTTGCGTCGGCACCCGCGGCGGCGCCTTCAACGTCCAGCGGCAGCGCGCCAGCGACAACGGCCGCGCCTGCGGCCAGTGGCAGTGCGCGCCAGGCCGAAAGCAGCACGCCACGGCCGTCCGCCTCCAGCACGAAACCGGCCCAGGCTGGAGCGCGCCCGGCCCCCGATCCGGGCAACTGGGCCACGCCCGCCAAGGGCGATGACTGGGGGGCGTCGAGCCGCAAACAGGACGGCGCCGACAAGGGCGCCCGCCAGGCCAGCGCCACCGGCAAGGGCAGTGGCCTGTTCAACGCCGATGGCAGCGTCCGCGTGCCGGGCCAGGAAGGCGATGGACGTGCCGAGCGCGGTGCGCCCGGTGGTGCCAACGATGGCTGGAGCAAGGAACGCATCGCGCAATCGGGCACCTGGTTGAAGCGACCGCCTTACGACTACACGCCCACGTCATTCGACAAATACTGGGTCCCGCAGGAATCGCTGCTGGCCGAGTGGGTGCGCAAGGGAATAAAGGCAATGGAGATTCCGTTGCCGGGTACCAATACGAAGATTTCCTGCGTGATCTCGATCCTGCAGGCCGGTGGTGGCTGTGGCCTTACCAATCCGAACATGCAGGACCAGCCGGCCGTGGCGCGGCCACCGCCGGACATTCCGTTCAAGAAAGAACTGCAGGAAGATAACGGGAGCCGGTAGGCTAGGGAGCGCGCCACGCCCTGGCAGGCTCGCTTGGGTAGGTGTCAATCTTGGTTGGCACAGAAGCGCCTACCAAGGTCGGCATCCACCACGGCAGTGACCTTACGCGCTCTGCGACAGGAACACCCAGAACGGGACGTCGCGGCCAAGCCAGTCGCGGCTGGTCTCGTCCATCACGTCCAGCAGGGTGTCGAAGTCCTTCTGCGCGGTGGCGCGCAGCGCGTCCACGTCGCACAGGAACAGTGCATAGCCGTTGGCTGGCAGCCATTGCAGGTCGCGTAGATTGTCCGACAGCGCATCCCAGTTGCCGCCGAAACCGGCCGGAAAATCCAGCTGCGCGGCCAGCCGTGCGAGCAGGGGGCGCTTGTCGGCCACCCCTTCCAGATCGATGCGGATCACCTTCAGCCCGGCATCGCGCATTGCGGCGGCCAGGGCGCCGATGTCGTCGCTGTCGATGGTGTAGACACCGGCATTGTTGATGTCGTGCAGGCCGAGGCCGAAATCGTCATGGCTCATCACTGCGCTCCCTGGGCCGGTACGGTGAAGCTGCGGAATGATTCGTAATGGTCGTCGGTGTAGTACCACGCCTCCGGCGGATCGCCGCCGGTGACGATGCGGCGCGTGCCACGGGTGCGCGCTCCGGGGGTGTCCACGGTGTATTCGCGGTAGTAGCCGCGCGGACGCTGCGGCAACTGCTGTTCGCGGTTGCCGAACGTGCTGCCATCCTGGCGGTGCGGGAACGGCCCGCCGCGCTGGATCAGCGCGATCGTCTGCCGGGCTTCGGCGGGCAGGAAGGCGGGCAGACCGTTGCCCTTGCCGGGCGTGGCCGTGGCCGGTGCGCGCGCGGCAGGCGCACCCTGCAGGTCCGGCGCGAACTGCGGCGCCGGCGGGCGCTGCATGAAATGGTTGACTACCAGGCCGAGCAGCAGCAGGGCGATGGCGGTGATCAGCAGCCGGGGGTTGCGCATGGGCAAGGGAGCGGGCGAGGGTGGTGCTCGCACTGTAGCGCCTGCGCGCTGCACGGCGCATGAGGAGGGGGCTGCGTCACCGCCGCGTAACAATTGCCGTCGTGCTCACCGGCGGGACGCAATTTCCTTTACATCCCCCTTGGTAATCTGCCGTTCTGTCCCCATCATTCACCGCGCACCGCCCGACAACGTCGGGTGCCCTCGCAATCAGGAGATGCACCATGGCCTATACCCTGCCCAAGCTGTCCTACGCCTACGACGCGCTGGAACCGCATATCGATGCGGCGACGATGGAAATCCATCACACCAAGCATCACCAGACCTACATCAACAACGTCAACGCGGCGCTGGAAGGCACCGAGTACGCTGACCTGCCGGTCGAAGAACTGGTGAAGAAGCTCAAGTCGCTGCCGGAGAACCTGCAGGGTCCGGTGCGCAACAACGGTGGTGGCCATGCCAACCACTCGCTGTTCTGGACCGTGATGGCTCCCAATGCTGGCGGCAACCCGGTGGGCGACGTGGCCAAGGCCATCGACAAGGACCTGGGCGGCTTCGACAAGTTCAAGGACGCCTTCACCAAGGCGGCGCTGACCCGTTTCGGCAGCGGCTGGGCGTGGCTGAGCGTGACCCCGGACAAGAAGGTGGTGGTCGAAAGCACCGGCAACCAGGACAGCCCGCTGATGGAAGGCAACACCCCCATCCTCGGCCTGGACGTGTGGGAGCACGCGTACTACCTGAAGTACCAGAACCGTCGCCCGGAATACATCGGCGCGTTCTTCAACGTCATCGACTGGAACGAAGTCGAGCGCCGTTACCAGGAAGCGATCGCCTGATCGCGGTGATGGGATGAACGGAGAAGGCCGGGGAAAACCCGGCCTTTTCTGTTGCAGCAATCATTCGGTAGTGCCGGCCGCTGGTCGGCAATCGTGTGATCCCCGGGGAGCCGGCCAGCGGCCGGTACTCCCTATTCGGCGGTGGCCGTATTGCCTTGCAGGCGCAACGTGGCCATCACGCCCAGGCGCAGGCCGGGCAGGTCGCCGTCGGCCGGCAGCAGGATCGGCTGCTGGCGGATGCCGTCGAAATGCTTGACCTGGAAGAGCACATCCAGACCATGGCCAGTGCTGCCCCCGCCACTGGCCGCAGGCGCCTCGGCTCGGCCGCCGGGATTGCGCCGCGCCGGCTGGAAGCCCGGCGTGCTGCGCACCAGTTCCATCGTGTTGGCCGAGAAGTCGCCGGCGATCAGGCTGGGCATGCCCTCGGCGGTGGCACCAATCCAGGTCATCAGGTCGCTGGTCTGGTGCTGGCGTGCGGCGGCCTCGTCCGGGTCGGGGCGGAGCCGTGCCACATAGATGTTGACCAGCGCCTCGCCCAGCTTCAGCCGCATCATGCCGGCCGCGCTGAAGGTGCCGGGAGGATGCAGCAGGGTTACGCCGTCCTCGCTGACCGGCAGCCGGGTCAGCATCGCGTTGCCATGCCGCAATGTCTGGCTGGGTGGATCGGCGGTAACGAAGTCGCAGCTGTAACGCAGCCGGCTGGCCAGCCAGCAGGCCGGGTTGCGGCCCTGCTGCTGCAGCACCTGCTGCACCGAGATCACGTCCGGCTGCAGGTCGGTCAGCAACTGCGCGACCTGCTCGCGGCGCAACTTCCATTGCGCATCATCGTGGCTGGGCAGCTCCAGCGCGGCCACCGTCAGCTGGCGAGAGCCGCTTTCGCTGGCCGCCGTGGCCGGTGCCTGCGGCCGCGCCTGTGCCTGCAACGCCATCAGCAGCATCAGGCAACTGAGCAGGAGACGGGCGGGGGGGAGGGGGCGCATAACGATAAGTTTACGCTTTTGTCGTGCAGGTGCCGTGACTTCCGGCACGGAGCGCGGTTGCCTGCCATGGATGGGCACCGTTGTCATGCAGCCCTGCAGCGTGCTTCGCAAGGCCCGGTTCCGGTAACCTTGCGCCTTTCGCTTTGCAGGAATGCCTTACAGGATGAGCCACGACGCAGTTGCCCCCATCGCCGGCCAGGGAAAGATGCCGCGCCAGATCCCGTACATCATCGGCAATGAGGCCTGCGAGCGGTTCAGTTTCTACGGGATGCGCAACATCCTGGTGCAGTTCCTGATCACCTCGCTGCTGTTGCAGGAAATCACAGCCGAAGGCCGTGCCGGTGAAGCCAAGGACATCATGCACAGCTTCATGATCGGCGTGTATTTCTTCCCGCTGCTCGGAGGTTGGCTGGCCGACAGGTTCTTCGGCAAGTACCACACCATCCTCTGGTTCAGCCTGGTCTACTGCGCCGGTCATCTGTGCCTTGCCCTGTTCGAGAACAGCCGCGAGGGCTTCTTCCTCGGCCTGGGCCTGATCGCCCTGGGTGCCGGTGGCATCAAGCCGCTGGTGGCCTCCTTCATGGGCGACCAGTTCGACCAGAGCAACAAGCACCTGGCCAAGATCGTCTTCGACGCCTTCTACTGGATCATCAACTTCGGCTCGCTGTTCGCCTCGCTGCTGATCCCGCTGGCGCTGAAGAACTGGGGCCCGCAGTGGGCGTTCGGCATCCCGGGCATCCTGATGTTCATCGCCACCTTCGTGTTCTGGCTGGGCCGCAAGCGTTACGTGCTGGTGCCACTGCCACCGAAGGACCCGCACTCGTTCGCCAACGTGGTGCGCACTGCGCTGACCGCACGCGCGGCCGGCCAGGGCCGCCCGGGCCTGGTGATCGCCGTGCTCGGCCTGGTGCTGGCAGCGGCGTCGTTCGGCCTGGTCGGTTCGCTGGGCATCGTGATCTGCCTGTGCCTGGCGCTGGTGGCCATTCTCGCCGGCATCGGTGGCGGCACCTGGTTGCAGCTGGACCGGGCCCGTGGCCAGCATCCAGCCGAAGCCGTGGAAGGCGTGCGCTCGGTGCTGCGCGTGCTGGTGATCTTCGCGCTGACCACGCCGTTCTTCTCGCTGTTCGACCAGAAGGCCTCGACCTGGGTCCTGCAGGGCCAGCAGATGCAGATGCCGAGCTGGTTCAGCGCCTCGCAGATGCAGGCGCTGAACCCCCTGCTGGTGATGATCCTGATTCCGTTCAACAACCTGGTGCTGTACCCGGCCCTGCGCCGCTTCGGCTTGGAGCCGACCGCGCTGCGCCGCATGACCGCCGGCATCGCCTTCAGTGGCCTGGCCTGGATCGTGGTCGGCGGCATCCAGGTGGTGATGGACGGCGGCAACGCTTTGTCGATCTTCTGGCAGATCCTGCCGTATGCATTGCTGACCTTCGGTGAGGTGCTGGTCTCGGCCACCGGCCTGGAGTTCGCCTACAGCCAGGCGCCGCAGGCGATGAAGGGCGTGGTGATGAGCTTCTGGAACCTGACCACCACCATCGGCAACCTGTGGGTGCTGCTGTCCAACGCTGCTGTGCGCAACGATGCGGTGACCCACAAGATCGCCAGTACGGGCTTGAGCGAGGCGGCATTCCTGATGTTCTTCTTCGCCGGTTTCGCCTTCGTCGCGGCGTTGGCCTTCGGTTGGTACGCGAAACGCTATCGTATGGTCGACAACTACCGTAGCGCCTGAGCCTGACATGACCCCCGTCAATCTGCTGTTGATCGCCATCACCGCCATCCTGTCGTGGATGGCGTTCAACAACCGCACGCTGGCCGACCGCCTGATCCTGTGGCCGCCGGCCATCGACCGTCACCGCCAGTACGACCGGCTGGTGACCTATGGCTTCATCCATGCCGACTGGTCGCACCTGATCTTCAACATGATCACCCTGTTCTTCTTCGGGGGATTCATCGAGAGCGTGATGGTGCAGCTGACCGGCAGCTACCTGACCTACCCGGCGTTCTACATCGGTGCGCTGCTGGTCTCGATCCTGCCCAGCTACCTGAAGAACCAGAAGAACCCGAACTACCTCAGCCTGGGTGCGTCCGGGGCGGTGTCGGCGGTGCTGTTCGCCTTCATCCTGATCAAGCCGTGGTCGATCATCCTGGTGTTCTTCATCCCGGCACCGGCCATTGTCTATGCCGCGTTCTACGTCGGCTACAGCATCTGGATGGACAAGCGCGGCGGTGACCGCATCAACCACAGCGCCCACCTGGCGGGCGCGGCGTTCGGCGTGATCTTCATGCTGGCCATGCAGCCGAGCATCTTCACCCACTTCCTGCGCGAGCTTTCCAACCCGACCTTCCGCCTGGGCGGCTGAAGCGTGCCAGGGTCGGATCCTGCGGATCCGACCCTGGCGTATCCGGTTTCAGGCCTGGGTCGTGTGGCCGTAGGTATCCAGCAGGCGGGCGAATACTTCCTCGCCGATGCGCTGGAAATCCTGATCCTCGGTCTGCCCTTCCACCGCCAGTTGCAGCAGGCCCTCCAGCAGGGCGCGGTCGGTATCGGAATGGGAATTGCTGGCGTGCATGGGAGCCTCCACGGTGGTGCGCATGGTCAACGGTCGCAAGGGTCGTGCCAGCCTGGCCGTACCCCTCCATAGGCGATAGCGGCCGGCCCGCCTCCAGCTTGAGGGCGAAAACTGACGTGAATGGACTGGACTTGCCCCTGTTCAGGCTTCACGCGATCATGGCGCCCGGCTGCGCACCATCCACGCAGTCGCCGCAGGAGACAGTTCCATGGCTTCGGTCACGCCCCCCGGTCTGGCCTACGAGGTCGAACACGACCTGGCCAACCACCGCTTCACCGCCCGTGTGCGAGGACAGCTGGCGGTGCTGGACTACCAGATCAAGCGCAAGCGCATGGTGATCACCCACACCGAGGTGCCCGAGCCGATCGCCGGCCGTGGCATCGCCGGTGAGCTGACCCGCGTGGCACTGCGTTTCGCCCGCGAGCAGAAGTACAAGGTGGTGCCGGCATGTTCCTACGCCGAGGCTTTCCTGCAGCGGCACGAGGAGTACCACGACCTGCTCGTTGGCTGAGTGCCAGCGGGCCACGCTTCAGCCATGGCAGGCGATGATGTACAAACATGAACAGGGGATCCCGATGAAGATTGGAAACAACCGGCCATTGCACGGCAGCGTGCTGGCCGGCGTGGTGGGCGTGCTGTTGCTGGCCGGTTGCCAGCGTGAAAGCGAGCCGGCACCGGCGGCTGAGGCGGCTCCCGCCGTCGAGGCCACCGCCGCAGTCGAAACGCCGGCCACGGAAGCGCCGCTGGACCTGCGCGACGTGATCGAGAACAACGAGCGCGAAGTGGTGGGCATCAGCTACCCGGCCGGCATCGACCGTTATCCGGGGTTGGCCCGTGCGCTGCAGAACTATGCGACGAGTGCGCGCAGTGACCTGCAACAGGCGTTGGACGGGCTCGGCAACGACAAGCCGACCATGCCCTACGAGCTGTCGCTGAGTTTCGAGAAACTGCTGGAAACCCCGCAGCTGGTGGTGGTCAGTGCTGATGGCAGCCGCTACACCGGTGGCGCCCACGGCGAACCGCTGGTGGCGCGCTTCGTATGGCTGCCGCAGCAGCAGCAGATGCTCAGTGCCGAAAAGCTGGTGACCGATGCCAAGGGCTGGAAGGCGATCAGCGATTTCGTCGCCGACCAGCTGCGCGAACGCGTGGCCACACGGCTCAGCGGCGAGGACATGGACCCGGCCCAACTGCAGGAATCGCTGCGCAATGCATCGCGCATGATCGCCGACGGTACTGGCCCGCAGGCCGACAATTTCAGCCAGTTCCAGCCACTGACCGACGACAAGGGGCAGATCACCGCGCTGCGCTTTGTTTTCCCGCCGTACCAGGTGGGTCCATACTCGGACGGCACCCAGACCGCCGATGTACCGGCGGCGGTGCTGTTGCCGCACGTGGCCAAGGACTACGTGGAGCTGTTCGCACGCGGTTGACCGCAGTCGAGGAGGTGACGTGGATACAGGGTTGCAGGAGCGGGTCGCCGACCTGCTCCACGAAGCCGGGGTCCGCATCGGCGGTACCCAGCCACAGGACATCCAGGTGCATGACCCGCGCTTCTTCGCGCGGGTCATGGGCCAAGGCTCGCTCGGCCTGGGCGAGAGCTACATGGACGGCTGGTGGGATGCGAACGTCCTGGATGAATTCCTCGCCCACCTGATGCAGGCGCACCTGGATGAACGGGTGCACGGCTGGCGCGAAGTGGCCGATGCGCTGAAGGCGCGCCTGTTCAACCTGCAGGCGGGGCAGGGCAGCTACGAGGTCGGGCGCCGTCATTACGACCTGGGCAACGATCTCTACCAGGCCATGCTGGGCCAGCGCCTGGTCTACAGCTGCGGCTATTGGCGCAACGCCGATGATCTCGACGCCGCACAGGAAGCCAAGCTCGACCTGGTCTGCCGCAAGCTGGGCCTGCGCCCGGGCCAGCGCGTGCTGGACATTGGCTGCGGTTGGGGCGAAGCGCTGAAGTTCGCCGCTGAGCGCTACGGTGTGAGTGGCGTCGGCGTGACGATTTCGCAGGAGCAGGCCGAGTTCGCGCGGAACCTGTGCGCGGGCCTGCCGATCGAGATCCGATTGCAGGACTACCGCGAGCTGGACGAACCGTTCGATGCGATTTTCTCGATCGGCATGTTCGAGCACGTCGGTGACAAGAACTACGCGGGCTTCTTCGAGGTGGCCAAGCGTTGCCTGTCGCCGCGCGGCCTGCTGCTGTTGCACACCATCGGCACCAACATCTCCCGGCATCGCACCGATCCGTGGATCGCGCGCTACATCTTTCCCAACTCGATGCTGCCGTCGGCGGCGCAGATCACCCGGGCGTTCGAAGGCCGTTTCGTGCTGGAAGACTGGCACAACTTCGGCACCGACTACGACCTGACCCTGCAGGCCTGGCGGCGCAACGTGGAAGCGGCGTGGCCACGGCTGGATGCGCGCTATGACGAGCACTTCCGCCGCATGTGGCGCTTCTACCTGGCCGGGTCGATGGCCACCTTCCGCTGCCGCCATGCGCAGTTGTGGCAGCTGGTGCTGTCGCCGGAAGGCGTGCCGGGCGGGTACGTGGCGCCACGGTAGTGTTGCGTCGGGAGAGAGGGATAGATCAGGCCTGATACGACACTCATTGACGCCAAATCCGTGTGTTACACGGTCTGCTCCGCGCGTGGGCGTCGTCGACGCTAAGCTGTTGGGTCGGCGGGATTACCGCATTCCTGAAGGCGTTGCAGCATGGGTTGGGACATCACCTACCATCCAGTCGCGGACTCGGAAATCCGTGGCCTCTATTTCCGTGCGCTGGAGGACGCGACGCTGGTTGAGCCGCTGCAGCAGCAATTCCGGATCGAGCCGTTCTACATGGAGCAGCTGCAGGAACGCATCGACGAGGCTCGCTCGATCAGCGCAGACGTGCCCTTCGAGAAGGGGCATGCTTTGTACCTGGCGATCGTGGCCGGTCACCTGCGCCGGTATCACTATCTTCGCGGGAGCGCCCTTTCGTTCTTCATCGACGATCCGGTGGTTGCCCGCTATTTCGCGGACTGGCGGCAACTGGTGCCGCCACAGTGGGCGGACGCCGCTGCAGGCAACCACCTGCGCGAAAACTACGGTGGTGGTGTGTTCATCACGCATGACCGGCTGAAGCAGATGCGCGCGGACTACGCCGGGGACAATGACCTGCGCGCGCGTCTGCACGAGCTGTTCTCCGATGGTCGACTGGCCGTGTTCTGGAGCGTTGTCGATGATGCCATCGGCAATGGATGCGGATTGCTGGAAGCAAGCGAGGTGGTCGAGCCGAATCCGATGGACTTCAACGCATCGACCAGCATGAGCAATCTGCTCAACTGCGCCCCCGATGGCGCGTTGCTGTACGCAGAGGCCGTCGCGGCGGAGCTGGCGCAGTTCGTGCCGGAAACCCTGGATACGGATACGGCTCCGGCGGCAAACACGCAGAAACGATGGTGGGAACGATTGTTCCGGCGATGACCTCAACGAAAAAAACCGCCCGGTCTCCCGGGCGGTTTTCGTTTCACGCTAGCGCGCAGGCGATCAGTTGCCGGCGCCGGTCAGGCCACGCTTTTCCAGCAGCGGTTCGATCTGCGGCTCGTGGCCGGCGAAATCGCGGAACAGCTGCATCGCGTCGACGCTGCCACCCTTGGACAGCAGGGTGGCGCGGAAGTGGTCGCCGTTCTTGCGGCTCAGGCCACCGTTGTCCTTGAACCACTTCTGGGTGTTGGCGTCGAGCACTTCCGACCAGATGTAGGCGTAGTAGCCGGCCGAGTAGCCACCCATGATGTGGCTGAAGTACGGGGTCTTGTAGCGCGGCGGCACCGGCGCGTAGTAGATGCCGTCCTTCTCCAGCGCGGCGCGCTCGAAGGCCATCACGTCCTTGGCGGCCGGCACCTGGTCGGCACCGATCTGGTGCCAGCGCTGGTCCAGCATCGCTGCACCCAGGTACTCGGTGGTGGCGAAGCCCTGGTTGAACTTGGCCGCCGCCAGCACCTTGTCCAGCAGCGCCTGCGGCATCGCCGAACCGTTCTGGTAGTGCTTGGCGTAGTTCTTCAGGATGACCGGGTTGTCGGCCCACATCTCGTTCACCTGCGAGGGGAACTCGACGAAGTCACGCGGCACCGAGGTGCCCGAGAAATACGGGTACTTCACATTGGAGAACATGCCGTGCAGGGCGTGGCCGAACTCGTGGAAGGTGGTGTTCACCTCGTCCCAGGTCAGCAGGGTCGGCTGGCCGGCCGGCGGCTTCGGGATGTTCAGGTGATTGGCGACCACCGGCTTGAAGCCGGTCAGCTTCGACTGCGAGACGTAGGAGTTCATCCACGCGCCGCCGCGCTTGGAGGCGCGTGCGTACGGGTCGAAGATGAAGATTGCCAGCTGGCTGCCGTCGGCGTCGAACACGTCGTAGACGGTCACGTCGTCGTGGTAGACCGGCAGGTCTGTGCGCTGCTTGAAGGTCAGGCCGAATTCCAGGTTGGCGGCATGGAACACGCCGTTCTCCAGCACGTTCTTCATTTCGAAGTACGGCTTCAGCTGCGACTCGTCGAAGTTGTACTTGGCCTGGCGCACCTTCTCGCTGTAGAAGGCCCAGTCCCACGGTTCCAGCTTGAAGGTCGGCTTGCCTGCGGCCTTCTGTTCCTGGTCGATCATCGCCTGCAGGTCGGCGGCTTCGCGCTTGGCGTTGGCCACCGCGGCCGGGGCCAGCTTGCCCAGCATCGCGTTGACCGCTTCCGGCGTCTTGGCGGTCTGGTTGGTCAGGTTGTAGGCGGCGAAGTTCGGGAAGCCCATCAGCTTGGCCTTGTCGGCACGCAGCTGCATGATGCGCGAAACCAGCGCGGTGTTGTCGAACTCACCGCCGCGGCTGCCGCGGCTGACCGACGCTTCGTAGATCTTCTGGCGCAGGGCGCGGTTGGCCAGGTTGGTCAGCGGCGGCTGGCCGGTGGTGTTGAGCAGGGTGATTACATACTTGCCTTCCAGGCCCCGGGCCTTGGCGGCTTCGGCGGCGGCGGCGATCTGCTCCTTGGACAGCCCGTCCAGTTCCTTGACGTCGTCGACGGTGATCGCCGAGGCGTTCACTTCCGACTGCACGTTCTGGCTGAACCTGGTGCCCAGGCTGGCCAGTTCGGCGTTCATCTCCTTCAGCTTGGCCTTGTCGGCCTCGGACAGCTTGGCGCCGGCGCGCACGTAGTTGTCGTAGTACTTCTCGACCAGGCGCACGCCTTCGGCGTCCAGGCCCAGCTGGCTGCGGGTGTCATACAGCGCCTGGATGCGGGCGAACAGCTTGCCGTTCAGCGCGATCGCATCGCTGTGCGCGGCGAACTTCGCCGAGTAGTCGGCCTGCAGCTTCTTGCGGGTGTCATTGGTGTCGGCGCCGACCAGGCTGAAGAACACGGTGGTCGCACGGTCGAGGATGTCACCGCTCTTCTCCAGGGCGATGATGGTGTTGTCGAAGGTCGGCTTGGCCTTGTTGTTGGCGATCGCTTCCACTTCCTTCAGCTGCTGAGCCATGCCGGCGTCGAAGGCCGGGGCGAAGTCGCTGTCCTTGATCCTGTCGAACTGTGGGAAGTGCAGCGGCAACGGGCTTTCGGCGAAGAACGGATTGGCCTGCTGGGCGGTGCTGCTGGCGGCCGGGGCGGCGCCGGCCGAGAAGGCGGGCAGGGCAAGGCCGAGGGACATGGCCACGGCAAGGGCAAGGCGAGTGGTCAAGGTAGGAACTCCGGTAAGGCAAACAAGGGCCCGAGGGTAACCCGGCCGGCGGCGCTGGCACTTGTGTCAAAAGGCATGTTGCCGGGGCCGGGCGCGGGTACCATGCATCCACCGCCCACGGCCCGCCATCATGACCAGCGCCTACGATTTCAGCTTCCGTGACCTCGACGGCCAGCCGCAGGCGCTGGATCAGTACCGGGGCCGTCCCTTGTTGCTGGTCAATGTCGCCAGCCGTTGTGGCTTCACCCCGCAGTACACCGGGCTGGAACAGTTGTGGCAGAACTACCGTGAGCGTGGCCTGGTGGTGATCGGCTTCCCATGCAACCAGTTCGGCGCGCAGGAGCCCGGCGACGCCGCGCAGATCCGCCAGTTCTGTTCGCTGGATTATCCGGTCAGCTTCCCGCTGTCGGAGAAGATCGAGGTCAACGGCGAGGGGGCTGATCCGTTGTGGGCCTGGCTGTCACGCGAGAAGCGCGGCCTGCTGGGTAGCGCCCGCATCAAGTGGAATTTCAGCAAGTTCCTGGTCGATCGCCAGGGGCGGGTGGTGTCGCGGCATGCGCCCACCACCAGGCCGGAGCAGCTGCGCGACGAGATCGAAGCGCTGCTGTAACACGCCTTGTTCGCGCAGGAGGCGATGTATGTAGTCAGTGCCCCAGCGCTGCTGCGCCTGCCTCGCGGTTGCGCACTTCTTCCGGCAGTGCATCGATCACCTGTTGCATGATCTGCGGCAGGCTGGCCTCGCTGTAGCCGCGGTGGGCATGGGCGACGGTGCCGTCGCGGCCGACGATGAACATGTGGGGTACTGCGACGATGCCGAATTGCTCGGCCAGCGCGCCGCCGGGATCATGCAGGTACTCCAGCTTCGGCCAGTCGCGCTGACGGATCAGACGGCTGACTTCCAGTCGGCGTTCGCCCCAGTTGACCGCGTAGACCTTCAACGCGTCCTCGCCGACCACCTGTTGCAGATGGGCCAGGATCGGAAGTTCCTTGCGGCAGGGGCCGCACCAGGAGGCCCAGAAGGTCACGATCACGACCTTGCCGCGCTGCTCGGCCAGATTGACCGGATTGCCCTTGCGGTCGTTGCCCAGTGCCTGCGGCGGCACATCGCCACGGTCGGGCGGCGCAGCCCACGCCGGAGCCGCCGCCAGCAGAAGACCGGCAATCGCCCACGCCCGCATCCGGTGCGGGATCCATGTGTCCATCATCCGTGTATTCCCCAAGAGGGCCATCGGCCCGTGTGTGGCGGACCATGCCGGCAATGCGCAGGGTATGCAACAGGTCGGGTGCAGAGGCGGGGTCGGTGCCCCGCGCTTTACTTCTCGACGAACGCGCGCTCGAAGACATAGTGGCCCGGCTGGCCGATGCGCGGCGAAACCTGGAAGCCACGCGCGTCGAGCACGGTGCGCAGGTCGGCCAGCATCTGCGGGCTGCCGCAGATCATCGCGCGGTCGTTCTCCGGGCTCAGTTCCGGCAGGCCGAGGGTGCGCTGCATCTGGCCGCTTTCCATCAGCGAGGTCAGGCGGCCCTGGTTGGCGAAGGGCTCGCGGGTGACAGCCGGGTAGTACAGCAGCTTGTCGCCGATCATGTCGCCGAGGAACTCGTGCTCACGCAGTTCCTTCTCGAAGTAATCGCGATAGGCCAGGTCCTTCTCGTAGCGCACGCCGTGGCACAGGATCACCTTCTCGAAGCGCTCGTAGGTTTCCGGGTCCTTGATCACTGACAGCCACGGCGCCAGGCCGGTGCCGGTGCCCAGCAGGTACAGGTTCCTGCCGGGGTGCAGGTCGCTGATCAGCAGGGTGCCGGTGGGCTTCTTGCCGACCAGCACCTTGTCGCCCGGCTTGATGTGCTGCAGGCGCGAGGTCAGCGGGCCGTCCTGCACCTTGATGCTGAAGAACTCCAGCTGCTCTTCCCAGTTGGCACTGGCGATGGAGTAGGCACGCAGCAACGGGCGCGCCTCGGTTTCCAGGCCGATCATCACGAACTGGCCGTTCTCGAAGCGGAAGCCGCTGTCGCGGGTGGTGGTGAAACTGAAGTAGGCGTCGGTCCAGTGGCGGACCTCAAGCACCGTTTCGGCGCCAAAAGCGGTGGACATGGGCGTATCTATCAAAAGTCGTCGGGGGTGATTCTATCTCAAATGAGACAGGTTCTCATTGGGCAGAACGAGAGGCGTTCTCAGCGATAACCCGCCGCCTGCAGCTCGAACAGCTCGGCGTAGCGGCCACCCTGTGCCATCAGCTGCGCGTGGGTGCCGCTGGCCTCGATCCGGCCGTCGGCCAGGACCAGGATGCGGTCGGCCATGCGTACGGAGGAAAAGCGGTGGGAAATCAGCACTGCGGTGCGATTATCCGCCAGTTCCCTGAACCGCTGGAACACCTCGAACTCGCTGCGCGCATCCAGCGCTGCGGTTGGCTCATCCAGGATCATGACCTGCGCATCGCGCATCCATGCGCGCGCGATGGCGATCTTCTGCCATTGGCCGCCGGACAGGTCCACGCCCTGCTTGAAGCGCCGGCCGATCTGCTGGTCGTAGCCACCGGGCAGGTCCTCGATCACTTCCTCGGCCATGCCGCGCCTTGCGGCGTCGGCAATGCGCGCCTGGTCGTCCATCGCCTCGACCTGGCCAACGCCGATGTTCTCGCCCGCGCTGAGGTTGTAGCGCACGAAGTCCTGGAAGATCACCCCGAGGTTGGCGCGCAGGTCGTCCAGGTCGTAGTCGCGCAGATCGCGGCCATCGAGCAGGATCCGGCCTTCGTCCGGCTCGTACAGCCGTGCCAGCAGTTTCACCAGCGTGGTCTTGCCGGCGCCGTTCTCGCCGACCAGGGCCAGCACTTCACCTGCGTACAGCTGGAAATCCAGATGGCGCACCGCCCACTGTTCGGCATCGGGATAGCGGAAGCCGACGTTCTCGAACACGAAGCCCTGGCGGATTGGCTGCGGCACGCGCACGGCGCCTTCACGCGAGTGGATTTCCGGCTCGATCTGGAAGAACGAGAACAGGTCATCCAGATACAGCGCCTGGCTGGCGACCTGCGAGAAGCCGATCAGCAGGCCTTCCAGCAGCTGGCGCAGGCGCAGGAAGCTGCCGGCGAGGAAGGTCAGGTCGCCGATCGAAAAGTCGCCGCGCACCGTGCGCCACGCGATGTAGGCGTAGGCGGTGTAGTACCCCAGCGTGCCCAGTGCAGCCAGCAGCGTGCCCCAGAACGCGCGGCGCCGGGCCAGTGCACGGTTGGCCTGGAACAGCGCCACCGACAGCCGCCGGTAGCGTTCCACCAGGAAGCGGTGCAGGTTGTAGATCTTCACTTCCTTGGCCGTTTCCACGCTGGCACCGAGCTGGCGCAGGTAGTCGAGCTGGCGGCGCTCGGGCGTCCATTGGAAGTTGAGGCTGTAACCGGCCGCGTTGAAGTGCGATTCGCCGATGAAGGCCGGCACCAGTGCCAGCGCCAGCAGCAGGATCAGCCACGGTGCGTAGACCAGCAGGCCAACGGCGAGGCTGGCTACGGTGATCGCGTCCTGTACCTGGCCGAACAGCTGGCTCATCAGGTTCATCCGGCCCATGGTCTGGCGCCGCGCACGGTCCAGCTTGTCCTGCAGGTCCGGATCCTCGAAGTCCTCCAGATCCAGCGTTGCCGCGTGTTCCATCAGCCGGATGCTGGTGACGTTGGCGAACAGCTCCGAGAGCAGGGCATCGGCGTAGCTGACCAGGCGGCCGAGCAGGTCCGAGCCGATGGCCAGGCCGAATTCCAGCGCCAGCAGGCCCAGCAGTGGGTTGAGCAGACCACTGGACAGCGCTTCGCCCAGCGGCGGGAAGCCGGCATCGTGCTGGCTCAGGTGCAGGGCGCTGTCGATGATCAGCTTGCCGACGTACAGCATTGCCACCGGCAGCAGCGCACGGATCAGGCGCAGCCCAAGGCTGGCGAGGGTCAGGACGGGACTGGTCTGCCAGACCATGCGCAGGAAAGGCGGCAGGTTGCGCATCGCCCTGAAGCGCTGGCGCAGGCTGGGTTTCTTCGCGGCGTCAGCGCCAGCGGTGGGGGTAGCAGGCATGCGCGTATTGTGCGCGTCGGACGCGTGCAGATGGGGTCAGTGCAGCCGTGTGGCCGGCACCGGGATCAGATCCCTTTGCAAAGGGATCTGATCCAGCCCCCCGTATCCACGCATGGCGTGGATCTACCGTGTCGACCAAGGTCGACACCTGCCAACAGCAGTAGAAGTCTGTCGAGGGCGGGGTGGGTCAGGTCGCAGGGGCGTGAGCCGCACGGATGCGGCGACCGAGCTTACATGGACGTACTTGCAGCGTCCCCTGCGACCTGACCCACCCTGCCAACCCGCAGAAGAGCCAGCTTCTGCCGTTGCTCCAGCTGTTGCTCTGGCCTCTGCGGGTGCCGGGCGGCAGCCCGGCCAACAGGCCCCTTTTACGGCAGCGGCGGCAGCAACCCTGCACCCAGCCGGTTCCACGCATTGATCACCGCAATGCCCATGCTCAGGTCACTGATGCCCTTCTCATCGAAGTGCGGTGCCAGTGCATCGAACGCCGCCTGCGACGGCGCACCGTCGGTCAGCCGGGTCAGCGCCTCGGCCCAGCCCAGCGCCGCACGTTCACGGGCATCAAAGAAGCGGCTTTCGTGCCAGGCGGGCAGCGTATCGAGCTTGCGCGGCTCGATGCCGCCCTTGCGCAGCGCAGTGCCGTGCATGTCCATGCAGTAGCCGCAGCCGTTGAGCTGCGACACGCGCAGGAACACCAGTTCCATCAGGGTCGGATCGACCGAGCTGTCATGCACCGCCTGGCTGGTGGCCAGCAGGCCCTTGAAGGCCTCGGCGGCCAGGCGGGTGTAGGGGACGCGGGGAGAGGCATGGTTCGACATCGTGGGCTCCACGGCGGCCACAGTGGCCGCCTTTCACTACCAGGACGCCGTACCGTCGCCGCGCGTGACAACGTCCGGCAGCTTCTCCGGATTCAACACGCTGTACACGTTGGCGATGCGGCCATCGACCACTTCGATGGTGGTGATCGAGTGCAGGTGGTCGCCCTGGAAGCGCAGAATCGCCGGCTCGCCATTGACGCAGCCCAGGTGGGCCGGATGCACCGCGCCACGGCGGGCGATGGCCCAGAACAGGCGGCCGATGCGCTCGGCACCCAGCAGTGGGCGGATCGCTGCGGTAACCACGCCGCCACCGTCGGAGACCAGTTGCGCGTTGGCGTGCAGCAGCGCTTGGATCGCCTCGCTGTCGCCGCGCTGCGAGGCGTCCATGAAGCGCGCCAGCAGCTGCCGGTGCTGGCTGGCATCGGCGTTGAAGCGCGGCCGCCGGGCCAGCAGGCGTTGCCGGGCACGGTGCACCATCTGCCGGCAGTTGGCCTCGCTGTGACCGATCAGCTCGGCGATCTCGCGATAGTCGTGGTCGAACGCCTCTTTCAGCAGGAAGGCGGCGCGTTCTTCGGGGCCGAGTTGTTCGAGCAAGGTCAGGAAGGCCACCGAGACATCGTCGGCCAGCGCATGCAGCTGGGCCGGGCCGGGCGCCGGGTCAGGCTCCAGCGTGACGGCCAGCGGCTCGGCCAGCCACGGCCCGACATAGTGCGCGCGCTCGCGCTTGGCCGCACGCAGCCGGTCCAGGCCGAGCCGGGTGGTGGTGGTGACCAGCCAGGCCTCGGGGTCGCGGACGCTGGCAGGATCGGCGCCGGACCAGCGCAGCCAGGCGTCCTGGACCACGTCTTCGGCGTCGGCGCGGCTGCCGAGCAGGCGGTAGGCCAGGGCCATCAGGCGCGGGCGGTGGGTCTGGAAAGCGGTTTCAGCGTTCATGTGGGCAAGGACGCCGCAGTGGCGCATGGCGTGACAGAGGGCTTGCGCGGATAGTGCCGGCCGGCGGCCGGCACTACCACCCCCGCGGCCGGGGGAGGGGGTAAAATGGGCGGATTACCCCGCCAGCCTCGAGCAAGCGAGCAAGACGTGACATCGATCAAGCAGGAAGACCTCATCCAGTCCATCGCCGACGCGCTGCAGTACATCTCGTACTACCACCCGGTCGACTACATCAAGAACCTTGCCGCCGCCTACGAGCGCGAGGAGTCGCCGGCCGCGAAGGAGGCGATGGCGCAGATCCTGATCAATTCGCGCATGTGCGCCGAAGGCCACCGTCCGATCTGCCAGGACACCGGCATCGTCACCGTGTTCCTGGAAATCGGCATGGACGTGCGCTGGGACGACGCCACCATGGGCGTGGAAGAGATGGCCAATGAGGGCGTTCGCCGCGCCTACATGCACCCGGACAACAAGCTGCGCGCCTCTGTGCTGGCTGATCCGGCCGGCAAGCGCATCAATACCAAGGACAACACTCCGGGCGTGGTCAACGTCAAGGTGGTGCCGGGCAACACCGTCGACGTGATCGTCGCCGCCAAGGGCGGTGGTTCGGAAGCGAAGACCAAGTTCGCCATGCTCAACCCGTCCGACTCCATCGTCGACTGGGTGCTGAAGACCGTGCCGACCATGGGCGCCGGCTGGTGCCCGCCGGGCATGCTCGGCATCGGCATCGGTGGCACCGCCGAGAAGGCGATGCTGCTGGCCAAGGAAGCGTTGATGGAGCCGATCGACATCACCGAACTGCAGGCCCGGGGCGCGTCCAACCGCATTGAAGAGCTGCGCCTGGAGCTGTACGAGAAGGTCAACGCGCTTGGCATTGGTGCGCAGGGCCTGGGGGGCCTGACCACCGTGCTCGACATCAAGATCAAGGATTACCCGACCCACGCGGCCAACCTGCCGGTGGCCATGATCCCGAACTGCGCGGCCACCCGCCATGCGCACTTCACCCTGGATGGCAGCGGCCCGGTGATGCTGGACCCGCCGTCGCTGGAAGACTGGCCGAAGCTGACCTATGACGCGTCCAAGGGCACCCGCGTGGACCTGGACACGATCACCCCGGAAGACGTGGCCAGCTGGAAGCCGGGCCAGACCCTGCTGCTCAACGGCAAGCTGCTGACCGGCCGCGACGCCGCGCACAAGCGCATGGTCGACATGCTCAACAAGGGCGAGGAACTGCCGGTGGATCTGAAGGGCCGCTTCATCTACTACGTCGGCCCGGTAGATCCTGTGCGCGACGAAGTGGTGGGCCCGGCCGGCCCGACCACGGCGACCCGCATGGACAAGTTCACCGAGCAGGTGCTGGCGCAGACCGGCCTGCTGGGCATGGTCGGCAAGGCCGAGCGCGGCCCGGCCGCCATCGAAGCGATCAAGAAGCACAAGTCGGCCTACCTGATGGCCGTTGGTGGTTCGGCCTACCTGGTGTCCAAGGCGATCAAGGCGGCCAAGGTGGTCGGTTTCGCCGACCTGGGCATGGAAGCGATCTACGAGTTCACCGTGCAGGACATGCCCGTGACCGTGGCCGTCGATTCCACCGGCGAATCGGTGCACAAGACCGGCCCGCGCGAATGGCAGGCCCGTATCGGCAAGATTCCGGTGGTGGTGGAGTAATCCTTCCGCCCAGTGTTCAGACAACGGCGCCCGTGTGGCGCCGTTGTTGTGTGCAGCCTGCCTGCGCGTGGCCTGCTCTGCTAACGTACTGGCTGGCGTTCTGGAAGGGAGTCCATCGTGCTGCAGTTGCCGCGTGTTTTCGTGTTGCTGGTCGCTGCGCTGGCGTGCAGCGCCTGCGGGCCACGTTACTTCGTCGAGCCTCCCACCCACGAAGCGGGGAAGATCTGCGCGTCGGTCTGCGAGAACCGGAAGGCAACGTGCGACTTCCACAACCGCGCCCTTGCCGAGTCGGATCAGCGCAGCTGCGAAAGCGAGAAGAGCCGGGTCATCAGCCGTTGCAGTGATATCGCCGATGACAAGCAGCGGCACAACTGCGAAGGGGGCAACGGTGCCGGCAACTACTGCGGTCCCCCGGTGCTTCCTTCATGCGGCGCTCCGTACGCCCAATGCCTGCTCTCCTGCGGCGGCACCGTGAATGACGTTCGCACCGACACCGGTGTTCCCGTGTACTGATCGGGGCGCGCGTCGGGCCTGCACGAGTAACCGTAGTCTGCTAGGGTCGGCACATCCCTGCACTGGATGTGCCCATGCGCCTGCATCGATCCGTCGCGACTGTATTCCTGCTGGTCCTGGCCGGCTGCAGCACAACGTCCTCCTATGAAGGTGCGGATTTCTCCGCCTCCTCGCAGTGCCGCGTGCAATGTCAGGCCGATTATCGGAGCTGCATGGCGCGGGGGAGTATCGGCAGCAACGACTTCAGCTGCGAACAACAGATGGTGCCGGCGCCGGACAAACGCTGCAAGGACGTTGCCAATCCCGAACTGCGCCGTTCCTGTGAACTGAAGACACACGACTGCGCGATACGCACGCCGATCATGTCCTGTAGCGAAGGCCGCGATACCTGCATGAGCCGCTGCGGCTGAGCAACGATTGCCCGTGCAGGGCATAATCGGCCGATTCATCCACCCGGGACTTGCGCATGAGCACCACGCTGTATGGTTCGACCAGCACCGCCGCCCTGGTGGTGCACTGGCTGCTGATCGAACTCGGCATCGAGCACGAACTGGTGCTGCTGGATTTCGACGCACGCGAGCACAAGTCGGCCGAGTACCTGGCACTGAACCCTGCTGGCGTGGTGCCGACGCTGCTGATCGATGGCCTGGTACTGACCGAAGCGGCGGCCATTGCACTGTACCTGGCTGATCGTCATCCGGACGCCAACCTGCTGCCCGCGCTGGGCACACCGCAGCGCGCCGATGCCTACCGTTGGATGTTCTGGTGTGCCAATACGCTGCAGCCGGCCTATCGAGCATGGTTCTATCCACACGAAATGGCGGGCGAGGCGAATATCGAGGCCAGCCGCGGGATGGCACGGCAGCGCCTGGAAGCGGCCTGGCAGCATGTGGCCGCGCACCTGCATGCACATGGCCCCTACCTGCTGGGCGCCACGCCCTGCGTGGCCGACTACATGCTGGTGATGCTGATGCGCTGGTCGCGCAACATGCCGAGGCCCAGCGACACCTGGCCGGCGCTGAAGGCGCATGCCACGTCGATGAAGGCGCGCCCGGCGTTCGCCGAGGTGTATCGCCGCGAGGGCATCACCGACTGGCAGTAGCCCGTTCTGCAGCGCCGAGCCACGCTCGGCTGCATTCACGGGTGGCACGCGAGCAGCAGCCGGGCAGCAGCCGGCCAGGGCTCGGCTCTGGCAGTGCGGGTTACAGGATCTCCAGCACCGTTTCCGGCGGCCGGCACAGCCGTGTACCCTTGGGCGTGCGCACCACGGGGCGGTTGATCAGCCGCGGGTGTTCGGCCATCGCGGCCAGCAGCGTGGCCTCGTCCGCATCCTCCAGGCCAAGTTCGGTGAACTGCGCCTCCTTGTTGCGCACCAGCGCCCGCGCGTCCAGTCCGGATTCGGCCAGCACCTGGCGCAGCGTGGCCGCATCGGGTGGGTTGCCCAGGTATTCGATCACCTCCGGATCGAAGCCTGCATCGCGGATCAGCTTCAGTGCGCCGCGCGAGTTGCTGCAGGCCGGGTTGTGCCAGATCGTCACGTCCATCAGAACCACTCCAGCAGGGACACACCCACGCCCACGTAGGTGGCCTTGTGGTTGTAATCGATCAGGCTTTCGCCGTAGCCGTCGAAGACCTGCACATGGCCGCGCAGCAGGTTGCTGATCGGGAAGCCGTAATCCAGCTGCAGGGCGCCGTGCGAGCGGCTGCCGGTGCGCAGCGAATGGCGTGCCATCAACGAGACTTCGTGGCCGTTGCGGTTCCAGGTCAGGGTCGCGTCACCGCGGCCCATGTAATCCTCGATGTCCGGGTTGTTGTCATCGCTGCGGGTTTCCGGGATGCGGTACCAGGGGCGCAGCACCAGCGCCCAGTTCTCGCGGTCCAGGCCGATGTTGAGCATGACCCGGTTCCAGCTGCGCGACAGTGGGTCGGCCCGGCCATTGGACTGGTGGTTCAGCGCGATGCCGGTCATGCGCCCGCGCCAGCCACCGATCGAGTAGCCGTTGCGGAAGACCATCATCACTTCCGGTTCGTAATTGGTTTCGCGGAAGGGGCGCGAATCCTCGCTGTTGTAGGCCTGCCAGCGCGAGCTCTGGGTGTAGCCGGCCCAGATGTCGCCGTTGTCGCCGAACAGGTTTTCGGCGATCTTGGTCTTGAAACTGATCTGGAACTTCAGCTCGGCACTGTCCAGCACCTGCGGCGTGGTGACCGTGTTGGCCGGATTCGGCGAATGCGGTGTGGTGTTGCGGTCGCTGGTCCAGAACGCAGGCAGCAGGTACACCGGCTTGTAGGCGCGCAGCTGGAACGGGCCGAGCTTGGAGTCTTCGGCCAGTTCCCAGCGGCTGTCCAGCAGTGAGCCCCGGCCAGCGTTTGCCAGCGCGCTGTCGGGCTCTGCTGGGCGGAGCAGATCACTGACCCGCTCGCGCAGTTTCTCTTCGCCCTGGCTTACGCGTGCAGTCTGTCGTTCTTCGCGACGGGCCTGTGCTGCTGCCTCGGCGGCAGCGTCGGCCTCGGCGGTGGACTGCGCGGAGCGCCCGAACTGCCGGTCATAACAGGCCAGGCGGGCAGCGTCTGTGGTAATCGCCGCACATGCGGCCGGCGAGGCTTCGGCGCTGGGCGCGAACTCCTGCGCAGCGAGCGGAGCACTGGCCAAGGCCAGCGCCAGCGGTGCGAGGCGGGGAAGCAGCGGGGGGAGGGTCATTCCAGCAGGCCCTTCGGTGAATACGGGAGTCGCACAGTGTGGCGGCTGTACCGGGTCGCGGCCAGCCCCCACGGTTTATGCACGCCCACCGCGTGCGTGCGGCGTGAAGGCGGTGCCGATTACAGGAACCACGCGAAGGCGAACAGGCCAAGCATCGCGATCACTACGGCCAGTTTCAGCGCCAGGCCGAGCAGGATGCCGAGCCAGGTGGCCAGTCCCACCCTGGTCGAGCGGCCCAGCTCGCGGGTGTGCCAGTACTCGCCGAGCAGGGCGCCGAGCAGTGGGCCCGCAAACAGGCCGATGGGCATGAAGAACAGCCCCACGATGCTGCCGGCGAAGGTGCCCCACAGCGCCTTGCGGCTGGCACCCACCCGCTGTGCACCCACTACGGTGGCCAGCACGTCCGCCAGCAGCGAGAGCACGGTCAGTACGCCCAGCGCAACCAGGGTCGGCCAGCCGACGTGGACGAAGCCGTCCGCCCAGGCCGCCAGCAGCAGTCCGATGAACACCAGCGGGATGCCGGGCAGGGCCGGGAGGATGATGCCCGCGATGCCGGCGAGGACAAAATGACCGATAGCAGATACAAGATGAATGAGAGTCCCATGCTGTCCCGTATGGTGGCCGTTTTGGGGTTGACAGTGAAAGATTTTGCCAGTTGCTTTTTCGTTTTGGGCGGGTTAAGTTGCAGTCGCTGAGCTTGGCAAGGTCACCGTGGATCGTGGCCTGATGAAGCAAGATCTTCCCGATCCGCTGCATCGATGCACCTCGCTTCCCCCTTGCTTGTCAGCCGCCCACCAGGCGTTTCCAACAACAAGAGAGAGTCACCAGGGAGTTAGTGAGATGTCTGATCGCGAGACCGGTACCGTCAAGTGGTTCAACGATGCGAAGGGCTTCGGCTTCATCAGCCGTGAAAACGGCGAAGACGTGTTCGTGCACTTCCGCGCCATCCAGACCCAGGGCTTCAAGAGCCTGAAGGAAGGCCAGAAGGTCACCTTCACCGTCGTGCAGGGCCAGAAAGGCCTGCAGGCCGACGCCGTGCAGCCGACCTGATCGCGCTGCAAGCCGTCGCATGAAAAAGGCCCGCGCAAGCGGGCCTTTTTCTTTGCGATCGGCCCGGTGCAGATCAGCGCAGGATGACCTTGCCGTTGACTACGCGCACGTAGGTGTTTTCGCGGATGCCGCCGAGGTCGCGCTGGTTGACCACGATGGTGCGGCCATCGTCCATGCGCACGCTGATGTCGTAGGTATCGCTGGTGACGTTCTTCTGGATCTGGTTGCCCGCCAGCGCGCCGCCGACCGCGCCCGCAGCGGCGGCGATGTTCTTGTTGCCACGGCTGCCGCCGGTGTGGTCGGAGATCTCGTGGCCAGCCACCGCGCCGACGATGCCGCCGAGGATCGCGCCGGTCGCGCTGGGCGCAGTGCGGCCCGAGGGCACCGTGTTGATGCGGGTGACGATGCCGCAGTCGGCACAACGGCCCTGGTTGTAGCCGCCGTTGTTGCCGTAGCCGCCGTTGTTGTAGCCGTTGTTGTAGCCGCCACCGCCATAGCCGGGGGAGGTGGCACAGCCAGCCAGGGCGAGGGTAGCGATGGCGCTGGCGGCAATGAGCTGGATCTTCATGGGGCGTCTCCTGGCCGTGAAGGCGGGTGCGTTGGGTGGTACTGCGTCGTGCAGCAGGGTGGACGAATCGTCCCCTTTTGAACGTGAACAAGGCGCCAACCGCGCAGCCCTTGCCCGGCTGCAGGATGAATGCGGCTCAGCGGAAGTCCTGGTGGCAGGCGCGGCAATCGGCCTGCACCGTTTCCACCACCTGCGCCAGGGCCGTGCAGTCGCTGGGCGGCGCGGCCAAGGCGGCATTGAGGCTGCCGCGCAGCTGGCTGGCATGCTGCTGGAACTGCGCGCTGTCCTTCAGCCCGGGGAAGGCAAGATCCAGGTCGTTGGACAGCAAGCGCATTGCCTGCAACCGCGGCACGCTGTCGGCCAGGCTGCAGCGGTTCTGCTGCTGGGCCTGCAGCAGCAGCTGCGACTGCCGTTGCATCACCTGCATCAGGCTGTCGGGGAACGGGTCGCGGCGGGACTGCAGGGCACGGCCGACCATCACCGTGGCGACCAGCCCGATCAGCAGGCCCAGGCCGAGCACGAACAGGTAACGGTAGGCAGGTGACGGGCGGCGGGGCGGGCTGGCGTTCATGGCAGGCTCTCCGGCGTGCAACGGTGGGTTCGATGCCGGCGCGCAGCAGGTGCCGGCAGGTGCACGTTAAAATAGCGGCATGAACGAACTGGTCAAACAACGCTTCGCCGGCATCGAACGGCTGTATGGCGTGGGCGCACTCGAGCGCCTGCAGGGCAGCCGCGTGGCGGTGGTGGGCATGGGCGGCGTCGGCTCGTGGGTGGTGGAGGCATTGGCCCGCTCTGCGGTCGGCCACCTGACCCTGATCGATGCCGATGACATCTGCGTTTCCAACACCAACCGGCAGCTGCCGGCGATGGAAGGCAACTACGGCCGCAACAAGGCCGAGGCGATGGCCGAGCGTTGCCGCGCGATCAACCCGGACATCGAGGTCGATGCCGTGCAGGCATTCCTGACCGTGTCGAACATGGCCGAGTTGCTGGACCGTGGCTTCGACTTGGTGATCGATGCCTGCGACAGCTTCCGGGTCAAGGTCGAGACGATCGCCTGGTGCCGTCGCCGCAAGCTGCCGCTGCTGACCGTGGGGGCTGCCGGTGGTCGCACCGATCCGACCCTGGTGCGCATCCGCGATGTCTCGCGCACCGAGCACGATGCCATGCTGGCACTGATCCGCAAGAAGCTGCGCAGCGAGTTCAACTTCCCTAGGAATGCCAAGCGCTACTTTGGCGTGCCGGCGGTGTATTCGCTGGAGAACGTGAAGTACCCGCAGGCCGATGGCAGTGTGTGCGGCATCCGGCCGAACCTGGGCGCCGATGCGGCATTGAAGCTCGATTGTGGTGCAGGCCTGGGGGCGGCGACCCACATCACCGGTGCGTTCGCCTTCGCCGCAGTGGGCAAGGCGCTGGAAATGCTGCTGGAGCCGAAGAAGGTGAAGGCCGACGTGGCTGAAGCCCACGCCGACGCATGACGGTAGGCGCCGGCCGCTGGCCGGCATTGCCGTTGATCGTCGCCGATTCGATCAACACGTAAGTGCAGCCGGTAGCGCCGGGCCCTGCCCGGTGGCGGGTCCGCCGCTCGTTACAACGCTGGCAGAGCGAACAGCCGTCGCGCGTTCTCCGTCGTGGCATGTGCAACGGCTTCAACGTCCATTCCGCGCAGTGCCGCGACATGGCGGGCGATGACCGCCAGCCGTGCCGGTTCGTTGCGCTGGCCGCGGATGCCGGCGTCAGGCTGGTCGGGCGCGTCGGTCTCCAGCAGCAGCTGTTCCAGCGGCATCCCGCGCACCAGGCGCTGCAGCCGTTGCGCGCGTTCGTAGGTCAGCGGACCACCGAGACCGAGCAGGAAGCCCTGCCGGTGCAGCTGCGCAGCCTGTTCGGGGCTGCCGGAAAAGCTGTGCACCACGCCGCGCAGGCCGCCGATACGGCGGATCGCGGCGATCACCGCGTCCACCGCGCGTCGCGCGTGCACGATTACCGGCAGCTCGAACTCGCGGGCCAGTTGCAGCTGACCGATGAAATACGCCTGTTGCGCCTCCTCATCCAGCCCCTCGACGAAGAAATCCAGCCCGCATTCGCCGATCGCACACGGGCGTTCGCGCTCGATCCATTCGCGCAGCAGCGGCAGATGGTCGGGCCGGTGCTCGGCCAGGAACATCGGGTGCAGCCCGTAGGCCGGATGCAGCCCCGGCGCCTGCTGGCAGACCACGCGCAGCTTCGGCCAACTGGCCGCGGTCACCGCCGGCACCACCTGCAGGCGCACGCCAGCGGCCTGCGCGCGCGCGATCACGGCGCTGCGGTCACTGTCGAACTCGCCGGCATCGAGGTGGCAGTGGCTGTCGACCAGCGGGCTCAACGCTGTTCCAGCGACGGCGCAACCGTGGCAGCGTGGCGGCTTTTCCAGTTGGCCAGCAGCAGGGTGCCGAAGCCGAGCACCAGCTCATCGACGAACGGGATCGGGTCCGGGATGAACAGCGTCAGCACGAACAGGCCCGCTGTAAGCTTGAACAGGGTGGGGTAGCGCAGCCGGCGGGCCCATTGCAGTACCGGCAGCAGCATCGGGTTGGCCATGGCGGAAATCCTCGTGGGGAATATGCAAACGCTACCACGGGCCCAGCATTTCCCGATGCTGAATGGGTTACAGGAATGAGCAGGAAATGTGGAGATTCCGTTCAGGCAGCGCATGCTGCAATCTGGTTCGAGAACGTTGCGGATGGTCCGCAAGGAGCAGGTCATGAAAAGCACAACTACAACTGTCCTGGTCGCAGCGGGCGCGCTGCTGGTCGGTGGCATCGCCACCGCCGCCTTCATGAAGAGTGGCGACAAATCGCCCGATTCCATCAGCGCCACCACCCCCAATGGCGAGTCGCGCCTGGTCGACGGCAGTGCCACCGACGATGGCGCACGTGGTGACAGGCTCGACCCGTCTGCGCCGCGTGGGCTGGAATACGCCGACGTGCTGAAGGTCGACCCGATCACCGAGAAGCAGAAGGCCTACGCCACTGTGATCGGCACCGATCCCGTGCGCGAGACTTCCACCACCCAGACCCCGCACGAGGTGTGCCAGGACGTGACCGTGCAGGAACGCCTGCCGGAGCGTGATGGCAACGTCGGTGGCACCGTGGTCGGCGCCGTGGTCGGCGGCCTGCTCGGCAACCAGGTTGGCGGCGGCAACGGCAAGAAGGCCGCGACCGCCGCAGGCGCGGTGGCCGGTGGCTTCATCGGCAACCAGATCGACAAGCGCCACGTGGGTGGCCGCGTGGTCAACCGCACCGAGCGCCAGTGCCACACCGAGACCGCCACCTCCGAGTCGAGCCGTGTTACCGGCTACAACGTGACCTACCGCAACGAAGACGGCACCACCGGTACCATGCGCATGGCCAGCAAGCCGGGCAACCGCATCGCCATGGGCACCAATGACGTGGTGAAGGGCTACAACGTGACCTACCGCTACGACGGCGCCGAGAAGACCGTGCGCATGGACAACAAGCCGGCCAGCGATCGCCTGCCGGTGGTCGATGGCCAACTGGTCACGCAGACCGCTGCTGCCGGCGCCACTGCGGCCACGCGCCAGTAATCCAGAATACGTGCTGTACCCGACGGGCCGGCGCATGCCGGCCCGTTTCGTTGTGAGCGCGGGCATTCATCCGTGTGGAGGCCGAATCCACCATCATGGTGGCCCCTTCGACATGGAGTCGGCATGAGCATCTTCGACCTGCGCCTGGAAACCGAGCGCCTGATCCTGCGCCCGCTGCGGCGCGAGGACTACGAACCCTATCTGGCGTTCTGCGCCGACGAGGAAACGATGCGCACCCTCGGTGGCGTGCAGCCGCCTTCGGTAGCCTGGCGCGGCTTCTGCAGCCTGGCTGGCGCCTGGCAGCTGTTCGGCTTCTCGATGTTCAGCGTGATCGAAAAATCCAGCGGGGACTGGATCGGGCGGATGGGCCCCTGGCAACCGCAGGACTGGCCGGGTACCGAGGTCGGCTGGGGCATCCGCCGCGCCAGCTGGGGCCGGGGCTATGCGCCGGAAGCGGCGGTCGCGGCGATCGACTGGGCCTTCGACACGCTGGGTTGGCACGAGGTGATCCATACCATCGCCGAGAACAACGACAACTCGCGGGCGGTCGCGCGCAAGCTCGGCAGCAGGTTGCTGCGCATGGGCGAATTGCCGCCGCCGTACAACGACAAACCAATGCAGATCTGGGGCCAGTCGCGCGAGCAGTGGCGGCAACGCGCGCGCTGAGCGTTGCCTGGTAGTGCCGGCCGCTGGCCGGCAACCATGTTGCGGCAGCATTCGTGCAATCGCCGGCCCGCGGCCAGCGTTACCTGGTTGCCATGCTGCATCCGCGCTTGGCATTCCCTGGCGCACTTGCCAGACTGCACGCAGCCGGCCGCCGGCCGGATCCGATGGAGCAGGCAATGGTGGAAGAGCGCGTCCCGCTGACGGTGCATGGCATGTCGGTCTCGGGCAATTGCCACAAGGTCCGGCTGCTGCTTGAGCAGCTCGGGAGCCGTTACCGCTGGGTGGAAGTGGACAGTGCCCATGGCCAGACCCACACGCCCGAATTCCTTGCGCTCAACCCGAATGCCAAGGTGCCGCTGATCGTCCGCGACGACGGCCGCGTGCTGACCGAATCCAACGCGATCCTGTTCTGGCTGGCCGAAGGCACGCCCTACCTGCCCAGCGATGGCTGGGAGCGTGCGCAGGCGTTGAGCTGGATGTTCTTCGAGC
Source organism: Stenotrophomonas sp. YJH_SMC_33 (assembly GCF_059372295.1). Taxonomy (NCBI): domain Bacteria; kingdom Pseudomonadati; phylum Pseudomonadota; class Gammaproteobacteria; order Lysobacterales; family Lysobacteraceae; genus Stenotrophomonas; species Stenotrophomonas sp. YJH_SMC_33. The sequence goes on from NZ_JCAFVJ010000003.1 coordinate 320,624, forward strand.
AGTACACGCACGAGCCGTGCGTGGCGGTAGCGCGCTTCATCCGGGGCTGGACGGCGCCCGACTCGCCACGCCGCGCCGAGCTGCCACGGTTGCACGAGCGCGCCGCCACCGCGCTGGCGGTGATGGAGCAGCACCTTCGCCAGGCGCAGTGGTTCACCGGCAGCAGCTACGGCATCGCCGATATCGCCCTGTTTGCCTACACCGACGTGGCAGGCGAGGGCGGCATCAGCCTGGAGCCATTCCCCGAGGTGCGCGCCTGGCTGCAGCGCGTGCGTGCGCAGCCGCGCTTCCTGCCGATGCCGGCGGTGACCGCCGAGGTGCGCTCGCGTTTCGAGGCGGCTTGATGCCCACAGGGTAGCGCCCGGTATTGCCGGGCGGAACGCAACAACGACACGGAGGGTGTTCGATGTTCGCTGTGGTTCCGGATCCGATTCCCGCACGCATGCGGGGGCTCAACCGCGCCGAGGTGTGCGACGTCAATTTCCTTGAGGCGGTGCGCGGGTGGCGCGGGACGCCGCGCCCGCGACCCGCGGCAGATGCTCCGATCCTGCCCGGCAGTACGCTCACCGCTGCCGCCTTCGATGAACTGTTCGACTCGCAGCTGGCCAGCCGCCAGCTGGACCTGATGGCGCGCGTGCTGCGCGTGCAGAACAAGGTCTTCTACACCATCGGGTCGTCCGGCCATGAAGGCAACGCGCTGCTGGCGCGGGCCTGCCGGCACACCGATCCTGCCTTCCTGCACTATCGTTCCGGCGCCTTCATGGCCGAGCGTTCGCGCCAGGTGCCGGGCATCGACCCGTTGCGCGATGCTGCGCTTTCCTTCGCTGCCTGCGCCGATGATCCGGCCAGTGGTGGCCGCCACAAAGTGTGGGGCAGCAAGCCGCTGTGGGTGCTGCCGCAGACTTCGACCATCGCCTCGCACCTGCCGAAAGCGCTGGGCACCGCGCTGGCCATCGAGAGTGGCAAGCGGCTGGCGCAGGCGCTGCCGGTTCCCGCCGACAGTATCGTGCTCTGCTCGTTCGGCGACGCCTCGGCCAATCACGCTACCGCGCAGACGGCGTTCAACACCGCGATGTGGGCGGCCTACCAGAAACTGCCGGCGCCAATCCTGTTCGTCTGCGAGGACAACGGCCTGGGCATCTCGGTGAAGACCCCCGATGGCTGGATCGCCGAGCGCTTCAGCCACCAGCCGGGGCTGGACTATTTCTTCGCCGACGGGCTGGACCTGGCCACCGGGCACGCCCAGGTGCAGGCTGCGGTGGAACACTGCCGGCGAACGCGGCGACCGACTTTCCTGCATCTGCGCACCACGCGCCTGATGGGCCACGCCGGCACCGACTTCGAAGTGGAATGGCGGGCGTTGCCGGAGCTGTGCGCGGCCGAGGCGCAGGATCCGCTGCTGCGCTCGGCGCAGATCGCACTGGAGTCGGGCTGGATGGATGCGGCGGCGATCGAGACGGCCTACGAGACGATGCGTGCGCGCTGCATGGCCGCTGCGACCGAGGCTGAAGGCGGGGCGAAGCTGGGGTCGCTGCGGGAGGTGATGGCGCCGCTCGCACCGTACACGCCGGCAGCGGTGCAGGCCGAAGCGCAGCGCGAGGTCGCTGCCGAAGCGCGCGAGGCACTCTATTGTGGTATCGAGGCATTGCCCGAACGACAGGCGCCGCGGCATCTGGCGATCCAGATCAACCACGGCCTGCAGGAATTGCTGGCGAAGTATCCGCAGAGCCTGCTGTTCGGCGAGGACGTGGCCCAGAAGGGCGGTGTGTACACTGTCACAAAGGATCTGCTGCGCCGCTTCGGGCCACGCCGGGTGTTCAACACCCTGCTGGACGAAACCATGATCCTGGGCATGGCGCAGGGCCTGGCCAACATGGGCATGCTGCCGATTCCGGAAATCCAGTACCTGGCCTACCTGCACAATGCCATCGACCAGTTGCGTGGCGAGGCCTGTTCGCTGCAGTTCTTCTCCAACGACCAGTACCGCAACCCGATGCTGCTGCGGGTGGCCGGGCTGGGCTACCAGAAGGGCTTCGGCGGCCACTTCCACAACGACAACTCGATCACCGCCCTGCGCGACATCCCCGGGCTGGTGGTCGGCTGCCCGTCGCGCGGCGACGATGCGGTGATGATGTTGCGCACGCTGGCGGCGCTGGCCCGGGTGGATGGGCGCGTGGCCGTGTTCCTGGAGCCGATCGCGCTGTACATGAGCAAGGACCTGCATGAGCCGGGCGATGGCCAGTGGCTGTTCGACTATCCGGCTCAGGGCCGGGCACTGGTGCCGGGCGAAGGCCGTGTTTACGGGCCGGAGGCGGGCGATCTGGTGGTCTACACGTATGGCAACGGCGTGCCGATGGCGTTGCGCGCAGCGCGAGCCATCGGGCAGCAGCTGGGCTGGCAGGTGCGGGTGGTCGACCTGCGCTGGCTGGTGCCGCTGGATGCCGGCTTCATCGCCGCCCAGGCCGCCAGCGCACGGCGGGTGCTGGTGCTGGACGAGGGCCGGCACAGTGGCGGGGTGGGCGAGGGCGTGGTGACCGCACTGGTCGAGGCCGGTTTCGGCCATCTGCCACTGCGCCGGGTCTGCGGTGCCGATACCTACACCCCGTTGGCGGGGGCAGCAATGTTCGGGCTTCCAAGCGACAATGCGGTGATTGGCGCCGCCCTTGAACTGGCGCAGGAACCTTGATGCATGTGTGGATTGGCGGGAATGTTGTTGCCGGCGCCTGTGGCGTCGGCCGAGCTACTGCAGGCGCAGGTGCTGGCCATGGGCGAAGCGCTGCACCATCGCGGGCCGGATGATGGCGGCAACTGGGTCGATGCCGGTGCAGGCATCGCGCTGGCACACCGTCGCCTGAGCATTCTCGACCTGTCGCCGCTGGGCCACCAGCCGATGGCTTCGGCCGACGGCCGCTATGTGATGGCGTACAACGGTGAGGTCTACAACTTCGCTGCCCTGCGTGCAGAACTGGAGCCATTGGGGCATGTCTTCCGTGGTCACTCCGACACCGAGGTGCTGCTGGCAGCGATCCTGCAATGGGGCATGGAAGACACCCTGCAGCGCTGCAACGGCATGTTCGCCATCGCGCTGTGGGACCGCCAGCAGCAATGCCTGTGGCTGGCCCGCGACCGTGTTGGCAAGAAGCCGTTGTACTACGGCTGGGCCGGGGACACCCTGGTGTTCGGCTCCGAACTGAAGGCGCTGTGGCAGCACCCGGCCTTCGACAACGACATCGACCGTGACGCACTGACCCTGCTGCTGCGGCTGGACTACATTCCAGCCCCGCACAGCATCCACCAGCGCTGCTACAAGCTGATGCCGGGCCGCGTGCTGCGCCTGGATGCCGAAGCCGTGGCGGCGGGCGCTTCGGCGCATCGCCCGGAACAGGCGCAGCGCCCCTACTGGGATGCACGTGCACGCATGCAGGCGGCGCTGGCTGCGCCGTTCCAGGGCCGCATTGAGGAGGCCGAGGAGCAGCTGGACGGGCTGCTGCGCGACGCAGTGGCGCTGCGCATGGTGGCCGACGTGCCGGTGGGCGTGTTCCTGTCCGGGGGTACCGATTCGTCGCTGGTGGCGGCGCTGATGCAGGCGCAGAGCGGGCAGCCGGTGCACAGTTTCAGCATCGGATTTACCGATTCGAGCCACGACGAGGCGCCGCTGGCCAAGGAACTGGCCGCGCACCTGGGCTGTGACCACACCGAACTCTACGTGAGTGGCGCCGATGCACTGGCGGTGGTGCCGCAGTTGCCGGCGATGTTTGACGAACCCTTCGCCGATGCCTCGCAGGTGCCGACCGCGCTGGTCGCCCGGCTGGCGCGGCAGGGCGTGACCGTGGCGCTTTCCGGCGATGGTGGCGATGAACTGTTCTTCGGCTACACCCGCTATGTGCGCGCGCTGCGCAACTGGCAGATGCTGGGGCGCGTGCCTGGGCCGCTGCGGCGCTGGATGGGCGCGCGCTCCCAGCAGCAGGGCGAGGCCTCGCGTACCGGCGGCCTGGCCGCGCTGTTGGCCGAGTCCGGCGCGCGTGGCATCGGTGACGTGTACCGCAACCGCATCTCGCGCTGGCGCGACCCGACAGCGGCAGTGCCGGGCGCGCAGGCTGCCGGCAGCTTCTATGATCTGGCCGATCCGTTGCACGGCGCCGGCACACCGGCCGACGCGATGATGCTGGCCGATTATCTGACCTACCTGCCGGATGATCTGCTGTGCAAGGTCGACCGGACCTCGATGGCGGTCAGCCTGGAAGCGCGCGCACCGTTGCTGGATTCACGCGTGGCCGAGTTCGCCTGGTCGCTGCCGCTGGGCTTCAAGCGCAGTGAGACCACCAGCAAGGTGCTGCTCAAGCGCGTGCTGGGCCGTTATGTGCCGCAGTCGATGGTGCACCGTCCCAAGCGCGGTTTCGGCGCACCGGTCAGTGACTGGCTGAAGGGCGACCTGCGGCCGTGGGCCGAAGACCTGTTGCAGCCGGCACGGCTGGAGCGGGAGGGCGTGCTGTCGGCGGCCGCCATACAGCCGCTGTGGCAGCAGTTCCTCGGCGGCCAGCGCAAGTGGCATACCCATCTGTGGAACGTGCTGATGTTCCAGGCCTGGCAGGCGCATTGGCGGCAGGTGCGTGCGGGCGTGACGGGCGGCTGATCTTCACCGGCCTGCAAGGGCCCGGCGACTAGGCTGGTGCTCCCGCACCGTGAGGAGTATGTCCCGATGTCCGTCCCCACCATCGCCGTGTTCGTTGGCAGCCTGCGCAAGGATTCCTGCAACCGCAAGCTGGCCCATGCGCTGGAGAAGCTCGCCGGTGATCGCGCGCGCTTCCAGTATGTGCAGATCGGCGATCTGCCGTTGTACGACCAGGATTTCGACGCCGATTATCCGCCGCAGGGCACCCGGCTGAAGGACCAGGTGCGCGCCGCCGACGCGGTGCTGTTCGTGACACCCGAGTACAACCGGTCGGTGCCCGGCGTGCTCAAGAACGCCATCGATATCGGATCGCGCCCGTATGGTGACAGTGCGTTTGCCGGCAAGCCGGCGGCGGTGATCGGCGCCTCCATCGGCCAGATCGGCACCGCCGTGGCCCAGCAGCATCTGCGCAACAGCCTGGCCTTCCTGGACATGCACGTGCTCGGCCAGCCAGAGGCATTCATTCATTTCAAGGACGGCCTGATCGATGCCGACGGCACGGTCCACAACGAGGGCACGCAGAAATTCCTGCAGGGCTATACGGACCGGTTCCTGGCGCTGATCGCGGTGCACGTCAAGGGCGATTGACGCCAGCGGTCGACACCCCCATCTGCGATAATGCGTGCTCGGGCGCCGCAACGGCGCCCGTCGCAGGCAGTGCGACGCTCCCACGCCAGTCTGGCCAGGTACCGGCGGATATCCCCCGTTTTCCCACGGTTTATCCACAGGCTTGTCCATCGCCGCCGGGGGCGGCACATGCCTACACTCGTCTCGCCCACTTTTGCAGGAAACATCGCAGCATGTCCGCTCGCCCCGGCTTCCGTTCCAACCGCAGAGAGCGCGGTGATGGCTTCGATCGCGAACGCGACGAGTCGCGCATCGACCAGCTGCGGGTACCGCCGCATTCGGTGGAAGCCGAGCAGGCGGTGCTGGGTGGCCTGATGCTGGCCCCGGAGGCCTACGACCGGGTCAATGACCAGCTGACCGAAGGCGACTTCTACCGCCGCGACCACCAGATGATCTATCGCGCAATCCGTGAGCTGTCCGAGCGCGAGCGGCCGTTCGATGCGGTGACCTTGGGCGAGTGGTTCGAATCGCAGGGCAAGATGGAACTGGTGGGTGATGGCGCCTACCTGGTCGAACTGGCCAGTACCACGCCGTCAGCCGCCAACATCGTGGCCTATGCCGAGATCGTGCGTGACAAGGCGGTGCTGCGGCAGCTGATCCAGGTCGGCACGGATATCGTCAACGACGGCTTCCAGCCCGAAGGGCGTGACAGCAGCGAGCTGCTGGCCTCGGCAGAAAAGAGCGTGTTCGCCATCGCCGAACAGGGCGCACGCGGCCGTACCGATTTCGTGGCGATGCCCGGTGCACTGAAGGATGCCTTCGAAGAGCTGCGCAGTCGTTTCGAGAACGGCGGCAACATTACCGGCCTGCCGACCGGTTATACCGATTTCGACGCAATGACCTCCGGCCTGCAGCCGACCGACCTGATCATCCTTGCCGCGCGCCCGGCCATGGGCAAGACCACCTTCGCACTGAACATCGCCGAGTACGCAGCGATCAAATCGAAGAAAGGCGTGGCCGTGTTCTCGATGGAAATGTCGGCCGCGCAGCTGGCGATGCGCCTGATTTCCTCCAATGGCCGCATCAACGCGCAGCGCCTGCGTACCGGCCAGCTGGAAGACGAGGACTGGAGCCGTGTCACCAGCGCGATCAAGATGCTGAAGGAAACCAAGATCTTCATCGACGACACGCCTGGCGTGTCGCCTGAAGTGCTGCGTTCCAAGTGCCGCCGCCTCAAGCGCGAGCATGACCTGGGCCTGGTGGTGATCGACTACCTGCAGCTGATGAGCGTGCCGGGCAACAGCGAGAACCGCGCGACTGAAATCTCGGAAATCTCGCGTTCGCTGAAGGGCCTGGCCAAGGAACTGAACGTTCCAGTGATCGCGTTGTCGCAGCTCAACCGCTCGCTGGAAACGCGTACCGACAAGCGCCCGGTGATGGCCGACCTTCGCGAATCGGGCGCAATCGAGCAGGACGCGGACATGATCGTCTTCATCTACCGCGACGATTACTACAACAAGGAAAATTCGCCAGACAAGGGCTTGGCCGAGATCATCATCGGCAAGCACCGTGGTGGCCCGACCGGTTCGTGCAAGCTGAAGTTCTTTGGCGAATACACCCGATTCGACAACCTGGCCCACGATTCGGTCGGTTCGTTCGAGTAACGGTCGTGCCGGCCGTTGGCCGGCAACCGCCATCGGGCGCTGTAGAGCCCAAGGCAGCGGCAGGAGCCGCTGTCAGCGCCCCCGTGCAGCGCCGGTTCCATGCGGTCGCCACCAAGCGCAGCCGGGCATGGGCTCGGCGTTGTACCGGCGCTGGGGCGGTTTCATCGCCCCCAGCCCGGTTTCGTCGCAAACCGTTTGCGCGCGGCAAGGGCAGGGCGCCAACGTGTCGGCAGGCGGCAAGGTGCCGCCACAAGGAGACCGTGATGAAGACCCTGTTCGCGCTCGGTGTGTGGTGCCTGCTGTTCGTGCTGTGCTGGCCGCTGGCGGTCCTCGCCCTGATCGCGTGGCCGTTTGTCTGGTTGCTGAGCCTGCCGTTCCGCTTGGTCGGCATCACGTTCTCGGCGCTGTTTGCGTTCCTGCGCGCGCTGTTCATGCTGCCCGCGCGCCTGCTCGGCGGCGGCCCGGTGGCGGCATGAGGGCAGTGGTGCTGGTCGCGCTGGCATTGCTTGCGGGGCCGGCACCGGCCACACCGGTGTCACCGTCGTCCGCATGGCTGGAACGACAGCAGGCCGCCGCTGCCGATGAGGCGGATGCTGCAGCGGCCAGGGCGGTCAAGCCCAGGGAGCGGTGCCGGGTGGTGAAGGAGTGGAAGGCGGGTGGAACCGTGGTCCGGCACCGCATCTGTGACGATCCGCCGAAGAAGCCGGCCGGAAAGGTGTAGCGCCGAGCCCAATGCTCGGCGGCCTGTGCAGGGCAGCCGAGCGTGGGCTCGGCACTACAGGGAAATGAGCAAAAAAAAAACCCGCCGAAGCGGGGTTCCTTGCATCCGGCCATGCCGGCCAGCGGCCGGCACAACCCGCGAACGATCAGTTCGCCTTGTGGATGGCGCGCTTGCTGACCGCCATCGCCGCGTCGTGGATCACTTCCGACAGCGACGGGTGGGCGTGGCAGATGCGGGCCAGGTCGTCGGCCGAGCCGCTGAATTCCATGGTCAGCACGCCTTCGTGCACCAGCTCGGAGACGTTGGCGCCGACCAGGTGCATGCCGAGGATGCGATCGGTTTCGGCATGGGCCAGGATCTTCACGAAGCCCGCCGGCTCGATCATCGCCACGGCACGGCCGTTGGCGGCGAACGGGAAGCTGCCGGCCTTGTACGGAATGCCCTCGGCCTTCAGCTGGGCTTCGGTCTTGCCGACCCAGGCCAGTTCCGGCTCGGTGTAGATGACCCACGGGATGGTGTCGAAGTTGACGTGGCCCGGCAGGCCGGCGATCAGCTCAGCCACCGCGATGCCTTCCTCGAAGCCCTTGTGCGCCAGCATCGGGCCGCGCACGCAGTCGCCGACCGCCCACACGCCGTCGACGCCGGTGTGGCAGTGCGCATCGACTTCAATCTGGCCGCGCTCGTTGACCTTGACGCCGGTGCCTTCGGCCAGCAGGCCCTTGGTGGCGGCGCGACGGCCCACGGCCACCAGCAGCTTGTCCACGGTCAGGGTCTTTTCGCCTTCGGCGTCGGTGTAGGTGACGATGACTTCCTTCTTCTTGCCCTTGCCGGTGATCTCGGTCTTGGAAACCTTGGCATTGAGCTTGATGTCCAGGCCCTGCTTCTTGAACTCCTTGGCAGCGGTCTTGGCCACTTCGGCGTCAGCAGCGGCCAGGAACTCCGGCATGGCTTCCAGGATGGTCACTTCAGCGCCCAGGCGCTTCCACACGCTGCCCAGTTCCAGGCCGATCACGCCGGCGCCGATCACCGCCAGGCGGTTCGGCACTTCGGTGAAGTCCAGGCCGCCGACGTTGTCGACGATGGTCTCGCCGTCGAACTTGGCGAACGGCAGCTCGATCGAATCCGAACCGGCCGCGATGATGACGTTGGTGCCCTTCAGCTCGACTTCCGAACCGTCGTGCTGCTTCACCTTGACCACGTTGCCTGGCTGCAGCTGGCCGAAGCCGTAATAGGCGGCGACCTTGTTGGCCTTGAACAGCATGCCGATGCCGCCGGTGAACTGCTTGACGATCTTGTCCTTGCGGCCAATCATCGCCTCGACGTCGATCTTGGCATCCTTGAAGCTGATGCCGTGGTCGCCAAAGATGTGGCCCATGTTCCAGAACTGGCGCGAGGAATCCAGCAGCGCCTTGGACGGGATGCAGCCCACGCGCAGGCAGGTGCCGCCGAGGGCCGGCTTGCCGTCCTTGCCCAGCGCTGCGTCGATGCAGGCGGTCTTCAGGCCCAGCTGGGCCGCGCGGATGGCAGCGTGGTAACCGGCCGGGCCGGCACCGATGACGACGACGTCGAATTGTTCAGCCATTGAATTATTCCTTGATGCATTACCAGAACCCCTCCGCGCAGGCGCGGAGGGGCGGGAGGTTTCTTACAGGCCGAACAGCATGCGGCCCGGGTTTTCCAGCTGGTTCTTGATGTCCACCAGGAACTGCACCGAGTCCTTGCCGTCGATGATGCGGTGGTCGTAGGACAGCGCCAGGTACATCATCGGCGCGATCACGACCTGGCCGTTCTGGGCGATCGGACGCTCCTTGATGGCGTGCATGCCCAGGATGGCGCTCTGCGGCGGGTTGATGATCGGGGTCGACAGCAGCGAACCGAAGGTGCCGCCGTTGGTCACGGTGAAGGTGCCGCCCTGCAGTTCCTCCAGGCCCAGCTTGCCGTCACGTGCCTTCTTGGCGTAGTCGGCGATGGTCTTCTCGATGTCGGCGAACGACATGCGCTCGACGTTGCGCAGGACCGGCGTGACCAGGCCCTTTTCGGTCGAGACGGCGATCGAGATGTCCGAGTAGCCGTGGTAGATGATGTCGTCGCCGTCGATCGAGGCGTTGACCAGCGGGAAACGCTGCAGCGCGTTGGCGGCGGCCTTCACGAAGAAGCTCATGAAGCCCAGCTTGATGCCGTGGGCCTTGACGAACTCGTCCTGCAGTTCCTTGCGCGCGGCCGAAACCTTGGACAGGTCGACTTCGTTGAAGGTGGTCAGCATGGCGGTGGAGTTCTTCGACTCCATCAGGCGCTCGGCAATGCGCTTGCGGATGCGGGTCATCGGCACGCGCTCTTCCGGACGTGCGCCACCGGCCTTGCCGGCGCCGCCGTTGCGGGCGAAGTTGACGATGTCTTCCTTGGTCACCGCGCCACGACGGCCGGTGCCGTCGACGTCGGCCGGGTTCACGCCTTCGGTGATGGCGGTGAAGCGGGCGCCCGGCGGCAGCGCGTCGGCGGCCGACTTGGCAGCCGGGGCCGGCGCAGCGGCAGCGGCCGGAGCAGTGGCGGCCGGTGCGGCTTCAGCCTTCTTCTCTTCAGCGGCCGGGGCCGGAGCCGCAGCTACGGCGCCTTCTTCGATGATCGCCACGACCTGGCTGGAGGTCACGGTATCGCCTTCCTTGAACTTGATTTCCTTGAGCACGCCGTCAACCGGCGACGGCACTTCCAGGACGACCTTGTCGGTTTCCAGGTCAAGCAGGTTTTCGTCGCGCTTGACGGCGTCGCCCACCTTCTTGTGCCAGGTGGCGATGGTGCCGTCGGCGACGGATTCGGGCAGTACCGGGGCTTTGACTTCGGTGGCCATTGCGGGAGCTTCCTGGTTTGTCTTCTAAATAGGGGGGGGAGTTATTCAGCGACCTGGTCGTTGAACGGGTTGACCAGTGCGTCGGCGATCAGCTGCTGCTGCTCGCGGACATGGTCAGCCATGTGACCGGCAGCCGGCGAGGCCGAGCGTGCGCGACCGGCGTAGTGCAGGTTCTGGCCATCGGCCAGGCAGAACTGCAGGTGGTGGCGGATCTGGTACCACGCGCCCTGATTCTGCGGTTCTTCCTGCGTCCACACCACGTCGGTGGCCTTGCCGTACTTCTTCAGCTCGGCAGCCAGCAGCGCACGCGGGAACGGATACAGTTGCTCCACGCGGATGATCGCCACGTCGTCCTGGCCACGCTTGGTCTGGTCCTCCAGCAGGTCGTAGTAGACCTTGCCCGAGCACAGCACCACGCGCTTGACCTTCTTGGCGTCGGCATTGGCGTCGCCGATCAGGTGCTGGAACTCGCCGTTGGCCAGCTCGTCGAGGGTCGACACCGCCAGCTTGTGGCGCAGCAGGGACTTCGGCGACATCACCACCAGCGGCTTGCGGGTGGTCATGTGCAGCTGGCGACGCAGCATGTGGAAGGCCTGGGCCGGAGTCGACGGCACGACCACCAGCATGTTCTCCAGCGCGCACAGCTGCAAGAAGCGCTCCAGGCGCGCCGAGCTGTGTTCGGGGCCTTGCCCTTCATAGCCGTGCGGCAGCAGCAGGGTCAGGCCGGAAATGCGGCCCCACTTGGCTTCACCGGCGGCGATGAACTGGTCGATCACCACCTGGGCGCCGTTGGCGAAGTCGCCGAACTGGCCTTCCCAGATGCACAGCGTGTTCGGATCGGTGGTGGAGAAGCCGTATTCGTAGGCCATCACCGCTTCTTCGCTCAGCAGCGAGTCGATGACGGTGGCCTTCTCCGGCGAATCCACCAGCTGCCGCAGCGGCATGTAGTAGTTGTCGGTCTTCTGGTCGTGCAGGATCGCGTGGCGGTGCGTGAACGTACCGCGGCCGACGTCCTGGCCGACCAGGCGCAGTGCATGGCCTTCGTCGAGCAGGGTGGCGTAGGCCAGGTTCTCGGCAAAGCCCCAGTCGCCCGGAATCTCGCCGGCGGCCATCTTGCGGCGGTCGTCGTAGACCTTGGCCACGCGCGAGTGCAGCTGCACTTCGTCCGGGATGGTGTTGATCAGCCTGGCCAGTTCGACCAGCTTGTTCTTCTCGACCTTGGTCGAGACCGGGTCGGACAGCTTGCCTTCCAGCAGCTTCGGCCAATCGACGAACAGCGGGCTGCTCGGCGGGGTCTTCTCGACCTTGGCCAGTTCGGTGGTCACTTCACCGGCGTCCAGCTTCTCGCGGTAGGCATCGACCATCGCCTTGCCGGCACCGGCGGCGATCACGCCTGCCTTCTCCAGCTGCTCGGCGTACATCTCGCGGGTGGTCGGGTGCTTGCGGATCACCTGGTACATCAGCGGCTGGGTGATTGCCGGTTCGTCGGCCTCGTTGTGGCCCCAACGGCGGTAGCACATCAGGTCGATGACCACGTCCTTGGCGAACTTCTGGCGGAACTCGAAGGCCAGCTGCGCGGCGAACACCACCGCTTCCGGATCATCGCCGTTCACGTGCAGTACCGGCGCGGCGATCATCTTCGCCACGTCGGTGGCATAGCGCGTGGAGCGCGTATCCAGCGGGTTGGAGGTGGTGAAGCCCACCTGGTTGTTGACCACGATGTGCACGGTGCCACCGACGGCGAAGCCGCGGGCCTGCGACATCTGGAACAGCTCCATGACCACGCCCTGGCCGGAGAAGGCTGCGTCGCCGTGGATCAGGATCGGCATCACCTGCTTGCGGGCGGTGTCCTTCCGGCGCTCCTGGCGCGAACGCACGGAACCGGCCACGACCGGGTCGGCGATTTCCAGGTGCGACGGGTTGAACGCCAGCGCCAGGTGCACCGGGCCGCCTTCAGTGGCGACGTCGGCGGAGAAGCCCATGTGGTACTTCACGTCGCCGGCCGAAGCGTGCTCGTCGTGCTCGAACTTGCCCTCGAACTCGTCGAACAGCTTGCGCGGGTTCTTGCCCAGGGTGTTGACCAGCACGTTCAGGCGGCCGCGGTGGGCCATGCCGATCACCACGTCCTTGACGCCATCCTTGCCGGCGCTGCGGATGATGGTGTCCATCATCGGGATCAGCGAGTCGCCGCCTTCCAGCGAGAACCGCTTCTGGCCGACGTACTTGGTGTGCAGGTAGCGCTCCAGGCCTTCGGCCGCGGTCAGGCGCTCCAGGGTGCGGCGCTGGGTGTCAGCGTCCAGCTGGTAGTTGCCACCGGCCGCTTCCAGCTTCTTGTAGATCCACTGGCGCTGCTCGACCTCGGAGATGTGCATGAACTCCGCACCGATCGAGCCGGTGTAGGTCGCCTTCAGGCGTGCCAGCAGGTCGCGCAGCTTCATGCGCGGCTGGCCGCCGACGCCGCCGGTGCTGAACTCGCTGTTGAGGTCGGCATCGGACAGGCTGTGGAACGGCAGGCCCAGGTCCGGGGTGTTGACCGGTGCGGCCAGGCCCAGCGGGTCCAGGCGGGCGTCGAGGTGGCCACGGGAGCGGTAGGCGGTGATCAGACGACCGACATTGCGCTCGCGCTCGTCGCCCGCACCGCTGCCGGTGCCAGCTTTCAGCGCATCCTTGGCCGCGTCCGCGATGTGGGAGATGACGGCCGAGTGCGGAATGTCACCTGCTTCACGGCCCTTGAAGCCATCGAAGTAGGTTTTCCATTTGGGATCGACACTATCCGGGGAGACCAGGTACTGCTCGTACAGGTCCTCGACATAGGAGGCGTTGCCGCCGGCGAGTTGCGAAGATTGCGCAAACTGCTTCAGTTGATTGTCCACGATGGAGGGTGTTGATTCGCTTTGTGGGGTATGGCTTCAGAAGGACCCGGCAGGAATGATGAATAGCCCTGCGCGGGCGCGTTCAAACAGCCAAATTGTACCCCCAACGGGCCACGAAGGGGCATTGCCGCGGGCAACCCGCGTCCTCGGGTGCCGGTTCCAGACAGGTTGGGTCGGCGGCGCCGGCTCAGATGCCGAGCGCGCGCAGTTCGCTGCAATCGCGCGAACGGTCCCAGACACGCAGCAATTGCTGCTCGAACGGCTGCGAACGTGCAGGCAGTGCGATGCCGGCCTCGCCGTCGAGGCGATGGCCGATCAGACGAAAGTAGAAGTCGCCCGCATCGTTGAGCAGGCAGGCCGAGGCCAACGCACGGTCGACCGGATCGCTGACCTCGCGGAACCGGACCACGCTGGGCAGGCGCTGGGCCAGCGCCAGCAGTGGGGCGCCGGCAGCGGCGATCGCAGCGGCATCGTGCACGATCACCCGCAGCTGCTTGTCGTGGCGGGCAGTGACGAAGCGGCGCAGCGCGGCCTGCACCGTAGGCGTGTCGAGCAGGCCCTGGTCGAGCTGGCGGCTGTGCAGCCACAGCCGGCGACGGGCGCGGTGAATGACGGCGGTAGTGGCCGCCACGGCCTCGGCGCGGCTGTCGATGGCGCTGGCCGCGCCCAGCCGCCGCCGCATCTGCTGGTGGCCGATGCCGGCCTCCTCGAACACCTCGCCCTCGGGCAGGAAGCCCTGGCGGGCATAGAAGTCGCGGGCGGGCAGCTGGGCGTGCAGGTGCAGTTCGGCCAGGCCGAGCCGGCGCCCGGCCTCCACCAGTGCCTCCAGCAGGGCCTCACCGACGCCCTGGCTGCGATGGTCGGCCAGCACCGCCATGCGACCGATGCGGCCATCGGGGGCCAGGCGGCCGGTGCCGACCGGCAGGCCCTCGGCGTCCAGCGCCAGCACATGGGCGCTGACCGGGTCCAGCGCGTCGCGTTCCAGTTCGGCGGCGATGCCCTGTTCCTGCACGAACACGCGTTGGCGCACGTCGTGGATGGCAACGTGGGCGTCGGCGTGGCTGACCTGCTGGACCCGGACCATGGCGGCAGGGCTCAGGCGCGACCGTCGTCGCTGTCGTCTTCGTCGTGATCCTCGAAGTTGACGATGACCTCGATGCCGTCGTCGTGCACGGTCACGGTGTGGACATCGTCGGACACCGCGTCGGCGTCGATCGCGTCGACACGGTCACGGCCTTCAACCACTTCGCCGAGCACCACGGCGTCTTCGCCGTCATCCTCATCTTCAGCGTCATACACCTCGTTCGGATCGATCAGCTGGAACACGCCACCGGCCAACAGCTGCTGGACCACCGCGCGGCCCTTGTCGGACAGGCCGCGATAGGCGGCGGCATCGAGCTGCTCGGCGCCGGCCAGGCGCTGCGCGTCCTTCACCGGCAGCGCGAAGTCCTGGCCGCTGACGTACAGGCTGGCGCCACGCTTGGCCCGGCGCCAGGCCAGGCGCGCCCAGGGGTGACGCTGCAGCAGCAGGCCCGAGGCCAGGGCCTGGACCACTTCCTCCGGTGCGGGAGCGGCCTGGTGAGCCATCACTTCGCCGGCGGCGCGGTAGGTGGTGATGAAACGGCCGAACCAGTCACCCAGCTTGTCCGGGTCGTTCATGCGGATGGCGTTGAGCGCGGTGATCACCCGCGCCATCGCCACCGTGTCGATCTCGTTCGGGTCGGCCGGCACCTTCAGGTCGGCATCCTGATAGCGGATGTTCTCGTCGGCATCGGCAATCAGGGTGTCCAGGTAGTCGCTGATCAGCTCGGCCGAGGACGGCGCGCGCATGCCGAAGGAGAAGGTCAGGCAGGGGTCTTCGGCGACGCCGTGGTGCGGCACGTTCGGTGGCAGGTAGAGCATGTCGCCCGGCGCCAGCACCCAGTCGTGGGTTGGCTTGAACACCTTCAGCAGCTTCAGCTCCACGTCCGGGCGGAAGCCCAGCGGCGGCTGCCTGCCCTTGATCGATTCGCTGGCATCGATCTGCCAGCGGCGATGGCCGTGGGCCTGCAGCAGGAACACGTCGTACTGGTCGACATGGGCGCCGACCGAGCCGCCGGTGGCGGCGAAGCTGATCATCACGTCATCCATGCGCCAGCGCGGCAGGAAGCTGAAGTGCTCGATCAGGGCGCGCACGTCCGGGTCCCACTTGTCCACGTCCTGCACCAGCAGGGTCCAATCGTGGTCGGGCAGGGCGGGGAACACGTCTTCCTGGAACGGGCCGGTGCGCACGCGCCAGCCGTCCTGGGTCTTGTCGTGCTCGATCAGGCGCGCCAGCACGCCTTCCTCGCAGGCCAGCCCGGCCAGGTCTTCCGGCTGCACCGGGGTCTGGAAATTGGGGAAGGCGTTGCGGATCAGCAGCGGGCGTTTCTGCCAGAAGTCGCGCAGGAAGGTGGCCGGCGCCATGCCCAGCGGCTGGCCGGGGCGGGCGGTGACTTCGATCAGGGGGGCGGAGGACTTGCGGGCGGCCATGGGGGAATCCTTGCAGCGGAAAGCGGGAGGGGCGGCGCGGCGGGCCGCCAAGGTCTCCATTGTCCGACGTTCGTGGGGATTGCGCACGTGCGCGGGTTTGTCGCGGGGTGTCCGGCCAACGGCGGAGCCCCTCGTGGCGACAGCTTGGTAGGGTCGACTGTTAGTCGACCGGCTTCATGGGCTTGGCCGGGCGGGTGGGCTGCGCGGAGGACGCTGCAAGTACGTCCCTGTAAGCTTGGCCGCCGCATCCATGCGGCGGACTGATCTGGCCGCCCGTCAGCGGACGCCAAGAAGCGATACTTTGATCGCACTTGGAGGTCCCTTATGTCCCGTATCACCCGTCGTAGCTACACCGATGAGTTCAAGCACCAAGCCGTGGAGTTGGCCGAGTCGCTCGGG